>NZ_RCCC01000001.1:2663291-2980547 GCF_003663825.1 Acidovorax sp. 106 | reverse complement strand
GTGCGCTGACAGGCCGCACCGCCGCAGCCCACACAGCGCAACCCAAGCAGGCGCCCCAACCCTGGCAAGCCGCGGCACAGCGCCGCCGCTGGACCTTTGCACTGCTGGTGCTGGCCAGCACCACCCTGGCCAGCCTGCTGTTTGCCCAGGTGCAGCCGCACTACGACAACGCCTGGCTGGGCTATGGGCAGATTGCGTTGTTTGCACTGCTGTCGGCCTGGGTGGTGTCGGGCTTTGTCACCGGCATGATGGGCTTTTGGGTCATGCTGCGGGGCGATCGGCATGCGCTGTCGGCGCAGAGCGTGGCGGACCACGTGCTAGCGCCCGAGGCCCGCACCGCCATCATCATGCCCATCTGCAATGAAGACGTGGCCACGGTGTTTGCCGGGCTGCGCGCCACCTGCGAATCGGTGGCGGCCACAGGCCATGGCGCCACGTTCGACGTGTTCGTGCTGTCTGACAGCTACGACAGCGACATCGCCCGTGCCGAGCGCGCGGCCTGGGAAGACCTGCGCAGCGCGCTGGCCGCCCACGGCCAGCCACCCCAGGTGCAGGTGTACTACCGCCTGCGCAAGCGTCGCACCCACCGCAAGGCGGGCAACGTGGCCGACTTCTGCCGCCGCTGGGGCAAGGACTACCGCTACATGGTGGTGCTGGACGCCGACAGCGTGATGAGCGGCGAGTGCATCGTCTCCATGGCCAAGCTGATGGAAGCCCACCCGCAGGCCGGCATCATCCAGACGGCCACGCAGGCCATTGGCCATGTCACGCTGCATGCGCGTGCACAGCAGTTTGCCTCGCGCGTCACAGGGCGGCTGTTCACGCTGGGCATGCAGTTCTGGCAGCTGGGCGAATCGCATTACTGGGGGCACAACGCCATCATCCGCGTCGCGCCCTTCATGCAGCACTGCGCGCTGGCGCCCATTGCGGGCAAGGGCGGGTTGTCGGGCGGCATCATGAGCCACGACTTTGTGGAAGCCGCCCTGATGCGCCGCGCGGGCTACCACGTGTGGCTGGTGGCCGACCTGGTGGGCAGCTACGAGCAGCAACCGCCCGACCTGCTGGCCGAGCTGCAGCGCGACCGCCGCTGGTGCCAGGGCAACCTGCAAAACGCGCGCCTGATGGCCGAGCCAGGGCTGCACATGGTGCACCGCTCGATGTTTGTGACCGGCGCGATGGCCTACCTATCGGCCCCGCTGTGGCTGGCCTTCATGACGCTGGGCACGGCCCTGTGGGTGTCTGGCGCGCCCGTGCTGGCCGACTGGCACATCCTGCCCGCCGAGTTGCTGGCGCTGTGGGCCTGGACGTTGAGCATGCTGTTCCTGCCCCGCGTGCTAGGCGTGCTGGCGGTGTTCATGCGCAACGAGCAGGCGCAGTACGGCGGTGCGCTGAGCCTGCTCAAAAGCGCTGTGCTCGAGAGCACGCTGGCCATCCTGCAAGCGCCGGTGCGCATGCTGGCGCACTCGCTGTTCGTGCTGGTGGCCCTCACCGGCATCGCGCTGGAATGGAAGTCGCCCCCGCGTGAGGCCCAAGCCGTGCCCTGGCGCCACGCCATGGCCCAGCTCGCGCCCATGACCGCCGTGATCGCCCTGTTGGCTGCGGGCATTGGTGCCATCGACAGCGGCGCACTGCTGTGGCTGGCCCCCGTGGGTGTGCCGCTGGCCCTGGCCATCCCCATGGCCGTGGTCACCAGCCAGATCGCCCTGGGCAGGACGATGCGCGCCCAACGCTTTTTATTGATCCCCGAAGAAGCCTGGTCGCCCCCGGTGCTGCGCCGGGCCTGGCGGCACGCGCAACGCTTGGCACAGCCGAGGCTGCCCCTGGCGCCCGCAGCATCCATGGCCTGACCAGGGCCGTGAAGCGGGGGCAAGAGCCCCCACCTCCTTCCCGTTGTGGTTTTTGTGACAAATGCCACACATCCTTGAAGCCGGCGCATGCGCCGGCTTTTTTGTTACAACGCTATCGTTTCCATAGCTGGCAGCGCTGGGCATGCCTGCCCTGGGCCTCCAAAAACCTGTAACAAACGCACTGTAACGGGACAAAAGGCCCTTTTTACCGTCACTTACGATACGGCGCTGGCCGCACCCAGGGCACTGCCTCGGGCCCAGCCGCTGCAAGCCGCACAGGGCTCAGCGCCATTCGGGACTCACCACAATGCCCGGCCAAACAACCCCATGGCCGCAGTACCCGCAGCCTGCGGGCCATGCATCCATTCATCACACTTCGCCAAAAAACGACCATGCTCTCCACCGCATTCGCCTCCTCCCGCCGGGGTCTTCTGTCTGCCACGGCCCTCTATGCCACCTTGTGTGCCGCCCTGCTCGCCACAGGCTGCGCCACAGCCCCCGAGCCTGTGCCGGAGCCCGTGGCACCACCCCCGCCCCCAGCAGCCGAAGCACCCGCACCCGTGCCCCCACCCCGGCTGATCTTTGCGGGCTTTGCCATGCATTCGCAGGCCAAGGCCTTCCGCAACGACGTGCTGGCCGCTGAAAAGCTGGCCAAGCAAATCGACCCCAACGCCCTCATCCTGAAGCTGGCCAACCCCGCGCGCGACCAGGCCAGCACCCAAACCAGCGATTGGCCCCAAGCCACGCTGGAGAACTTTGAACTGGTGATGACCAAGATGGCCGAAGTGGCCCGGCCGCAAGACCGGGTGATGCTGCTGATCTCCACCCACGCCAACCCCGGCACGCTGAACATCAACATCGCAGGCAAAAACGCCGCCCCGTTGACCGCCCGCGCCCTGAGCGATGCGCTGGCCCCCTTGGCCAAGACGCCCACGCTGGTGGTGCTGTCGGCCTGCTACAGCGGCGCCTTTCTGGAGCCCCTGCGCGCGCCCAACCGCGTGGTGCTGACGGCCACCGACGTGCACAAGACGTCCTTCAAATGCCAGTACCCCGGCGAACACACCTTCTTTGCCGACGCGCTGTTCAACCAGGCAGGCGCCGAGCAGCTGTCGATCACGGACTGGATGGGCGCGGCACAAAAGTCCATCCAGGCCCAGGAAAAGCGCAAGCGCCTGGCGGCATCGGCGCCCAAGATGTTTGTGGGGGAAGAGGCCAAGGCCTGGGCCAGCCAGCCGCTCAAGAACTGGCTGGAAGCCCGCTGAGCAAGGGCTAGACCAGGGCAAAGTCGGGGGATTTTGAGTCCCCTGACGTGGGTGGCCTGGCTGGGCCCATCAACCGCCCGTCACGGGCGGGAAAAAAGCCACCTCGGCGCCATCGGCCAGCACGGCGGCCTCGTCGCTGAGGTTCTGGTTCAGCGCCATGCGCACCGCCCGGCCACGGGCCAGGCTGGTGGAGTGGGCGCCGCCCCGGGCGATGAGTTCATCGCGCAAAGTGCCCAGGGTGGCGGCCGCGGTTTGAACCGACTCGCTGCCTTGCCCAATGGCCTCGCGGATGGAGGCGAAGTAGCGGACGGTGATGGTTTTCATCATCGGAACATTTCCAGGTGGATGGCGTGCGGGCGCGCTGTCATGACAGCAGCTCTGAGAACGCGATGTACTGCACCGTGTCGCCCGCTGCAATGGTCTGGCCCGCAGGGTTGTCCACCACGCCATCGCCCCAGGCGGCCGAGGTGAGCACGCCAGAGCTTTGGTTGTTGAACAGCTCCAGCCCACCTTCTGCATGGTGGCGCACGCGCAAGAATTCACGGCGTTTATCGGCCCTAGGCCAATCGAAACGAGCGGTGGCAGCTATTCTTTTAGGAGCAACATCACTCACCCCCTGCAGGCGCAGCACAAAGGGCCGCACCAACAGCCCGAAGGTGACGAAGCTGGACACCGGGTTGCCCGGCAGCCCCATGAAGTGGGCCTGGCCCACGGTGCCGTACGCAAAGGGCTTGCCCGGCTTCATGGCGATCTGCCACAGGTCCAGGCGGCCCAGGGATTCAACGGCGGGCTTGATGTGGTCTTCCTCGCCCACGCTCACGCCGCCGCTGGTCAGGATCAGGTCGTGCGCGGCGCTGGCCTCGCGCAGGGCGTCGATGGTGGCGTCGCGCCGGTCGGGCACGATGCCGAAGTCGGTCACCTCGCAGCCCAGGCGCAGCAGCATGGCGCGTAAGAAAAAGCGGTTGCTGTTGTAGATGGCGCCCGGGGGCATTTGCTCGGGCGGCACATCGCCGGGCATGACCAGCTCATCGCCCGTAGAGAACAAAGCCACACGCGGGCGGCGCGCCACCTGCAACTGGTGCAGGCCCATGCTGGCCGCCAGGCCCAGCTCGGCCGGCGACAGGCGCGTGCCTGCGGCCAGCACCACGGTGCCACGGGCAATGTCTTCCCCCGCTCGGCGAATCCACTGGCCCGGCTGGGGCACGGCGTTGAC
This sequence comes from Acidovorax sp. 106, assembly GCF_003663825.1. Lineage (NCBI taxonomy): Bacteria > Pseudomonadati > Pseudomonadota > Betaproteobacteria > Burkholderiales > Comamonadaceae > Acidovorax > Acidovorax sp. 106. The sequence continues at coordinate 2,976,225 of NZ_RCCC01000001.1, read as the reverse complement.
GCGCACGGCCACGCCACCTTCGGCCGTGGCGATCGCTTCGCAGTCCTCCTGCATCAAGACCGCATCGGCCCCTGCGGGCACGGGCGCGCCGGTGAAGATGCGGGCTGCCGTGCCAGGCGCCAGCGGCTCGCCCGCGCTGCCTGCGGCAATGCGTTGCGAGACGGGAAGGGTGATGGGCAGGGCAACACCTGCACTGCCCGCACCACCCACATCGGCGCAGCGCACGGCGTAGCCGTCCATGGAGCTGTTGTCCTGCGGCGGCACATGCAGGGCCGAGGTGCAGTCCTGCGCCAGCACGCGGCCGTCCGCATCGAAGGTGGCCACCGTCTCTGTCTCAACCAAAGGGTGCGCCTGGGCCAGCAGGTCGGCCAGGGCGTCGTCCAGCGGTTTCAGGGGCGGGCGAGGTTTTTGGGGGGCAGTCATCGCAGCGAGCCTCCGTGCAGTTCCCAGTTGTAATCAAACCGGTCGGCGTATTGCAGCAGCCATTCAGCCACCTGAGCTGGGGCGTTCAGGTCCAGCAAGGGCAGCTGGGTGGGCTCGGGCAACTGGGTGGGCGCGTCGGTGGCCACAGCCACCACGAAGTCGTCCTCAGGGTAGCGCACGGGCTTGGCCGTTTGGCCGGGCTCGGGGGCGCGCCAGACTTCGATCTTGAGCAGGTCGCTTTCCTTGAAGCCTTCCACCAGCACCCAGTCCACGCCCTGGTACAGCTCGGCCAGCAGGTGGTGCACGCTCAGCTCGGCGGGCTGTTCAAACTCGCGCACCAGCATCAGGCGCTTGTCAGAGGCGGCCACCACTTCAAAGGCCCCAGCCTCGCGGTGGCGGTAGGTGTCTTTGCCGGGATGGTCAATGTCGAAGCTGTGGTGGGCGTGCTTGACCACCGACACCCGCAGGCCGCGCATGCGCAGCTCGGGAATGAGTTGCTCGACCAGGGTGGTTTTGCCGCTGCCGGAGAACCCGGCAAAGCCTACAACCTTCATCCAATGCTCCTTGATTAGCTATGCTATTTATAGCTGCTAGCGCTTAACTAGTAAGCGCTAGGGGCATTTTTTATTCAAAACTTGAGCCCCCCGCTACCGCCCCCGCCCGCCCACACAGGCGCAGCGGGACGGCACGGGCACGCCGCCATCAGCCCAGCACAGCGGGCGCGCAGTGGCGCTCGATGTAGGCTTTGACCAGGTCCACATCGGCGGGCATGACCTGCACGCGCTTGGGCAGGTTTTCAATGCCGTCGAACTTGGCGGGCCGCTCGGGCGCGTGGCCCAGGGCTTCAATGATGGTTTCGGCAAACTTGATGGGCAAGGCCGTCTCCAGCACGATCATGGGCACCTTGGGGTCCTTGTGGTGCTCGCGGGCCACCTTCACGCCGTCGGCGGTGTGGGTGTCGATGGTGACGCCGTGGCGCTCAAAGTTGTCACGGATGGTGGCCAGGCGGTCTGCGTGGGTGCTCTTGCCACTTTCAAAGCCGTATTTCTTGGCGGCATCAGCAAACAGCGGTTCGGCGCTGAGGTCAAAACGGCCGTAGGCGGGCAGCGCTTTGGCAAACAACGCGTTCGTGCGCTGGCCGTTACGGCCCAGCAGGTCAAAAATGAAGCGCTCGAAGTTGCTGGCCTTGCTGATGTCCATCGAGGGGCTCGACGTTTCGTGCGTGTCGGCGCTGCTGCGCACGCGGTACACGCCGGTGCGGAAGAACTCGTCGAGCACGTCGTTCTCATTCGTCGCCACCACCAGCTTGGCAATCGGCAGGCCCATCATGCGCGCCACATGGCCTGCGCACACGTTGCCAAAGTTGCCCGAGGGCACGGTGAAGCTGACCTTCTGGCTGTTGGTCTCGGTGGCCTGGATGTAGCCCGCAAAGTAGTACACCACCTGCGCCAACAGGCGCGCCCAGTTGATGGAGTTGACGGTGCCGATCTTGTACTTGGCCTTGAAGGCGTGGTCGTTGGAGACGGCCTTGACGATGTCCTGGCAGTCATCAAACACGCCTTCGATGGCGATGTTGTGGATGTTCGCGTCTTGCAGGCTGAACATCTGCGCCTGCTGGAAGGCGCTCATGCGGCCGTGCGGGCTGGTCATGAACACACGCACGCCCTCTTTGCCGCGCATCGCGTATTCGGCGGCGCTGCCGGTGTCGCCGCTGGTGGCGCCCAGGATGTTGAGCTGCTCGCCACGGCGGCCCAGTTCATATTCGAACAGGTTGCCCAGCAACTGCATGGCCATGTCCTTGAAGGCCAGCGTAGGGCCGTTGGACAGGGCTTCGAGCCACAGGCCGTCTTCAAGGTGGCGCAGGGGCACGATCTCGCCCGTGCCAAACACTTCGGCGGTGTAGGTCTTGGCGCAGATGGCCTTGAGGTCCGCAGCGGGGATGTCGTCGATGTACAGCGACAGAATCTGAAACGCCAGCTCGGCGTAGCCCTGCTCGTGGTAGGCCTTGCGCAGCTTGTTCAATGCACCACCGGTGATCTTGGGGTATGTCTCAGGCAGGTACAACCCACCATCGGGTGCCAGGCCTTCGAGCAGGATGTCGCAAAACTGTTTGCGGTCTGCGTGGCCGCGGGTGCTGAGGTATTTCATGAAAGTGTCCCGTCTGAGTGCGTCATAGACTGATGCCGTACACGCGGATATCAAGGTAAAAACGTGAAGCGATCAGCAGCACGAAGCCGCCGATCAGGATGAGCCAGTGCAGTGGCTTGTCCTCGAAATTGTCGGTGCGCTCGAGCAGCGCAAAGTAAAGCCACGCTGCCAAAAAGCTGCCGACGCCATTGGCCAGCGCCTGCAAGCGCGGCATGGCCCCCATCAGCGCCAACCCCACCAGCAGCCCAAACCAGAATGCCAGATGCCAGCGCGGCAGGTCGACCAGGGACAGCTTGAGCAAAGCCACCAAAGTGAGGACTGCGACAAGGGTGGGCATGGCGACGAGCTTGCATGGCAGGGATTGGCACTGGGCGCTAGGCTCAGTTCAACTCTTCCTTGCGAATGCGGGTGATGGGGGCCAGCACCGTGGGCAGGGCCTGCATCTGGGCGATCACGGCGTCCATCGTGCCTTCGCGGGTGTCGTGGGTCAGGATGATCAGGTCGGTCTGCGTCGATCCCTCGCCGCCCACTTCGTCGGCTTCGCGTTGCAGCACGGCGTCAATGCTCACGCCAGCGCCTGCCAGCAGGCCCGTGACGGTGGCCAGCACGCCGGCCTGGTCGGCCACGCGCAGGCGCAGGTAGTAGCTGGTGACCACCTCGCTCATGGGCAGCACAGGCAGTTGGCCCATGGCATCGGCCAGGGTATTGGCCTGGAAGGCCAGGTGCGGCACGCGGTGCTCTGGGTCGGCGGTGTGCAAGCGGGTAATGTCCACCAGGTCGGCAATCACCGCGCTGGCGGTGGGCTCGCTGCCCGCGCCCTTGCCGTAGTACAGCGTGGTGCCCACGGCATCGCCCTGCACCACCACGGCGTTCATGGCGCCTTCCACATTGGCAATCAGGCGCTTGGTGGGCACCAGGCTGGGGTGCACGCGCAGCTCAATGCCCTTTTCGGCGCGCTTGGTGATGCCCAGCAGCTTGATGCGGTAGCCCAGTTGCTCGGCGTAACGGATATCGGCCGCGCCCAGCTTGGTAATGCCTTCCACGTAGGCCTTGTCGAACTGCACGGGGATGCCGAACGCAATCGCGCTCATCAGCGTGACCTTGTGCGCGGCGTCCACGCCTTCGATGTCGAAGGTCGGGTCGGCCTCGGCATAGCCCAGGCGTTGCGCTTCCTTGAGCACCACGTCAAAGTCAAGGCCCTTGTCGCGCATCTCGCTCAGGATGAAGTTGGTGGTGCCGTTGATGATGCCGGCGATCCACTGGATGCGGTTGGCCGTGAGGCCTTCGCGCAGCGCCTTGATGATGGGGATACCCCCGGCCACGGCGGCCTCGAAGGCCACCATCACGCCCTTGGCGGACGCTGCGGCAAAAATCTCGGTGCCGTGCACGGCCAGCAGCGCCTTGTTGGCGGTGACGACATGCTTGCCTGCGGCAATCGCTTCGAGCACCAGGGCCTTGGCCACGCCGTAGCCACCGATCAGCTCGATGACGATGTCAATGTCAGGGTTGGCAATGATGGCGCGGGCGTCATTGACGACCTGCACGCTGGGGCCGACCACGCTCTTGGCGCGCTCTACGTCCAGATCGGCCACCATGGCGATCTCAATGCCACGGCCAGCGCGGCGGCTGATTTCGTCTTGGTTGCGTTGCAACACGTTGAACACGCCGCTGCCGACGGTGCCGATGCCTAGCAGGCCTACTTGGATGGGTTTCATGCGGTTTTACCTGCGGATGAAGGGTTGAAATCAGTGTGTATTGCGAAAAACGGGGCTGTGTGCCAAAGGCTGGCCAGGCTTTGTAGGCCGGGGCTTCTGGGCCGCAGCCAAGGTGACTTTGCGCCCAAGGGTGCGGCAGTGGCCCATCAGCCGGTCGACCCAGGCTTGCTCCACCAGGTAGCTGCTGCCTGCGATGTCGGCCAAGGTCGGGGCCACGTCGGTTGCCAAACGGAGCGATTTTGCCAGTGCCAGCATGCGGCCCTCTTGCCCGGGGGTGAGTTCGTTGCCCAGCCTGGGGCGGGACGCAGCGTCGCCCAGGGATTGGATGCGACCATCCTCGTCCCAGACCATCCAGACCATCGGCGCCTCGCCGGGGCGGTCGCTGGCCGATTGCTGCACAAAGCAGAAATGGCTGGCGTGTGCTGCGTAGTGCGACGCATGGACCTCATCCACCGTTTGCACATAGGCGCGCAACACGGCGCGGGGCAGCACATCAGACCGCAAGGGTGTGGAGTAGACATATTCAGGCTGGGCCGGCATTTCACCAGCAGCAGCACCGGCCAGGGCAGGCAGGCCACAGACCAGCCACAGGCCCAGGCCCCGCCCACACCAGGGCAGCATCCGGTGGAGCAGACGCGTCATTGGGTCACGTACGCCGGAAGCTGCCAGGCACCGCCCGGGAAGCCTCGGCACATGCCGTCGCCGTGCTCGCCGCTGAGCACAAAGCCCTTGCCGTCAAAGCGCCATTCGCGCACCCGCCAGCAGTCGCCAATGCCGCGCCCTTTCATGGACGAATGCACCGTACCGGTCTCTGCGTCAAATTCGCCATCTACGTCGTCCAGCGGCTTGGGCTGGTAAGGCGGGCGGTCATTGGCCATGAAAAGCAGGCTGCTGAAGTTGTAAGCGCCCATGCCGCAAGGCACCTCCAGCAGCACCCTGCGGTCGGTCAGGCGATACACCTTCATCACATCGGCCTCGGGCGTGCCGCCGGTGCACTGGTCCTGCAAGGCAGCGGGCCCCAATGCTGCGAGCAGGGGCTTGAGCAAAGCGGCGTCGCCCTTGCGTGCAGGCACCGGCTTGACGGTCTTGAGCACCGGCGCGGGCACGGGGGGCAAGACGGACGACTCAGGCTTGCTGCCTTTGCGCACCAGCGCCCCCGGGGTGCCTATGCGGCCCTGCACTTCGTCCATCTTGAGCAGCACCGCCGCCGCCCCAGCCAGTGAGAGCACCCACTTGTCTTTGCCTCCGGTCACGGTGGCTTCTTCGGCACGCACCAGCTCTTGCAGCAAGCGGGGCACCTGGGCCGCGGGTACAGAGGGGCTGTTGCCATCCAGGGCGGGCAACGACAGCTTGCCCACCTTCAGGTTCAGCGTGGCTGGGTTGGCTTTTTCGGTGTAGACCTGCAGTTGCACCTCTACCGCCGCATCAGGGCCCGCCTCACGGGTCAAGAGCAGGGACACAGGGTCAGAATCCCCCGAGTCAGACTGGTAGCCTGCAGCCCGGCAGGTGCGGGTGTTGTCGCATTGCAAGCCCCAGTCCTTGTGCGAAAACCCCATCGCGCCCGGGCTCGCCGTCTGGGCCCCGGCAGTCAGCGAGGCCAAAGCCAGGGCGCCCAGCACGCAATGCAGGCGAGGGCGAGTCACAACACGCGAGACCATGCGATGCGGCTCCTGAGACAGTCCAGGCGACGGTGCGCCCAATCAGGCCGCCACCACCTGCTGGCGCTTGCGGTAATGCTCCAGGAACTTCGCCACCCGGCCAATGGCTTCGCGCAGGTCGTCTTCGTGGGGCAGGAACACGATGCGGAAGTGGTCTGGCGCCCCCCAGTTAAAGCCCGTGCCCTGCACCAGCATGACCTTGGTTTCTTGCAGCAACTCCAGAAAGAACTGCTGATCGTCCTGGATGGGGTACACGGCAGGGTCCAGGCGCGGGAACATATACAGGGCAGCGCGCGGCTTCACGCAGGTGACCCCCGGGATGGCGGTGATCAGCTCATAGGCCAGGTCACGCTGCTTGCGCAAACGCCCGCCTTCGCACACCAGATCGTTGATGCTCTGATAGCCGCCCAGCGCGGTCTGGATGGCCCACTGCCCGGGCACATTGGCGCACAGGCGCATATTCGAGAGCATGTTCAGCCCGTCGATGTAATCCTTGGCGGGCTTCTTGTCGCCCGACACCACCAGCCAGCCCGCGCGGTAACCACACGAGCGGTAGCTTTTGGACAAGGAGTTGAAAGTGAGGGTGAGCACATCCTCACTGAGCGAACCTAAAGCTGTGTGCTTGGCGCCGTCGTACAGCACCTTGTCGTACACCTCATCGGCAAACACGACCAGCCCATGCTCGCGGGCAATGGCCAGGATGCCCAGGAGCAAATCATCAGAGTACAAGGCCCCCGTCGGGTTGTTGGGGTTGATGACCACAATGCCTTTGGTGCGCGGCGTGACCTTCGCGCGGATATCCTGAAGGTCAGGCATCCAGCCATTGGCCTCGTCGCACAGGTAGTGCACCGGCGTGCCGCCCGACAGACTGGCCGCAGCCGTCCACAACGGGTAGTCTGGCGAGGGCAGCAGCAGCTCATCACCGTCGTCCAACAGGGCGTTGGTGGCCATCACGATCAGCTCGCTGGCGCCGTTGCCCAGATAGATATCGTCGAGCGTGACCCCCTTGATGCCCTGCTTTTGCGTCTCGTGCATCACCGCCTTCCGGGCGGCAAAAATGCCTTTGCTGTCCGAGTAACCTGCCGAATTGGGCAGGTTGCGAATCATGTCTTGCTGGATTTCTTCCGGGGCATCAAAACCAAAAACGGCGAGGTTGCCAATGTTGAGCTTGATGATCTTGTGACCATCCTCCTCCATCTGCTTGGCCGCATCCATGATGGGCCCCCGGATGTCGTAGCACACGTTGGCGAGCTTGGCTGATTTCTTGACGGTTTTCATGGCGGGCGGAGATGGCGTGGGGACAAAGGCCGACCCAGGCACGGCGTGCCTTGGCGAAACCTATAATTTGACCACAGTTCAGCCCGCTCACCCTGGCCTGAAGCGACGGCCCACAAAGGCCCGGCCCCTTACAAAGCGCCCTCAGCACACCATGAAATTCCAACCCGACAAATCCAGTGCCCAGACGATTCACGGCTATGGCCCCGGATGGATTGGCGTGGACGGCACCAAACACACCCAAAGCCTGATCGTGGGCTCCAGCGGCCTGCTGCAAGCGTGGGACTGCGCGCATTTTGAATCACTGACCCCGGCACACTTTGAGTACCTGGCGTCGCTGGAAACCGAGCTGGTCATCTTTGGCAGCGGCGTGCGCAATCGTTTTCCCAACCCCGCGTGGCTGCAACCCCTGATGGCCAAGAGACTGGGCCTGGAAACCATGGACACGGCCGCCGCCTGCCGCACCTACAACATTCTGGCGGGCGAAGGGCGCAACGTGGTGGCAGCCCTCATCCTGGAGACCGCATAACGGCCTGCAAACTGAGCGTGCAATTTTCATACATGCTTATGCAGCCATGTACATACATACAGGCCAAGCATTTGGCCTAGTATCATTTTCGGGGTAAAATCGCGGGTTGCGGTCGGGGGCACCACCAAAAGCAATAACACACCCGCTCCCCCGGCTTATCAACGACTACATCCTGAGAGATTGAAGTGATATGGCGATCGTTGTCAACAAACCCCTCCCTGAATTTGAAGCCAACGCCACCGGCGGGATCAAGGTGTCCAACACCTCCCACACGGGCCAGATTCTGATTCTGTACTTCTATCCCAAGGACAACACCCCGGGCTGCACCACCGAGGCCATGCAGTTCCGCGATAAGTACAAAGACTTTGCCAAGGCCGGCGCAGCCGTGTTTGGCGTGTCGCGTGACAACATGAAGTCACACGACGACTTCAAGGAAAAGCTGGAACTCCCCTTCGAGTTGATCGCTGACACCGAAGAAAAAATGTGCCACATGTTCGGCGTGGTCAAAAACAAGATCATGTACGGCAAGAAGGTCAAGGGCATTGAGCGCAGCACCTTCCTGATCGGCCCCGATGGCTTGCTGGTGCAAGAATGGCGTGGCCTGAAGGTGCCGGGCCATGTGGACGAAGTCCTGAAGGCCGTGAAGTCCATCAAAGCACTCAAGAAGGCCGCCTGATCACGGCACCTGTTTGCAACAGCCCACACCGAACCGGCGCCTTGATCGCGCCGTCACACGGAATGGGCATAATGGGTCAATGCCCTTGCACCTTGCAACGACTTCCACCCCATTCAAAAGCCGCCTTGGCCTCCAGGCGGCTTTTTGCTTTTTGAACCCCCTTGTCTGAGGCCTTTGCACACCATGCCCTTGCCACCCGCCCCCAGCCGACGCGCCGCCCTGCTCTCATCAGAGGCCTATGACAACAAAGCCACACCATCTCGCACCAATACCCGCGCTGCGTCAAGTGAACCAGACGCCGATGAAGCAAGCACCGCAGCCGTAGCCCACGTTGTGAGCACTGCGCGCACAAGCACGGCCCGCAGCAAAGCCAGCGCAAGCGCGCCGGTCGCAACAACAGCCGCAGCAACACCCGCCAAGCCAGCGCCCACCACCCGCCGCAGTACTCCCAGCAAGGCGGCCACGCCCAGTGCGGCGCCGGTCCCCGTGCCAACCGAGGCAGCCCCTCGCAGCAAAAAAGCCCGCGCCCAAGGCCCCGCCAAGCTGTTCGTGCTGGACACCAACGTGCTGCTGCACGACCCAACCAGCCTGTTCCGCTTTGAGGAGCACGACATCTTCCTGCCGATGATCGTGCTGGAAGAGCTGGATGGCCACAAGAAGGGCATGACTGAAGTGGCCCGCAACGGCCGCCAAGCCAGCCGCACGCTCGATGCACTGGCGGCAGCCCAGGGCGCCGACATGGCCAAGGGCCTCAAGCTCGACTCCACAGGCCAACGGGCTGCAGGTGGCCACCTGTTCTTCCAGACCGTGCCACTGGACTACAGCCTGCCCACCAGCCTGCCCCAGGGCAAGGCAGACAACCAGATCCTGGGTGTGGTGGAAGCCCTGCGCAAGCTGCATGCACCGCGCGAGGTGGTGCTGGTGTCCAAAGACATCAACATGCGCGTCAAAGCCCGCGCACTGGGCCTGACCGCCGAGGACTACCAGAACGACAAGACGCTGGAAGACGGCGACCTGCTGTACGCCGGCGTGCTGGCCCTGCCGCCCGACTTCTGGACCAAGAGCGGCAAGAATGTCGAAAGCTGGCAAAGCGGTGCCCACACTTACTACCGCATTGGTGGGCCCATCGTGCCGCAGCTGATGATCAATCAGTTCGTGTACTTTGAAGCCCCCGGCGAGCCCAGCCTGTTTGCGCGTGTGAGTGAAATCCGCGAGAAAACAGCGGTATTGCAGACCCTGAAGGACTACGGTTCTGCCAAGAATGCCGTATGGGGCGTGAGCACACGCAACCGCGAGCAGAACTACGCCATGAATCTGCTCATGGACCCCGAGATCGACTTCGTGACACTGACCGGCACCGCTGGCACCGGCAAGACCCTGCTGGCCCTGGCCGCAGGCCTGACCCAGGTGCTGGACGACCGCCGCTACACCGAGATCATCATGACCCGCGCCACCGTGAGCGTGGGCGAGGACATCGGCTTCCTGCCCGGCACCGAAGAAGAAAAGATGGGCCCCTGGATGGGCGCCCTGGACGACAATCTGGAGTTTTTGGCCAAGGGCGATGGCGGCAATGCAGGCGAATGGGGCCGTGCGGCTACCAACGAGCTGATCCGCAGCCGCATCAAGATCAAGAGCATGAACTTCATGCGCGGGCGCACCTTCCTGAACAAGTACGTGATCATCGACGAGGCGCAGAACCTGACGCCCAAGCAGATGAAGACGCTGATCACCCGCGCAGGCCCCGGCACCAAGATCATCTGCATGGGCAATCTGGCACAGATCGACACGCCGTACCTCACCGAAGGCTCCTCGGGACTGACCTATGCCGTGGACCGCTTCAAGGGCTGGCCGCACAGCGGTCACATCACGCTGGCGCGTGGTGAACGCTCACGCCTGGCAGACTTTGCCAGCGAGGTGCTCTGACCATGGTGGGCTGGGTCACCGCGCTCAAGCTGGTGCCCTGGGGCGATGTCATTGAGGCAACGCCCCAGATCCTGCAAGCTGCCAAAAAGCTGCTGGGCGCCACCCGCAAGGGCAAAGCAGACGCCACGGCCACAGGCTCCATTGCAGACGCGGGCACCGAGACCACCCTGCCCACCGATGTGCAATTGCGGCATTTGCGGGAACGCGTGCTCCAGTTGGAACAGGAGCAATTGGACGGGGCCGCGCTGATCCAGTCCCTGGCTCAGCAAAACGCCCAGGTGATACAGGCGGTAGAGGACTTGCGCCAACGCAACCGCCGCTTGACCTTGGTTGTCACCGTGCTGGCATGCACCTGCATCGGACTGCTCGTGTGGGCGTTCAAACAGTAGCGACTACCGGACAGCATACCCCGAGCCTCACCGCTCATTTGCTATAAATTCAATAGCCCCTAGCGCTTATTCCATAAGCGCTAGGGGCTATTTTTATTAGTAGTCGTCGCCCGAACCCATGGCCAGATTCTCGAAGCGGGTCTGGTTCTTCTGGAAGAACAGCTTCACCGTCCCCGTGGGGCCGTTACGCTGCTTGCCAATGATGACCTCGGCCACGTTGGGCTCCTTGCTGTCCTTGTTGTAGTAGTCGTCGCGGTAGATGAACATGATGATGTCCGCATCCTGCTCAATAGCGCCCGATTCACGCAAGTCGGACATCATGGGGCGCTTGTCGGTGCGCTGCTCCACCGAACGGTTGAGCTGCGATAGCGCAATCACCGGGCACTGCAACTCCTTGGCCAGCATCTTCAGACCCCGAGAGATTTCACCCAGCTCTGTGGCCCGGTTGTCGGCACTGCCCGCACCCGAGCCGCTCATGAGCTGCAGGTAGTCGACCACGATCAAGCCCAGCTTGCCGCACTGGCGCGCCAAGCGACGGGCGTTGGCGCGCAACTCACCCGGCGTGAGGCCGGGAGTTTCGTCAATGTGCAGTGACACCGTGCGCAGTTTTTCAATCGCCTCGGTCAGGCGCGGCCATTCGTCGTCCGTGAGTTTGCCGGTGCGCAAATTGCCCTGGTTCACCCGGCCAATCGAGCCCACGATACGCACCGCCAATTGGGCTGCGCCCATTTCCATCGAGAAGATGGCAACCGGCAAACCCTCGTTGAGCGCCACATGCTCGGCAATGTTCACCGCAAACGAGGTCTTCCCCATGGACGGACGCGCCGCCAGCACCACCATGTCACCCGCCTGCAAGCCAGATGTCATGCGATCCAGGTCAGCAAAACCGGTGGGCACGCCTGTCACGTCCACCGGGTTGTCGGCCATTTCCTGCACCCGATCGAGCAGATCGATCACCAGGGTGTCGAGCGACTGGAAGCCCTGCTTGGTACGTGAACCTTCTTCACCGATGGCGAAGATTTTGGCCTCAGCCTCGTCCAAAATCCGCTCCACCGTCTTGCCCTGCGGATTGAAGGCATTGGTAGAGATTTCATCGCTGGCCGTGACCAGCTTGCGCAGGATGGCGCGCTCGCGCACGATCTCCGCATAGCGGCGGATATTACTGGCGCTGGGCACATACTGCGCCAGGTTGTTGAGGTAAGCCAGCCCGCCCACCTCATCGGCCTTGCCCAAGCTTTGCAAGTGCTCAAACACCGTGATCACATCAGCAGGCTTGCTGCCATTGATCAGACCGCTGATGGCCGTGAAGATCAGCTGGTGCTCATGGCGGTAAAAATTGCTCTCCGCCAGCAAGTCCCCAACACGGTCCCACGCGTTGTTGTCCAGCAGCAAGCCTCCCAGCACACTGGATTCAGCCTCCACCGAATGCGGCGGAATGCGCAGGCGGGCCACCTCGCCGTCCTGGGCACTGGGGGCGGCGAAGCCTTGGTCATCTAGCGGGGGAAAGACAGCGGACATGGGAAAGTTCTCCGAACGAGGCCTGAATGCTACCCCCCGCGCCTGTGAACCAGGCCAGCAGGGAATAAGCCTGTGGGTAATCCGTGGATGACCTGTGGGCCACCCTGTACAACTATGGCAGACCCAATGACAAAAGCCGCCCGAGGGCGGCTTTTTGACGGGTCACCTGAGGTGAATCAGGCAGTTTCGCCGTAGACCGAAACAGTCACTTCCACCACCACGTCGGTGTGCAGAGCAACGTTCACGGTGCTTTCGCTCACGACCTTGATAGGGCCGTTGGGCAGGCGGATCTGGGCCTTAGCGACCTTGTAGCCTTGCTTGTTCAGCTCTTCGGCGATGTCGTGGTTGGTCACAGAACCAAACAGACGGCCATCCACGCCAGCCTTTTGCGTCAGCTTGACGGTGGTGCCTGCCAGCTTTTCGCCTTGGGCTTGGGCTTCTGCCAGCTTGGCAGCAGCGGCCTTTTCGAGTTCAGCGCGCTTGGCTTCGAACTCAGCCTTGGCGGCTTCCGTGGCGCGGCGGGCGCGGCCAGCGGGGATCAGGAAGTTGCGGGCGTAGCCGTCTTTCACCTTGACGATTTCGCCGAGGTTGCCGAGGTTCACAACCTTGTCGAGCAGAATGATTTGCATGGGTTGTGCTCCTTAGATCTTGTGCTGGTCGCTGTAAGGCACCAGGGCCAGGAAGCGAGCGCGCTTGATGGCGGTGTTCAGCTGACGCTGGAAAATGGCGCGCGTGCCGGTCAGGCGTGCGGGGATGATCTTGCCGTTTTCGGCGATGAAATCGCGCAGCGTGTCGACATCCTTGTAGTCGATTTCTTCAACGCCCGTCACCGTGAAGCGGCAAAAGCGCTTGCGCTTGAACAGCAGGGACTGGGTGTTGCGCTTTGGGCGCTTGTCTTTGTTGAACTTCTTGAACGTGGCCATTGCGGACCCCTTGGAAAATTAATTTTGTTGAATATCCTGGATGTGCAGCACTGCGTTTTTGCCATTGCGTGGGGTTGCCAGAAATCCAGAGAAAGTCCAGAGACTTCCAATGTTCTGCCGCGCCAGACGCTCGGCCATTGCACCAAAGGCAACAGCTTTCATGGCTGCCTTGACTTCGCGTGGGTGGCCTGCCTCGGTTTGCTGGGACTCATGTTCGAGCCGCAGGGTAAGGGCAGGCAATCCGGCGGGCGTGTAGCGCAGGGACTCAGCCTCTGCGATGCAAGCGGTCAAGACAACGCGATTCTCCACTCCAACGAGGATGGATCAGCGCTCGCCGCGCTCGCCGCCGGCAGCTGCGTATTCAGCTTGGCTGGCCTTGCGGGCTTCTTCGCGCTCAACGGTCTTCATCATGGAAGATGGGCCTGTGTCGGCCTTCTTCTTTTGAACCGTCAAGTGGCGCAGCACGGCGTCGTTGAACTTGAACGCGTGTTCCAGTTCAGCCATCACAGCCTGGTCGGCTTCGATGTTTACGCACAGGTAGTGGGCCTTGGCCAACTTGTTGATCAGGTACGCCAGTTGACGGCGGCCCCAGTCTTCCACGCGGTGCACCTTGCCACCGCCAGCGGTGATCATGCCCTTGTAGCGCTCCAGCATGGCTGGAACTTGTTCGCTTTGATCCGGATGGATCAACAAAATGATTTCGTAATGACGCATGCATACTCCTTTTGGATGACACCACCCGCTGCGTCTAGAAGCGGTGTGGCAAGGCAAAGCCGTAAATTATAGCGCGCACTTTGGCGCTTGTACACTTGGCGTGCCTTTCAAGGGCTTTGGTGCCCTGCAATGCGCGCCCAAAACCACGCATTTGCAGCCAAAACGTGGTTTCATCCATGTACCCGACTTGAAATGTGCGAAAGCCGCCCAACCTTCCGCGCGTACTGTTTTTATTCACAAAGACTTCGACATGTCAGACAACAGCCAGCACCACACCACACAAGCCGCCCCATCCCCCGAAGAAGTGGAAGCAGCCATGGCGGCCAACACCTCTGACGAAATGGCGCGCCTGCAAGGCGAGCTGGCCGAGCTCAAGGCCAAGAGTGCCGAGCTGGCCGACCAATTTCTGCGCGCCAAGGCCGAGGCAGAAAATGCCCGCCGTCGTGCCGATGACGAAGTGGCCAAGGCTCGCAAGTTCGGCATTGAAAGCTTTGCCGAAAGCCTGCTGCCGGTCGCCGACAGCCTGGACGCCGCCCTGGCCATCAAGGAAGCCACCCCTCAGCAGCTGCGCGAAGGCGCCGACGCCACCCTGCGCCAGCTGACTTCGGCCCTGGAGCGCAACAAGGTGCTGGCCATCAACCCCGCTGCGGGCACCAAGTTTGACCCCCATCAACACCAGGCCATCAGCGTGGTGCCGGCCGACCAAGAAGCCAACACGGTGGTGGCAGTGCTGCAAAAGGGCTATGTGATTGCCGAGCGCGTGCTGCGCCCCGCCCTGGTCACCGTCACGGCGCCCAAGTAAATTTTTCTAGATAAATCGAGAGGGACGACTTGAAGCAACGCAAGTTATCCACAAGTTACTAGCCATCCAAATCATTCCAACATTTCGGAGAAGAACATGGGAAAAATCATCGGTATTGACCTGGGCACGACGAACAGCTGCGTTTCCATCATGGAAGGCAACACCACGCGTGTGATCGAAAACAGCGAAGGCGCACGCACCACGCCGTCCATCGTGGCCTACCAAGAAGACGGCGAGATCCTCGTCGGCGCTTCGGCCAAGCGCCAGGCCGTGACCAACCCGCGCAACACGCTGTACGCCGTCAAACGCCTGATTGGCCGCAAGTTCACTGAGAAAGAAGTGCAAAAGGACATCGACCTGATGCCCTACAAGATCGTGGCCGCCGACAACGGCGACGCCTGGATCGAAGTGCGCGGCAACAAGCTGTCGGCCCAACAAGTGTCTGCCGACATCCTGCGCAAGATGAAGAAGACCGCCGAGGACTACCTGGGCGAAGCCGTGACGGAAGCCGTCATCACCGTGCCTGCGTACTTCAACGACGCACAGCGCCAAGCCACCAAGGACGCCGGCCGCATCGCGGGCCTGGACGTCAAGCGCATCATCAACGAGCCCACCGCCGCCGCACTGGCCTTTGGCCTGGACAAGAGCGAAAAGGGTGACCGCAAGATCGCCGTGTATGACCTGGGTGGCGGCACGTTTGACGTGTCCATCATCGAAATCGCGGACGTGGACGGCGAAAAGCAGTTTGAAGTGCTGTCGACCAACGGCGACACCTTCCTGGGCGGTGAAGACTTTGACCAACGCATCATCGACTTCATCATCGGCGAGTTCAAAAAGGAACAAGGCGTGGACCTGTCCAAGGACGTCCTGGCCCTGCAACGCCTGAAGGAAGCCGCTGAAAAGGCCAAGATCGAGTTGTCGAACTCGGCCTCCACCGACGTCAACCTGCCCTACATCACGGCAGATGCCTCGGGCCCCAAGCACTTGAACATCAAGCTGACCCGCGCCAAGCTGGAGCAGCTGGTGGAAGAGCTAATTGAGCGCACCATCGCCCCTTGCCGCGTGGCCATCAAGGACGCTGGCGTGTCCGTGTCCGACATCCATGACGTGATCCTGGTGGGCGGCATGACCCGCATGCCCAAGGTGCAAGAGAAGGTCAAGGAATTCTTCGGCAAAGATCCACGCAAGGACGTGAACCCTGACGAAGCCGTGGCCGTGGGCGCCGCGATCCAGGGCCAAGTGCTGTCGGGCGACCGCAAGGACGTGCTGCTGCTGGACGTGACCCCCCTGTCCCTGGGCATTGAGACCCTGGGCGGCGTAATGACCAAGATGATCACCAAGAACACGACCATTCCGACGAAGTTCGCACAGACCTTCTCGACGGCCGATGACAACCAGCCTGCCGTGACCATCAAGGTGTTCCAGGGCGAGCGCGAAATGGCCTCGGGCAACAAGGCACTGGGCGAATTCAACCTCGAGGGCATCCCACCTGCAGCCCGTGGCACGCCACAGATCGAAGTGTCGTTCGACATCGACGCCAACGGCATCTTGCACGTGGGCGCCAAGGACAAGGGCACCGGCAAGGAAAACAAGATCACCATCAAGGCCAACTCCGGCCTGTCGGAAGAAGAAATCCAGCAGATGGTGAAGGATGCTGAGCTAAACGCTGCTGACGATAAAAAGAAGCTCGAACTGGTGCAAGCCAAGAACCAAGGCGAAGCCGCCGTGCACAGCGTGAACAAGAGCTTGGCCGAGCATGGCGACAAGCTCGATGCCGCCGAAAAAGAGGCCATCACCACCGCGGTGAAGGCGCTGGAAGAGGCCTTGAAGGGCGAAGACAAAGCCTCGATCGACGAGAAGACCACGGCGCTGATGGCCGCCAGCCAGAAGCTGGGCGAGAAGATGTACGCCGAGTCGCAGGCAGCCCAGGCGGCCCAGGCCGCAGGCGGTGCTGACGGTGCGGGTGCATCCGCCTCCGCGTCTTCGGCCAAGCCTGCAGACGACGACAACGTGGTCGACGCCGAGGTCAAGGAAGTCAAGAAGGGCTAAACACCTTCGCGTTGACCCCAGCCGCCGCGCGGGGCCCGAAGAGTCTGAATTTCCAGGCTCCACGGCTTGCGCGGCGTTCCTGTTCCAACCGGGCCAAGAGCACCATGTCGAAAAGAGACTTTTACGAAATCCTGGGCGTTGCCAAAAACGCCTCGGACGAAGAAATCAAGAAGGCTTATCGCAAGCTGGCGATGAAGCACCACCCCGACCGCAACCAGGGTGATGCCGCCAAGCCTGCCGAAGAGAAGTTCAAGGAGGCCAAAGAGGCCTACGAGATGCTTTCTGACCCGCAAAAGCGCGCGGCCTACGACCAGTACGGCCACGCAGGCGTGGACCCCAATATGCGCGGCCCCGGCGGCGCGGGCGCAGAGGGGTTTGGCGGCTTTGCCGAGGCCTTTGGCGACATCTTTGGCGATATGTTTGGCCAGCAAGGCGGGCGTGGGCGCGGCGCCGGTGGCCGTCAGGTGTACCGTGGCGGCGACCTCAGCTACGCCATGGAGATCACGCTGGAAGAAGCCGCACGCGGCAAGGATGCGCAAATCCGCATTCCCTCATGGGATTCTTGCGACACCTGCCACGGCAGTGGCGCCAAGCCCGGCACCAGCGCCAAGACCTGCGGCACCTGCCAAGGCTCCGGCACCGTGCAGATGCGCCAGGGCTTCTTCAGCGTGCAGCAAACCTGCCCGCACTGCCGTGGCACGGGCAAGATCATTCCCGAGCCTTGCACCGCCTGCCACGGCCAGGGCAAGATCAAGAAGCAAAAGACGCTGGAAGTGAAGATTCCTGCGGGCATCGACGACGGCATGCGCATCCGCAGCACCGGCAATGGCGAGCCAGGCACCAACGGCGGCCCACCGGGTGACCTGTACATCGAAATCCGCATCAAGAAGCACGACATCTTCGAGCGTGACGGCGATGACTTGCACTGCCAAGTGCCAGTGAGCTTCATCACCGCCGCACTGGGCGGCGAGATCGAAGTGCCCACGCTGCAAGGCAAGGCGGCCATCGACATCCCCGAAGGCACGCAAGCGGGCAAGCAGTTCCGCCTGCGCGGCAAGGGCATCAAGGGTGTGCGCTCTAGCTACCCCGGCGACCTGTACTGCCACATTGCCGTCGAGACACCGGTGAAGCTGACCGAGCACCAGCGCAAGCTGCTGCGCGAGCTGGAAGATTCGCTGAAAAAGGGCGGTGGCCGCCACTCCCCCAGCGGTGAGAGCTGGACGGACCGATTGAAGAACTTCTTCAGCTGATCCCCGCACCGGCATGCCTTTGGGCGTGCCCCGTCCTGAAGCGACCGCGCCCTGCGCCCGGTCGCTTTTTTCATTCCCGGCGCCGACTTCTTGACGCGCATCAAGCAAGCCCATGCACGGCAGGCTGGCAGCCCACGACAGGCCTACCATGAAGGCTCTGCAGCAATGGGAGACACACATGGGCGTGAACATCACCTTCCTGGGCGGCTCGGGCACCGTCACCGGCTCCAAATACCTGGTGCGCCACAACGGCAAAAGCCTGCTGATCGATTGCGGGCTGTTCCAGGGCTACAAGCAGCTGCGGCTGCGCAACTGGCAGCCCTTGCCGCTGGAGCCGGGGCAGATCGACGCCGTGGTGCTCACCCACGCCCACCTGGACCACAGCGGCTACCTGCCGCTGCTGACACGCGATGGCTTTCGCGGCAATGTGCACGCTACCCCGGGCACCCGAGACCTGTGCGCCATCCTGCTGCCCGACAGCGGGCACCTGCAGGAGGAAGACGCCGCCTTTTTGAACCGCCACAACCTCAGCAGCCACGCACCCGCCTTGCCGCTGTACACGCGGCTCGATGCGCTGCACAGCCTCAAGCAGTTCAAGCCGCACCCGCTGCACCACCGCTTTGAGCCCCTGCCAGGCTGGCACGCCACCTTCTCCAACGCCGGGCACATCCTGGGCGCGGCCAGTGTGCTGCTGGAGGTGGGCGGGCGGCGCATTCTGTTCTCGGGCGACCTGGGCCGGCCCGACGACATGCTGATGAACCCGCCCGATGCCCCACCCGCGGCCGATACGGTGCTGATCGAATCCACCTACGGCGACCGCGAGCACCCCGCCGAAGACCTGCTCAGCGAGCTGGGCCCTGCGTTGGCGCGCCTGGCCGCACGCGGGGGCGTGGCGGTGGTGCCCGTGTTTGCCGTGGGCCGGGCGCAGGTGGTGCTGCATGCCATTGGCTTGCTCAAGGCACAGGGCGTCATCCCGCCCTCGCTCAAGGTGTTTTTGGACAGCCCCATGGCCGTGAGCACCACGGGCCTGTACCAACACCACCTGGGCGAGCACCGCCTCAATGCCCGCGAGGTGAATGCGCTGGAACACGGCGCCACCATGGTGCAAACGCCTGAGCAGTCCAAAGGCCTGGCGCGCCTGCACGGCCCCAGGGTCATCCTGGCGGCCAGCGGCATGGCCACGGGCGGGCGCGTGCTGCACCACCTGGCCCTGCACGCAGGTGACCACCGCAACATGGTCATCCTGACCGGGCATCAGGCCCCCGGCACGCGCGGTGCGCGGCTGGCAGATGGAGAAAAGTCAGTCCGCATCCACGGCCAGGACGTGGCGGTGCGCGCCGAGGTGGTCCAGCTCAGCTCGGCATCGGCCCACGCCGACGGCAACCAGCTCATCGCCTGGCTGCGCAGCATGGAGCACGCCCCCGAGCAGGTGTTTGTGGTGCACGGCGAAATGGGCGCGGCCGACCACCTGCGCCAGCGCATTGCGCACGAACTGCGCTGGTCCGCCCAGGTGCCGGAACATGGCAGCAGCGTGAGCCTGTGAACACGCGGTGCACGCTACGCACAGCGGTACATCAAAAAGATGAGCGGCTAGCGCTTTACTCATAAGGGTTTAGAAGGCATTTCATATTGAAACCTAATGAATACAAGCGCTAGCCGCTATTGTTTTTGAAAGCCATGTCTCCGAAAGACGCTTCAAGCGATGCAATTCATCGCATTTAACGATGGCATGGTTTGAAAATTGAGTAGAAAATGCAAAGTCTTCGCAAAACAAGAAGACTTAAAGTCTTCTACGCCCCACCCAATGAAAAGCTCCGAGCGCAGCTTTGCGCGCCGCATTGACCTCACATCGCTGCAATTGTTTGTGGCGGTGTGTGAGTTGGGCAGCATTGGCCGTGCGGCTGAGCGCGAATTCATCGCCGCATCGGCCGTGAGCAAGCGCCTGTCCGACCTGGAGGCCGCCGTGGACACCGCACTGCTGTACCGCCACAGCCGTGGCGTGACCCTGACCCCGGCGGGCGAGAGCCTGCTGCACCACGCCCGCACCGTGCTGTTTGGCCTGGAGCGCATGCAAGGTGAGCTGAGCGAATACGCCGAAGGCGTGCGCGGCCATGTGCGCATGCACGCCAACATCTCAGCCATCTTCCAGTTTCTGCCCGAAGACCTGGGCGCGTTTGCCCGCGAGCACAGCCAGATCAAGATCGACCTGCAAGAACACCTCTCCAGCGACGTGCTGAACGCCGTGCAAGAGGGCGCTGCCGACCTGGGCATTTGCAACGTGGGCCAGGGCAGCGGCGGCGCGCAAGAGCTGCCCAGCCGCCCCTACCGCTCCGACCGGTTGGTGCTGGTCGTGCCCACAGGGCACGAATTGGCTGCGCTAGGCGCTATTGATTTTGAAGCAGTTTTGGACTGGGACATTGTGGGCCTGCATGCCAACAGCAGCATCAGCCTGGCCATGCGCGCCGCCGCCGCTGCCGCCGGGCGCCCGCTGCGCCAGCGCATCCAGGTCACAGGGCTGGATGCCATGTGCCGCATGATTGACAACGGCCTGGGCGTGGGCCTGCTGCCCGACCGGGCCTTTGCCCTGATGCGCGGGGTGGGTCGACTGCAAGCCATTCCGCTGACCGACGACTGGGCCCACCGCGAACTGCGCGTGGTGGCCCGCGACTTTGACGCGCTGCCCGTCACGGCCCGCCTGCTGGTCGAGCACCTCACGGCCCCGCACCAAGCCCAACACGAACCCCCCAGACACACCACGACACCAGCTCCGGCGCAGCCCGCCGAGGCCTCGCCCGAATCGGCACCGCAGCACTAGACATGACTGACGCAAAACAGGACCCCGGCAGGAGGCGCGCCCACAGCAAAGGCCGTTGCCACATCCCAAGTTGCGCAAGTCCTCACTAAAATCATTGACCCACCTGAAAGAAGACCAAGCCATGGGACGCACCCTCTACGACAAGATCTGGGACGAACACGTTGTCCACACCGAGGAAGACGGCACGTCCATCCTCTACATCGACCGCCATCTGGTGCACGAAGTCACCAGCCCCCAGGCCTTTGAAGGCCTGCGCGAGGCAGGCCGCAAGGTGTGGCGCATGAGCTCCATCGTAGCCACGGCCGACCACAACACGCCCACCACCGGCTGGGAGCAAGGCTACGACGGCATCACCGATCCGATCAGCAAGGAACAGATCACCACGCTGAACGACAACATGGCGCAGATCACGCCCGCTGCGTTCTTCCCCTTCATGCACAAGCGCCAAGGCATCGTGCACGTGATTGGCCCTGAAAACGGCGCCACCCTGCCCGGCATGACGGTGGTGTGCGGCGACAGCCACACCAGCACGCACGGCGCCTTCGGCGCACTGGCCCACGGCATCGGCACCTCTGAGGTAGAGCACGTGATGGCCACGCAAACCCTGCTGGCCAAGAAGGCCAAGAACATGCTGGTGCAGGTGGATGGCACGCTCGCCAAAGGCGTGACGCCCAAGGACGTGGTGCTGGCCATCATCGGCAAGATCGGCACCGCAGGTGGCACGGGCTACACCATCGAGTTTGCAGGCTCAGTCTTCCGCGCGATGAGCATGGAAGGCCGCATGACCGTGTGCAACATGGCCATCGAAGGCGGTGCGCGCGCCGGCCTGGTGGCGGTGGACGACAAGACCATTGAATACGTCAAGGGCCGCCCCCTATCGCCCACCGGCGTGGAATGGGACCAGGCCGTGGCGTACTGGAAGACGCTGCACTCTGACGCCGACGCGAAGTTCGACACCGTGGTCAAGCTCGATGCGGCCGACATCCAGCCGCAAGTGACCTGGGGCACCTCGCCCGAAATGGTGCTGGGCATTGACGCCCGCGTGCCCGACCCGGACAAGGAAAAGGACGCCAACAAGCGCGGCGCCATCGAGCGCGCCTTGACCTACATGGGCCTGCAGCCTGGCAAGGCGATCAACGACATCACCATCGACAAGGTGTTCATCGGCTCTTGCACCAACAGCCGCATCGAAGACATGCGCGAAGCCGCCGCCGTGGTGAAGAACCTGGGCCGCAAGGTGGCCAGCAATGTGAAGCTGGCGATGGTGGTGCCCGGCTCGGGCCTGGTCAAAGAGCAGGCCGAGCGCGAAGGCCTGGACCAAATCTTCAAGGCCGCAGGCTTTGAATGGCGCGAGCCCGGCTGCAGCATGTGCCTGGCCATGAACGCCGACCGCCTGGAGCCCGGCGAGCGCTGCGCCTCCACCAGCAACCGCAACTTCGAAGGCCGCCAGGGCGCCGGTGGCCGCACCCACTTGGTGAGCCCCGCCATGGCCGCAGCCGCTGCCGTGCACGGCCACTTTGTGGACATTCGCCAGTTCGCCTGAACCACACCATCACTTGCACCAAGACCGAAGGAGCCCCGTCATGAAAAAGACCGCAACCCTCATCGCCCTGTCGCTGGCCTTTGTGCTGGCGGGCTGCAACACCGTCAAGGGTGTGGGCCAAGACATCGAACGCGCAGGCAACGCCATCGAGCGCGCCGCCAAGTAATTAAGTAAGGTCCCCATGCAGAAATTCACCTTACTCAAGGGCCTCGTGGCCCCAATGGACCGCGAGAACGTCGACACCGACGCCATCATCCCCAAGCAGTTCCTCAAGTCGATCAAGAAGACCGGCTTTGGTGTGAACCTGTTTGACGAATGGCGCTACCTGGACCACGGCGAGCCGGGCCAAGACCCCGCCAGCCGCAAGCCCAACCCCGACTTCGTGCTGAACCAGCCGCGCTACGCGGGCGCCTCCGTCCTGCTGGCACGCAAGAACTTTGGCTGCGGCTCCAGCCGCGAGCACGCGCCGTGGGCGCTGGACCAGTACGGCTTTCGTGCCGTGATCGCGCCCAGCTTCGCCGACATCTTCTTCAACAACTGCTTCAAGAACGGCCTGCTGCCGATCGTGCTGCCCGAGGCCACGGTGGCCCAGTTGTTTGACGAAGTGCTGGCCTTCCCCGGCTACCAGCTCACCATCGACCTGGAGCGCCAAGTCATCGTGCGCCCCCAGGGCGAAGAGATCCCATTCGAGGTGCAGGCCTTTCGCAAATACTGCCTGCTCAACGGCTTTGACGATATCGGACTGACCCTGCGCCAGTCCGACAAGATCAAGGCCTTTGAAGCCCAGCGCCTGGCCACCAAGCCGTGGCTGGCGCATTCGATGGTTTCTTGATTCTTTTTTAAGCAAAATGGTTTCTAGCGCTTATCTAACAAGCGCAAGCAGCTATAAAAATCATAGTAAATTCAATGAAAATCGCAGTTCTGCCGGGTGACGGCATCGGTACAGAAATCGTGGCCGAGGCCGTCAAGGTTCTCAAGGCACTCGACCTGAAGTTTGAAATGGAATCGGCCCTGGTCGGCGGCGCGGCATTTGACGCACACGGCCACCCGCTGCCTGAATCGACCCTGAAGCTCGCCAAAGAAGCCGACGCCATCCTGTTCGGCGCCGTGGGCGACTGGAAGTACGACACGCTCGACCGCCCCCTGCGCCCCGAGCAAGCCATCCTGGGCCTGCGCAAGAACCTGGGCCTGTTCGCCAACTTCCGCCCCGCCATCTGCTACGAGCAACTGGTGGGCGCATCGAGCCTCAAGCCCGAGCTGATTGCGGGCCTCGATATCCTCATCATCCGCGAGCTGACGGGCGACATCTACTTCGGCCAGCCGCGCGGCCGCCGCGTGGCCACCGACGGCCACTTCCCCGGTGCCGAAGAAGCGTTTGACACCATGCGCTACAGCCGCCCCGAGATCGAGCGCATCGCCCACGTCGCCTTCCAGGCAGCCCGCAAGCGCAGCAAAAAGGTCACCAGCGTGGACAAGGCCAACGTGCTGGAGACCTTCCAGTTCTGGAAGGACGTGGTCACCGACGTGCACAAGGAATACCCCGACGTCGAGCTGCAGCACATGTATGTGGACAACGCCGCCATGCAATTGGTGAAGGCGCCCAAAGCGTTTGACGTGGTGGTCACGGGCAACATGTTTGGCGACATCTTGAGCGACGAAGCGTCCATGCTGACCGGATCCATCGGCATGCTGCCCTCAGCCAGCCTGAACAGCACGAACCAGGGCCTGTACGAGCCCAGCCACGGCAGCGCGCCTGACATCGCTGGCAAGGGCGTGGCCAACCCGCTGGCTACTATCTTGAGCGCCGCGATGATGCTGCGCTTCAGCCTGAACCAAGAAGCCGCCGCCCAACGCATCGAAGCCGCCGTGCAGAAGGTGCTGGCGCAAGGTCTGCGCACGCCCGACATCTACAGCGACGGCACCACCAAGGTGGGCACGGCGCAGATGGGTGATGCGGTGGTGAAGGCGCTGGGGTGAAACGACCGGTCCAATGAAATGGGCGGCCTTTCTAGGCCGCTTTTTTGTCCCTAAGTGCAACACCTTCTCCACACCTACGGTCGACCGTAGCCTTCCCGTATAGTGGTGCCCTATGCAGGTCATCACTCTTACGCTAGAGCGGGTATTCGACATCCAGCGGCGCGAAGCCACGCGATTCATTCCAAAGCACACGCATTTTTCATTCGAGTCAGAGGGACGGCTTCGTTATACGGTTCAGGTACCCGGATGGCCTTCCATTGAGGCCGGCCATACACTGACCGCCTTGCTCGAAAAGCCTGACAACTGGCAAACACTTGTTGGATGGAAGAACAGCAACACGAATGAGCTGGCATTTCCCGATGAGCAACATCTTGCGTTTTTCTCAGGGGCGGCTGGCATCTGCGCGGCAACGGGCTGGCTACTGACCTGGGATGAGCCCCTCCCATCTGTACTTTGGATCTTCACCGCCATATTCACCCTTTGCAGCGTGGCAGGAATAGCACGCTGGCTCCAGCTGAAGAAAAAAAAGGCATGCTTGCTGAGCGCCTGTGAAGCATCTGACAAGACGACTTAACACACCGCCTAGTCTTGCGAGGACGCGCCTCCCGAGCAACACTATTTCTGCTGTTTCACGGGTATCCGCTACAATGTGCACCATGTTTGCCGCCCGCCCGTTCGCCCTGAACACCGCTACTGCCGCCCTGGCAGGCGTGGCTGTGCGCGCAATCACCACCAAAACCACGACCATTATTAAGGGCTGATCCAGCTCCGGTACCGTCGTGCGCCCTCCCTGGCCAGACGAGCCGGGGCAAACAGTCTGGTCTGGCACTGTTTCTTAATCTGAAAGGGCGTTGAAATGAGCAAGTTGGTAGGTTTGGTCGGCTGGCGCGGCATGGTCGGCTCGGTGTTGATGGACCGCATGATCGAAGAAAAAGACTTCGATCTGATCGAGCCATTGTTCTTTTCCACGTCCAACGCTGGCGGAAAAGCCCCAGCGCAGGCCAAGAACGAGACCACCCTGCAAGACGCGTACAACATCGACGCCTTGAAGCGCTGCGACATCATCATCACCGCGCAAGGCGGCGACTACACCACCGAAGTCTTCCCCAAGCTGCGCGCTGCGGGCTGGAACGGCCACTGGATTGACGCCGCCTCCACCCTGCGCATGGAAAAAGACGCGGTCATCATCCTGGACCCCGTCAACATGCCCGTCATCAAGGACGCGCTGGCCAACGGCGGCAAGAACTGGGTGGGCGGCAACTGCACCGTGAGCTGCATGCTGATGGGCGTGGGCGCGCTGTACAAGGCCGGTCTGGTCGAGTGGATGAGCACCCAGACCTACCAGGCTGCATCGGGCGGCGGCGCGCAGCACATGCGCGAATTGCTCACCCAATACGGCACGCTGAATGCCGAAGTGAAGGCTCTGCTGGACGACCCCAAGAGCGCCATCCTGGAAATCGACCGCAAGGTCATCGCCAAGCAGCGCGCATTGACCGGCGCTGAAACCGCCAACTTTGGTGTGCCCCTGGGCGGCTCGCTGATCCCCTGGATCGACAAGGACCTGGGCAATGGCCAATCCAAGGAAGAGTGGAAGGGCATGGCCGAGACCAACAAGATCCTGGGGCTGGGCGAGGGCTTCAGCTCTGCGGCCATTCCCGTGGATGGCTTCTGCGTGCGCGTGGGCGCCATGCGCTGCCACAGCCAGGCCCTGACATTCAAGCTGAAGAAGGACGTGCCTGTGGCCGACCTCGAAGCCATGATCGCCGCCGACAACGAGTGGGTGAAAGTGGTGCCTAACACCCGCGAAGCCACCATCAAGGACCTGACCCCCGTGGCCGTGACTGGCACCATGACCATCCCGGTGGGCCGCATCCGCAAGCTGGCGATGGGCCCTGAATATGTGGGCGCCTTCACCATCGGCGACCAACTGCTGTGGGGCGCCGCCGAGCCACTGCGCCGCATGCTGCGCATTTTGCTGGCTGCCTGATCCGGCTGCCGCACCGCAGGCGCGCAAAACTTCGGTTTTGCGCGCTTTTTTCATAAATGGGCGGGAAACAACCAGTTACGCCACGTTGCCGTTTGGCAACATGTTTTTGCACCAATTTGGGGTGCAATGCGGCGGACCAAAGCTTCGGCACCACCTCAGCTTGTCAGTGCAAAACATTGCTGCTATGGTGCTTTTTACATATTTTCACGCGCCGGGGCGGGAACCAGATCATGAGAAAAACAGCACCGCTCGACCGAGCCGCAAAACCTAATCAGTTGATGGCAAACATGCATCGTTGGAAATTTTCAGCTTTAGCGGCCGCGGCCGTGGTCTCTGCCGGTTTTTACACCAGCGAAGCATCTGCTCTGGCTTTGGGCCGCATCACAGTCCAATCTGCGCTGGGCGAGCCCCTGCGTGCAGAAATTGACGTGCCGCAAATCACCCCGGCCGAAGCCGAAACCCTGCGCACTTCCACGGCATCGCCCGAAGTGTTTCGCTCACAGGGCATGGAGTTCACCCCCCTGATGAACGCCCTTCAGGTGCAGCTGCAACGCCGCGCCGATGGCAGCGCCGTGCTGCGCGTCACTAGCGATCGTCCCGTCAACGAGCCCTTTGTCGATTTGGTGCTGGACACCACCTGGGGCACAGGCAAGATCGTTCGCAGCTACACCATGCTGTTTGACCCGCCAGCGCTGCGCCGCGCTGCGCCCACCGTGACGGCATCGCCCCAAGTGGCTGCACAGGCCGCAAGCCCTGCACCAGCCTCTCGCGCTACATCTTCTGCTGCGGCTGCGCCTGCCACGCCCCGTGCAGCACCAGCACCCGCCCCCCGCCCTGCAGCAGCGCCCGCCTCTGGCGATGGCGTCACCGTCAAGGCCGGTGACACCGCTGGCCGCATCGCCAACGCCCACCGCCCCGCAGATGTGTCGCTCGACCAGATGCTGGTGGCCATGATGCGCACCAACCCCGATGCCTTCATCCAAGGCAACGTGAACCGCGTGCGTGCCGGTGCCGTGCTGCAAATGCCTGATGAGGCCACCGTGAAATCGGTGCCCACGAGCGAAGCACGCCAGATTCTGTCGGCCCAAAGCCGCGACTTCAACACCTTCCGTCGCAAGCTGGCAGACTCCGCACCGAGCACCACCGTGGCCTCGGCAGAACGCTCTGCCAGCGGCAAGGTGCAAGCACAGGTCGAAGACCGCAAGCCCGCCACCGCAGCCCCAGACAAGCTGACCATCTCCAAGGGCTCGCTCAAAGGCCAGAAGGTTGCAGAAGACCAATTGGCCAAGGACAAGCAAGCCAGCGAGGCCAACGCCCGCATGGCCGAGTTGTCGAAGAACATCAGCGACCTGAACAAGGTCAGCGCAGCGTCGGCGGCTGGTGCAGCCCCCGCAGTGGCTGCGCCCGCCAGTGCCCCCGCCGCCATCAAGGTTGAGGCTCCCAGCATTCCAGCCACCCCCACCGCGCCTGCAGCCCCTGCATCGGCGCCAGCAGTGCCCGCGGAAGCCGCCAGCGTGCCTGCTGAAGCAGCCTCTGCAGTGTCGGATGCTGCATCTGCACCAGTCGCGGAAGCGTCTGCCCCCGTGGCACCCAAGCCCGTACCGGTTCCACCACCACCCGTTGAAGAACCCAGCTTCTTCTCGGGCCTGTTCGATGACCCCATGATCCCATTGGCCGGTGGCGGCCTGCTGGCCTTGCTGGCTGGCTTTGGGGTGTACCGGGTCGTGCAGCGCCGCCGCAATGCCGATGGGGTGGACAGCTCTTTCCTCGAAAGCCGCATCCAGCCCGATTCGTTCTTCGGCGCCAGTGGTGGCCAGCGCATTGACACGGCCAACAGCGAGATGACCACGGGCGGCTCGTCCATGGCCTACTCGCCCAGCCAGCTGGATGCGGGTGGCGATGTCGACCCCGTGGCCGAAGCCGACGTGTACCTGGCCTATGGCCGCGACCTGCAGGCTGAAGAAATCCTGAAAGAAGCTGTTCGCCACAACCCCGCCCGCGTCTCGGTGCATGTGAAGCTGGGCGAAATTTACGCCAAGCGCCAAGACCGCAAGGCCCTGGAAGCTGTGGCGGGTGATGTGTTCAAACTCACCCAAGGCGAAGGCCCTGACTGGGCACGCATTGCCGACCTGGGTCGCACGCTGGACCCCGAAAACCCGTTGTACCAACCCGGCGGTCGCCCAGGCGGCAGCGCAGACCAAGCTCCTGCGGGCGTCTTTGCTTCGACCATGCCTGGCGCCGTGGGCGCAGCAGGTGCGGCATTGCCTTCCGACCTGGACTTGGATCTGGACCTGGACCTGCCCGATGACGCCCTGACCGATGCGCCCGCAGCCGGAGGCTTTGCGGCTGCCGCAGCAGCATCGGGCTTGGCGCCTGATTTGGCCCTGCCCAACTTGGACGACGAACCCGAGACCGCCCGTGCCCCCATGGCCGAAGCGGCCCACACATTGAACTCGGTGGACGACTTGACCATGCTGCCGTCGGCGCTGACCCCGCTGTCGGCCAGTGCAGCTGACGCCAACGCTCTGGAGTTCGATCTGGGTGACCTGTCTCTGGACCTCACGGCCCCAGCACAGCCCGCCGCTCCTGCGGTCAGCGAAGAAATCATCACTGCGTCGGCTCCTATCGACGACGACGATGATGGCGAAGCCGCTGCCCATGACGACCCGCTGGCGACCAAACTGGCCTTGGCAGAAGAGTTCAACGCCATCGGCGACACCGACGGTGCCCGCACACTGATTGAGGAAGTCGTGGCAGAAGCCACGGGCGCGCTCAAAACCCGTGCCCAGCGTTTGCTCGCTGAATTGGGCTGATGCAGGCAGACGCCCCGCCAGAGCACCTGAGCCATCCAGCACAGTCCCCCAACCCCACTGTGAGGGTGGCGTTGGGGGTCAGTTACAACGGCCAAGCCTACAACGGCTGGCAAAGCCAGCTGTCTGGCAACACCATCCAAGACAAGCTAGAAGCGGCCCTGGGCCGCTTTGCTACGCATGCGATAGGCACTTTGTGTGCTGGCCGCACAGACAGCGGCGTGCACGGGCTGATGCAGGTGGTGCACTTTGACACCCCACTGCGTCGCCCAGATGCCTCGTGGGTGCGCGGCACCAACACCTTTTTGCCACCCGACATCGCAGTGCAGTGGGCCCGGCATGTGCCGCCGGGTTTTCATGCGCGCGGCAGCGCTACGGCGCGGCGCTACGCTTACGTGCTCCTCCAATCCCCGGTGCGCCCCAGCGTGGATGCGGGCCGCGTGGGTTGGGTGTACCACCCGCTCGATGGCGATGCCATGCGCCAGGCCGCCAGTGCACTGCTGGGCGAGCACGATTTCACATCGTTCAGGGCTTCGGCCTGCCAGGCCAAGTCGCCGGTCAAAACACTGCGGCGCATCGACATCTCTTGCAACCGGCAGGCCGCACCACACCCGGAGCTGGGCTGGGGCAGTTGCTACTGGCGGTTTGAATTCGAAGCCAATGCGTTCCTGCACCACATGATCCGTAACATCATGGGGTGCCTGGTGGCCATTGGCATGGGCAAGCAGCCCGCAGACTGGATGCAGCAGGTGCTGCAGGCCCGCTCACGCGATGCTGCGGCCCCAACCTTTTCGCCAGACGGGCTGTACTTTCTCGGGCCGGTCTACGATGCCAGCTGGAACCTGCCCGACCGCACCCCTCCTTTTGATTGGCTGCCATGACGAACCACGCCCTGGTGCAAGACACGCCCACCCCTTCAACGCCCGCAGCCCGCACGCGCATCAAGATTTGCGGCTTGACCCGCGAGCAGGACGTGGACGCCGCCGTGGCGGCCGGGGCCGACGCAGTGGGGTTTGTGCTGTACGCTCCCAGCCCACGGGCCGTGTCGGCCGAGCGGGCGGCGCAACTGGCCCGACGCTTGCCCCCCTTTGTCACGCCTGTACTGCTTTTCGTCAATGAGACCGCTACAAAAATAGAAGCTGCTAGCGCAATGGTGACAGGCGCTATCGTGCAATTTCATGGCGATGAAACCCGGACCGATTGCCTGCAGGCCACAGGCCACGGCCTGCGTCCGTTTCTGCGCGCTGCACGCATACCCCTAGGCGATGGAGCTGAACGCTTTGACCTCGTAAAATACGCTCAGGATTTTTCACACGCCCAAGCCATCCTGCTCGACGCCCATGTCGACGGCTATGGTGGCGGCGGCAAGGCATTCAATTGGTCACTCCTTCCACCAAGCGTCAGCTCTCACCTCGTTTTGTCTGGTGGACTCACGCCTGCAAACGTGACCGATGGCATTTTGCAAGTCCGCCCGCGAGGCCTCTCGCTGGCGGTTGATGTCAGCTCCGGCGTTGAAGCCGATGGCCCCGATGGCAAGCCCATCAAAGGCATCAAGGACGCCGAAAAAATCCAACGCTTCGTTGCCGCCGTGCGTGCGGCCGATGCCCAACTTGCAAAGACCCCCCATGAGCTCCTATCAGCAACCTGATGCTTCCGGCCACTTTGGCCCCTATGGTGGCAGCTTCGTCAGCGAAACCCTGACCCACGCCATCCTGGAATTGCGCGAGGCCTACGCCCGCTACCAGAACGACCCTGAATTTCTGGCGGAATTCCACTACGAACTCAAGCATTTTGTGGGCCGCCCCTCGCCCATTTACCATGCCGCGCGCACCAGCCGCGAGATGGGTGGCGCGCAGATTTACCTCAAGCGCGAAGACCTGAACCACACAGGCGCGCACAAGATCAACAACGTGATCGGCCAAGCCATGCTGGCCAAGCGCATGGGCAAGCCCCGCGTGATTGCGGAGACAGGGGCTGGCCAACACGGCGTGGCCACCGCCACCATTTGCGCCCGCTACGGCCTGGAGTGCGTGGTGTACATGGGCGCCGAGGACGTGAAGCGCCAGAGCCCCAACGTGTACCGCATGAAGCTGCTGGGCGCCACGGTGGTGCCCGTCGAGTCCGGCAGCAAGACCCTGAAGGACGCACTGAACGACGCCATGCGCGACTGGGTGGCGAATGTGGACAACACCTTCTACATCATTGGCACCGTGGCAGGCCCGCACCCCTATCCCATGATGGTGCGCGACTTCCAAAGCGTCATCGGCAAGGAATGCATCGAGCAGATGCCCGCCATGCTGGCCGAGCAAAAAGTGCTGGGCGAACAACCCGACGCAGTCATTGCCTGCGTGGGCGGCGGCAGCAACGCCATGGGCATCTTCCACCCCTACATTCCGTTTGCAAAGACGCGCCTCATTGGCGTGGAGGCAGCGGGTGAAGGCTTGGACTCAGGCAAGCACTCGGCATCGCTGCAAAAGGGCAGCGCAGGTGTGTTGCACGGCAACCGCACGTTCATCCTGCAAGATGACAACGGCCAGATCACTGAAACCCACAGTATCAGCGCGGGCCTAGACTACCCTGGCGTGGGCCCGGAGCACGCCTGGTTGCAAGAAATCGGTCGTGCCGAATATGTCGGCATCACTGACAAAGAAGCGCTGGACGCCTTCCACTACCTGTGCCGCACCGAAGGCATCATCCCTGCACTCGAATCGAGCCACGCAGTGGCCTACGCCATGAAGCTGGCCAAGACGATGCGCGCAGACCAGTCGATTTTGGTCAACCTGTCCGGTCGTGGCGACAAGGACATTGGCACGGTGGCCGATCTCAGCGGTGCCGACTTCTACTGCCGCCCCAGCTGCCAGGGGCAGTCCGTCAAGGGTGGCGAGCAACCCGTCAAGGTGGTCAAATGAGCCGCATCGAAGCAACTTTCTCAGCCCTCAAGGCCCAGGGCCGCAAGGCGCTGATTCCTTATGTGACGGCGGGCTTTCCGTTCGCAGACATTACCCCTGCTCTGATGCACGGCATGGTCGAGGCCGGGGCCGATGTGATTGAGCTGGGCGTGCCTTTCTCTGACCCCATGGCCGATGGCCCGGTCATTCAGAAGGCGGGCGAAAAGGCCCTGAGCATGGGCATCGGCATGGTGCAAGTGCTGGACCACGTGCGTGAATTCCGCAAACGCAACAGCACGACTCCCGTGGTGCTGATGGGCTACGCCAACCCGGTAGAGCGCTACGACCAGAAGCACGGCAAGGCAGGCACAGGCAGTGCGTTCGTGCGCGATGCTGCCGAGGCCGGGGTGGACGGCGTGCTCATCGTGGACTACCCGCCTGAGGAATGCGAAGCCTTTGCGGCCGACCTGCGTGCCCACGGCATGGACCTGATTTTCCTTTTGGCCCCCACCTCTACCACTGAGCGCATGGCCCAGGTGGCCCGCGTGGCCAGTGGTTACGTGTACTACGTGTCGCTCAAGGGCGTCACCGGCTCTGGCGCGCTGGACACCGCGGCGGTCGAGCAAATGCTGCCCCGCATCCGCCAGCACGTGCAGATCCCGGTCGGCGTGGGCTTTGGCATCCGCGATGCGGCCACGGCCCAGGCGATTGGCAAGGTGGCCGACGCCGTGGTCATTGGCAGCCGCATCATCCAGCTCATCGAAGACCAGGAGCACGCCAAGGTGGTTCCCCTCACGGTGGACTTCCTGCGTGGTGTCCGTAAGGCACTCGACGCATAAAATAGAGGGCATCCCCCTGAGCGGCTTTGCCGCTTCCCCCTTTCTCTTGTGCCACGCACAGGAAGGAGGACACTCCCAGCGCGGCGGGGCGGCCCTTGCGCGGGAACACTGATCTTTGGACCCGTGCTAGCGTCAAGGCCGTGCCGCTGCCCCATTCTTACAGAGGAAAACACCATGTCTTGGCTCGAAAAACTTCTGCCTTCCAAGATCCAGCAAACCGACCCCACCGAGCGCCGCCAGGTGCCCGAAGGGCTGTGGATCAAGTGCCCGAGCTGCGAAACGGTGCTCTACAAGGCCGATCTGGAACAGAACCAGAACGTCTGCCCCCATTGCAGCCACCACCACCGCATCGGCGCCCGCGCGCGGCTGGATGCGTTTCTGGACGCCGAAGGCCGCTATGAAATCGGCCAGGAAGTGCTGCCCGTGGACGCCCTCAAGTTCAAGGACAGCCGCAAGTACCCCGAGCGCCTGAAGGAAGCCCTGGAAAACACGGGCGAGACCGATGCGCTCATCGTGATTGGTGGTGCCGTCAAGAGCATCAACGTGGTGGCCGCTTGCTTCGAGTTCGACTTCATGGGCGGCTCCATGGGCTCAGTGGTGGGCGAGCGCTTTGTGCGTGGCGTGGAAACCGCCATTGAGCAAAAAGTACCCTTCATCTGCTTCACCGCCACGGGCGGTGCTCGCATGCAAGAAGGCCTGCTGTCGCTCATGCAAATGGCCAAGACCAACGCGGCGCTGACCCGCCTGGCCAAGAAGGGCCTGCCCTACATCAGCGTGCTGACCGACCCCACCATGGGCGGCGTGAGTGCTGGGTTTGCCTTTGTGGGCGACATCGTGATTGCCGAGCCCAAGGCGCTGATCGGCTTTGCAGGCCCCCGCGTGATCGAATCCACCGTGCGCGTGACGCTGCCCGAGGGCTTCCAGCGTGCCGAGTTCCTGCAGACCAAGGGCGCCGTGGACTTCATCTGTGACCGCCGCGAACTGCGCAACACCGTGGCCAGCAGCCTGGCCATGCTGCAGCGCCTGCCAGCCGACGCCGTGATGTGAATCTGCGGCCCCTTGCCAAAGGGGCATGCAATGAAATTGCTATTAATTCAATAGCTTCTAGCGCTTAATCCATAAGCGCTAGAAGCTATTTTTGTTTAAACCCCAGGCTTGCAGAGGTTGGTTACGCCGGCCGAAGCCGCGCTGCATCCTCAAAACCGCAAGACCCCCGTCAACGCCGCTGCCTGCAAATGCCCCAGCACGATCATGGCGATCTGCAGCAGCACCAGCAGCACCAGGGGTGACAGATCGAGCCCCCCGATCAGCGGAATCACCCGCTGCACAGGCCGCAGCAAGGGGGCGCAAAGGCGCCCGATCACATCAGCAATGGGTGAACGGGTCTGCACCCACGACAAGATGGCATGCACGATCAAGAGGCCGATCAGGCCAGAAATGGCCACACGCATCAGGCCAAACGCGGCCATGAGTGGCACCACCGTACCGGAGATCGCACCGCCCGCAATCAGCCACAACAGGCCGTATTGCACCTGCTGCACCAGCACCGCGCCCACCAGGCTCGATACATCCCAGCGCCCCGTGGGCGGAATCAGCCGCCGCAGCGGCAGGATGAACCAGTCCGTCAGCGCAAACACCAGGGCTCCCACGGGGTTGGAGAACGGCACGCGCTGCCACTGCATGTAAAGGCGCAGCAGGCAGGCCCCGGTCAGCAGGCCACCAATGACATCAAGCAACAACGTAGCGATCTGGTAGAGCATGGGCGTGAGGGAATGAAAAGGCGCACCCAGCGAAAGTGGGCAGCGCCGTGGGATGATAGCGACCTGAGAAACTGTTCCTCGCTGTCTGGGGGATTGCGGCAGCCGCCCGGGCATCAGGCCACTCCACAGGGGGTGAGATGCACGCCCTGCCCCGGCCTGCGGGCGCACCCGCTGGCCAGGATGCAACCCCTCCCCGCCTGGTGCGCGCACCCGCTGCCGCCACCCAACGCAGACCACTTTGAGCAGCTTCCAAGGCCCTGCCCATGACCCAAACGCTGACCCTCTCCTCCCTGCCCCTTTTCCCGCTGGCTTCGGTGCTGTTCCCCGACGGCCTGCTGGCCTTGCGCGTGTTTGAAGTGCGCTACCTCGACATGGTGCGCAAATGCCACCAGACGGGCGCCCCCTTCGGCGTGGTGTCACTCACCCAAGGCAACGAGGTACGGCAGGCCGGTGCCCCCGATGAGCAGTTTCATGACGTGGGCACCCTCGCCATCATTGACCAGCTGGACATGCCGCAGCCCGGGCTGATCACCCTGCTGTGCCGGGGCACGGAGCGCTTTCGCATCACCCAGCGCAACCACCTGGTACACGGCCTGTGGATTGCCAACGTGGGCCAGCTGGACCGGGACCTGAGCATCCCCATCCCCGACGACTTGAAGAAAACCGCCACCGCCCTGATGCAGGTGCTGCACAGTTTGCACGCGCGCGATGCCCTCAACCCCACCGCCATATTGCCCACCCCGCAGCAGCTGGACGACTGCGGCTGGGTGGCCAACCGGTGGTGCGAGCTGCTGCCCGTGCCCATGGAGCTGAAGCAACGTCTGATGGAGCTGGACAATCCGCTGGTGCGGCTGGAGCTGGTGGGCGACGTGCTGGAACGCACGGGTATTGCGCAGTGAGCATGCAGGGCCTGGACGACCGCGCGGTGCTGCAGCACATCCTCTCTTGGCCCCGCAGCGCCAAGCGCCTGTTTGTGGCCGCGCTGGACGCGGGCATGGGCCTGTTTGCCATGTGGGTGGCCTTTACCCTGCGGCTGGACACCCTGCACTGGCCCGAGGGCAGGCAGTGGATTGCCTACGCCCTGGCCCCGGCGCTGGCATTTCCTATCCTGATGAACCTGGGGCTGTACCGCGCCATCTTCCGCTACACCGGCATCCAGGCCTTGCTCACCACCGGCAAGGCCGTGGCCATTTACGGCGCGGTGCTGCTGCTCACGCTGCTCATTGGCAAGTGGGAAGGGATTCCGCGCAGCGTGGGCATTCTGCAGCCAGTGATTTTTCTGCTGCTGGTGGGCGCCAGCCGCTCGCTGGGCTGGCTGTGGCTGGCGGGGCGCACCGCTGCAGCCCCCCACCGGCTGCTGATTTACGGCGCAGGCACAGCCGGGGCGCAAACCGCGGCGGGGCTGGTCAGCGCGCGCAGCTACCACCTGCTGGCCTTTGCCGACGACGACACCAGCAAAGTGGGCCGCAGCATCAACGGTGTGCGCGTGTATGCGCCCGAGGCCCTGCCCGCCACGGTGCAGCGCCTGGGCATTACCGACGTGCTGCTGGCGCTGCCCAGCGTGCCCCGCCAGCGGCGCCAGCAAATCATCGAAAGCCTGCGCCCCCTGCCCGTGCGCATCCGCACCCTGCCTGGCCTGACCGACCTGGCCAGCGGCAAGGTGACGGTGACCGACTTCCAGGACCTGGACATTGAAGACCTGCTGGGGCGCGCGCCCGTGGCCCCCGATCTGCCCCTGATGCAGCAGCACATCGCAGGCCAGGTGGTGCTGGTCACCGGCGCAGGCGGCAGCATTGGCAGCGAGCTGTGCCGTCAACTGGCGCAGCTGGGTGCCGCGCAGTTGCTGCTGGTCGATCACAGTGAATTCGCGCTCTACAGCATCCACCAGGAACTGCAGGCCCTCGCTCAGCAGGGTGTGATCCAAACCCAGCTCACGCCCCTGCTGGCCAGTGTGAACAACCTGCAGCGCATGACCGAACTATGCCAGCAACATCGCCCCGTCTGCATTTACCACGCAGCCGCGTACAAGCATGTGCCCATGGTCGAAGCCAACGCGGCCGAAGGCATCCAGAACAACGTGTTTGGTACCCTGAACATGGTGCGTGTGGCGCTGGAGCAAGGTGTGGGCCACTTTGTGCTCGTCTCCACCGACAAGGCCGTGCGCCCTACCAATGTGATGGGGGCCAGCAAGCGCGTGGCCGAGCTGGTGCTGCAAGCCATGGCCCACGCTACGCAGCCCCCCTTTGCAATCCCGCAAGAAAACACCGCGCACGACCCCTGGCACAGCCCCACCCGTTTTTCGATGGTGCGCTTTGGCAACGTGCTGGGCTCCAGCGGCAGCGTGATCCCGCTGTTTCGCCAGCAAATCGCGCACGGCGGCCCCATCACCGTGACGCACCCCGAGGTCACCCGCTATTTCATGACCATCCCCGAAGCCGCCCAGTTGGTGCTGCAGGCAGGCGCCATGGCCGAAGGGGGCGATGTGTTTGTGCTCGACATGGGCGAGCCCATCCGCATCCGCGAACTGGCCGAGCGCATGGTGACCCTGGCGGGCCTGACAGTGCGTGACGCGCAGCACCCCAGCGGCGACATCGCTATCACCTTCACTGGCCTGCGCCCGGGCGAGAAGCTCTACGAAGAGCTGCTGATTGGCGACAACCCCCTGCCCACGGCGCACCCGCGCATCTTGCGGGCGCAAGAGGAGCGCTTTGACTGGGCTACGCTGAGCGCCCTGCTGACCCGCCTGAAGGCAGCAGCCCTGGCCAACGACCCCGACGGCATGCGGGCGCTGCTGCACACCCTGGTGCCGGGCTACCAGCCCGACCCACCCGAAGTGGCTGCGCAGGCGGCATGACCGAACAAGTGGCATGACCCAGGGGCTTTTCAGAGCCACCGCCACGCTGCTCACCGGCAGCGTGGCCGCCCACGCCCTGCCCTTGCTGCTGGGGCCCGCGCTCACCCGCACCTATTCGCCCGAGGCCTTCGGCCAGTTTGCCCTGCTGTGGGCCCTGGCCACCAATGTGGCCGTGGTGGCCTGTGCTCGCTATGAATACGCGCTGCCGCTGGAGCGCGCCGAGCCCGAGGCCGCGCAGCTGATGGCGCTGTGCGGCCATGTGCTAGCCGCCGTGGGCCTGGCCACGCTGTGTGCTGCTGGCGTGCTGGCGTGGCGCAGCGGCATGACCGCCTACTGGCTGCTGCCACTGGCGGTGCTGGCCTTGGGGGCCACCCAGTGGCTCACGATGTGGGCCACGCGCGCCGAGCGCTTTGGCCTGCTGTCCAGCGCCCGGCTGGTGCAGTACGGTGGGGGCGCAGTGCTGCAACTGGCGCTGGGCTGGTGGCTTTTGGAGGCAACGGAGCATACCGAATCCAACGCGCTGGCAGGGCTGTGGGGGCTGTGCGCAGGCGCTATCGCAACAGCGCTGCTGGCCGCCTGGCTGCTCGCGCGGCCTGCACCGCTGGGCGGCTGGGCTGCCTGCCTGCGCGCACCCTGGCCCGCACTGCACGCCATGGCGCTGCGCCACCGCGACTTCCCACTGCTCAACACACCCCACGCGTTTATGGGCGCGCTGCAAGACACGTTCACCCTGCTGGCCGTCACCGCCTGGTCGGGCGACGCGGCTGCAGGCCTGTGGGCCATGTCGCTGCGCTACCTGAAGGCGCCCGCCAGCCTGCTGGGCGGGGCTTTGTCGCAAGCGCTGTACCCCCAGCTGGTGCAGGCCCCCAACGCCCAAGCGGCGCGCCAGGCGGTGCACCACAGCATGCGGCTGCTGGCCGCCATCGCACTGCCCATGGCCGCCGTGCTGCTGCTGTGGGGGCCTGCCTTGTTCACCGCCTTTTTTGGCGCGCACTGGGCGGGGGCGGGCGAGCTGGCCCGGGCCCTGGGCCCCTACATTGCCCTGCACTTCATT
Source organism: Acidovorax sp. 106 (assembly GCF_003663825.1). Taxonomy (NCBI): domain Bacteria; kingdom Pseudomonadati; phylum Pseudomonadota; class Betaproteobacteria; order Burkholderiales; family Comamonadaceae; genus Acidovorax; species Acidovorax sp. 106. The sequence continues at coordinate 2,937,706 of NZ_RCCC01000001.1, read as the reverse complement.
GCATCGCCCCTGGCAGTGACCACGCTGGCCTGGAAGGCCCAGGCCTGGGCACTGCGCCTGGCGCTGGTGGGCCAAGTGGCGTTTTTTGCAGGACTGCTGGCAGGCCTGGCGCTGGGTGGACTCACCGGCGCAGCCTGGGGCATTTCAGCATCGATGCTGCTGTACTTTGGCTACTATTTTTGGGCCTTGGCCACCTGGCAGGACATCCCTCAGGGAGGACGCGATGAAAGTCTTGCTTAACCGCTGGCGCCGCCGCCTGTGGCAGGCGCTGTTCTACCGCATGGTGTTTGGCGAGCGCACTGCGCAGGGCACGCCCCTGCCCCACACGCGCATCGCGCCAAGCACCTGCATCGAAGGCGAAGAGGGCCTACAACTGGCGGACCATGTATTCATCGGCCACTTCAACTTTCTGGACGCCGCAGGCGGCCTGCGCATCGACGAGGGCGCGCAGATTACCAACTTTGTGAGCATCGTCACCCACAGCTCCCACCGGGCCGTGCGCCTCATGGGGCGCAGCTACGCCGCGTACACCGGGCCGACATCTGCCCGACCTGGCTACATCCAGGGGCCCGTGCACATCGGTCCCTATGCGTTTGTCGGCCCGCACAGCCTGATTGAGGCGGGCAGCCGCATCGGCAAAGGGGCCGTGGTGTGCGCCTATGCCCAGGTGCGCGGCGAAGTGCCAGACTTTGCCATCGTCGCCGGGCAGCCCGCCCGCGTGGTGGGCGATGTGCGCACACGCGATGCCGCCCTGCTGGCGCAATACCCCGACATGCAGGCGCACTACGCAGCCTGGGCTGGCACGCTGCCTACCTCGCCCGCTCCCGCATCCACACCCACGCCACCTTCTGATCACGCCTGACATGTCCCCCATCCACCTGTGCCTGCTGGGCGATGCCACCAGCCCCCACATCCAGCGCTGGGCGCGCGAGATGCAGGGGCGCGGCTACCGCGTCTCGCTGGTCACCGCGCGGCCTGCACCCATCGATGGCGTGGAGCAGCATGTGCTGCGCCCAGTGCACCGCTCTGCCCAATGGCTGCTGCGCGCCGCCGAGGCCAAGCGCACGGTGAAGACCCTGGCCCCCGACATCGTGCACGCGCACTACACCACGTCCTACGGCTACCTGGGCGCGCGCTGCGGCCACCACCCGCTGGTGATGACGGCCTGGGGCAGCGACTTGCTGGTGACGCCGCTCGCCAGCCCCTGGATGCGCTGGCTCACCGGCTGGACGCTGCGCCGCGCAGACCTCATCACCGGTGATTCGCAAAGCCTGGTCGACGCCGCGCACAGCTACGGCCCCAGCGCCGCCGTGCACTGCATCCACTGGGGCGTGGACCTGGCGCGCTTTGCGCCTGCGCCTTGGCTAGACAAACCCGGCTTTGAGATCGTGAGCCTGCGCTCGTGGGAGCCCAACTACAACATCGCCACCATCATCGACGCCGTGGCGCAACTGCGAGCCCAACAACCCGCCGTGCCAGCGCACCTGCACCTGCTGGGCGGCGGCAGCCTGGAAGCCGCGCTGCGCGAGCAAGTCACCCGCCTGGGCTTGGGCGAAACAGTGACCTTTCACGGACGGCTGGACGACGCTGGCATGGCCCAGGTTCTGGCCCGGTGCAAGGTCTCGGTCTCAGTGCCCACGCAAGACGCCACCTCGGTCTCGGTGCTCGAAAGCATGGCCTGCGGCCTGCCCGTGGTGGCAACCCAACTGCAGGCCAACACCCAGTGGCTGCAAGCCGAATGGCTGGTGCCCGCACAGGACAGCAGCGCTCTGGCGCGCAAGCTGGCCGCCCTGGCGCAAGACGATGCGTCAGCCCATGCTGCGGGCCAGCACAACGCCCAACGCATTCAGCAAGAGGGCGACCGCGCCGTGCAAATGGACCGCATGGATGCGCTGTACCGAGGACTGCTACAGCGTCCAGCAACCAGCAACGTCAGCACCAACGCCAAATAACAAGAAAATAGGCCGCTAGGGCAATCAAATAAAGCGCTAGCAGCTACATAAAATATAGCAACCATGTTCACCCAACCCGCCCAGCCCCAGCGGCTCAGCGTCATCGTGCCCTGCCGCAACGAGGCCGCGCACATCGACGCCTTTTGCGACAGCGCCTTGCAGCAGCAGTTGCCCCCCGGCTGGCAGATGGAAGTGCTGGTGGCCGATGGCTGCAGCAATGACGGCACCCGCGAACGGCTGCAGCAGCGCTGCGCCGCCGACCCGCGCCTGCGCTGGGTGGACAACCCGGGCCGCATCGTCTCCACCGGGCTCAATGCCTGCCTGCGCCTGGCGCGTGGCAGTGTGGTGGCACGGCTGGATGTGCACACCCAGTTTGCGCCCGACTACCTGGCCCAGTGCCTGGCTGCGCTGGAGCGCACCGGGGCCGACAACGTGGGCGGCCCTTGGGTGGCCGAAGGGCGCGGGGCCATGGGCAGCGCCATTGCCGCAGCCTTCCAAAGCAGATGGGTGGTGGGCGGTGCCCTGTCGCGCGACAAAGCCTACGAAGGCCCCGTCGACACCGTGTACCTGGGCTGCTGGCCCCGCGCCACGCTGGAGCGCTTTGGCGGCTTTGACGAAACCCTGGTGCGCAACCAGGACGATGAGCACAACCTGCGGCTGCGCCTGGGTGGCGCGCGCATCTGGCAAAGCGGGCGCATCCAGTCGAGCTACCGCCCCCGCGATTCGCTGCGCCACCTGTTTGCCCAGCAACGGCAGTACGGCTACTGGCGGCCCTTTGTCATGCGCAAGCATGGCCAGCCGGGCTCTGTGCGGCAACTGGTGCCAGCGGCCTTTGTGGCGGCGGTGCTGGGCTTTGTCGCCATCAGCCCCTGGAGTGCCTGGCCGCTGGCAGCCCTACTGGCAGCGTACGGCGGCTATGTGGGCGCTGCCTCGGTGCTGGCCGCTTGCGCTGCAGGCCAATGGCACACCCTGCCACGCCTGCCCGTGGCGATTGCGGCCTACCATGTGGCCTATGGCCTGGGCACCTGGCGCGGTCTGTGGGATGTGCTGCGCGGTCGCCAACCCTCGGCCCAGTTTGCGCGCATCACGCGCTAAATCCAAGCCGTTTCGCCATGAGCTTCGACCCCTCCCACGAACCCACAGCTGTGCAGGCCCGCTACGCCCGGCGCAATGCGGTGGCCGACGCGCAGCACTACAGCCTGTACGCCAGCGCCTCGGCCCTACAAGCCCAGCAAGAACGGCTGCGCGTCATGGTGCAACTGTGGCGCACGCACGGCTGGCACAGTCTGGCGGGCCTGCACATCACCGAAGTGGGCTGCGGCAGCGGTGGCAACCTGCATGACCTGGTGCGCCTGGGCGCAGAGCCCCAGCGCCTGCAAGGGCTGGAATTGCTGCCCGAGCGCGCCGCACAGGCCCGCGCTACCTTGCCTGCTGCGCTGGCGATCCATACGGGTGACGCATCCAGCGCCAACATCGCCCCCGGCAGCCAGCAGGCCGTGCTCGCATTCACGCTGTTCAGCTCGCTGCTCGACGCCGACTTTCGCACTGCGCTCGCGCAGCAGATGTGGCAGTGGGTAGCCCCTGGCGGCGGCGTGCTGGTGTATGACTTTGTGGTCAACAACCCGCGCAACCCCGATGTGCAGGGCGTGCCGCTGGCCGAAGTGCGGCGGCTGTTTCCGCAGGCTCGGCTGCATTCACGGCGCATCACGCTGGCCCCGCCCGTGGCGCGCCGCATTCCGGGCAGCCTGATTGCACCTTGCGCCACACTGCTCCCCTTCTTGCGCACCCACCGCCTGACCTGGGCAGTGAAATCGGCCCACATCGCGGGGCCAGAAACGATCCCGTCATGAAAATCACCGTCATCGGCACCGGCTATGTAGGCCTGGTCACCGGCGCTTGCCTTGCAGAAATGGGCAACCAAGTGCTGTGCCTCGATCTGGACGTGCAGCGCATCGAGGCCCTGAACCGGGGCGAGATGCCCATCCACGAGCCCGGCCTGGGCGATGTGGTGGCGCGCAATGCGCAAGGTGGACGCCTGCGGTTTACCACCGACATCGACACCGCCGTGGCGCACGGCCTGCTGCAGTTCATTGCCGTGGGCACACCACCCAGCGAGGATGGATCGGCCGACCTGCAGCATGTGCTGGCGGCGGCCCGCGCCGTGGCCGAGCGCATGCAGGGCTACCGACTCATCATCAACAAGAGCACCGTGCCCGTGGGCACGGCCGACGCCGTGGCGAAGGAAGTAGCGCAGGTGCTGGCCGCACGCGGGCTACCGCCCGACTTTGCCGTCGTATCGAACCCCGAGTTCCTCAAGGAAGGCTCTGCGGTGCAGGACTTCATGCGTCCCGACCGGGTGATCGTGGGCAGCGACAACGAGCACGCCACCGCCCTGATGCGCACCCTGTACGCCCCCTTCATGCGCAACCGCGAGCGGCTGATTGAGATGGATGTGCGCAGCGCCGAGTTCACCAAATACGCCGCCAACGCCATGCTGGCCACGCGCATCAGCTTCATGAACGAGCTGGCCCTGCTGGCCGAAAAGCTGGGGGCGGACATTGAGCAGGTCCGCACCGGCATCGGCACCGACCCGCGCATTGGGACGCACTTTCTGTACGCGGGCACCGGGTACGGCGGCTCGTGCTTTCCCAAAGATGTGCGCGCCCTGATCCAGACCGCCGAAGGCGCAGGCCAGCCGCTGCAGATTTTGCAGGCCGTGCAGGCAGTGAACCTGCGGCAAAAGCAGGTCTTGATCGACAAGATCGTCGCCCGCTTTGGCCCTGATCTGCAAGGCCGCCGTTTTGCGCTGTGGGGCTTGGCCTTCAAGCCCGGCACCGACGACATGCGCGAAGCGCCCAGCCTGACGGTGATTGAACAACTGCTGGCGCGGGGCGCTGAAGTGGTGGCCTATGACCCGCAGGCCATGCTGCAAGCGCAAGCCGTGCTGGGCCCACGCCCCCACCTGTACTACGCCCCCCAAGCCGATGCGGCCCTGGTGGGCGCAGATGCGCTGGTCATCGTCACCGAGTGGAAAGAGTTCCGCAGCCCTGACTTTGCCCACCTGGCAGCCACGCTCAAGCACCCGGTGGTGTTTGACGGGCGCAATCTGTTTGAGCCCGACACGATGCGCAGCACGGGGCTGGAGTACTACCCTATTGGACGGGCTGCGGTGTCGTCCGTTACCCCTCAACACTCCTGATCGCCATGTCTGCCGTTTCCACCACACCTGTACTCCCATTCCTTCCTTTCGCCCGCCCCGACATTGGCGACGCCGAAATCGCCGCTGTGACCGAGGCCATGCGCTCTGGCTGGGTCACCACCGGCCCGGTCACGCGCCAGTTTGAACAGAACTTTGTGGACTACCTGGGCGGTGGGCTGCAGGGCGTGGCCGTGAATTCGGCCACGGCTGGGCTGCACCTAGCGCTGGAGGCCCTGGGCATTGGGCCGGGGGATGAGGTGATTGCCCCCACGCTCACCTTCACTGCCACGGTGGAGGTGGTGCGCTATCTGGGGGCCGATGCGGTGCTGGTGGACGTGGACCCGGTCACGCTGAACATCGACCCCGCCAAAATCCGCGCCGCCATCACGCCCCGCACCAAAGCCATCATGCCAGTGCACTACGGTGGCCTGGCATGCGACATGGACGCGATCCTCGCCATCGCCACAGAACACGGTTTGAAGGTAGTGGAAGACGCCGCACACGCACTGCCCACCACCTGGCGCGGCGCGCTGGTGGGGCAGTTGCAGTCTGATGTGACGGTGTTCAGCTTCTACGCCAACAAGACCATCACCACCGGCGAAGGCGGCATGGCCGTGACGCGCAATGCCGCACTGGCCCAGCGCATGCGGGTAATGCGCCTGCATGGCATGAACCGCGATGCGTTTGACCGCTTCACCTCCAAGACCCCGGCCTGGTACTACGAGGTAGTGGCCCCCGGCTTCAAATACAACATGACCGATGTAGCCGCAGCCATGGGCGTGCAGCAACTGGCACGCCTGCCGCAGTTTGTGCAGCGGCGCGAGCAGCTGGCCCAGCGCTACCACGCAGCCCTTGCCAGCCTGCCCCTGGTGCTACCCGCCACGGCGACTGCGGGCGATGTGCACGCGTGGCACCTTTACGTGGTGCGCCTGGCCCCGCAGGCCCGCATGGACCGCGACGCCCTGATCCAGGGCCTGTCAGACCGGGGCATTGGCACCAGCGTGCACTATGTGCCGCTGCACCGCCACCCCTACTGGCGCGACCGCTACCAGCTCACGCCCGAGCAATATCCGCACGCCGATGCCGCCTACCAGGACATGGTGAGCCTGCCCCTGTTCACAGCCATGAGCGACGCCGACCAGGAGCGCGTGATTACCGCGCTGCATGAGCTGCTGGGCTGAAGAACTCTGCCCACCAGCCTCTACCCATCATGTGGATCAAGCGCGCTTTTGACATGGCCTTCTCGGCCACCGTGCTTCTGCTGCTGGCACCGCTGCTGGCCGTGATTGCGCTGTGGGTGCGCCGCGACTCGCCCGGCCCGGTCATCTACCAGCAAGAGCGCGTGGGGCGGCATGGGCAGCTGTTTCGCATCTACAAGTTCCGCACCATGCGCGCTGGCGCAGAGGTTGCGGGGCCGCAGATCACCGTCGGGGCCGATGCACGCATCACCCGTGCGGGCCGATTTTTGCGCCGCACCAAGCTCGACGAGCTGCCCCAGTTTGCCAATGTGCTGCGCGGCGACATGAGCGTGGTGGGCCCCCGGCCTGAGGTGCCCAGGTACGTGGCGCTGTACCCCGCCGAGGTGGCGGCGCAGGTGCTGAGCGTGCGCCCTGGCATCACCGACCTGGCCTCGCTGGCGTACCGGGACGAGAGCGAAGTACTGGCGCGCAGCAGCGACCCCGAGCGGGCCTATGTGCAAGAAATTTTGCCCGCCAAGCTGCAATACGCCTGCCAATATGTGCAGCAGCGCAGCCTGTGGCTGGACCTGCGCATCATTGCCCGCACCGCTGCCGCCGTGTTCCGTGCGCCAGCGGGCCCACAGAAACCTTAAAATCACCGGTTCGGCTGTGCAAGGACATCCTTCTCAGCCCGCTGATTTCGCCCCCTACAGCGCCGATAGCCACCCCACTGCCGCCCCTTGCGCGCCGTGGCCCCTTCCAAAAGCCCTGCAGCCACTGCACCCAGCCCCTATGTCTGAACAGAACCACGCCCCCGCCCCCCAAGACGAAAACCAGCTCATCGCCGAGCGCCGCGAAAAGCTCCGCGCCCTGCGTGAAGCCCAGGCCCAGGGCGGCGCCGTGGCGTTCCCCAACAACTTCAAGCCCGCCCACAAGGCCGCGGCCCTGCAAGCCGCGCACAGTGGTGCAGACGCCGAAGCGCTGGAGGCCAACCCCGTCACCGTGAGCGTGGGCGGCCGCATGATGCTCAAGCGCGTGATGGGCAAGGCCAGCTTTGCCACGGTGCAAGACGGCTCGCTGGGCGACACCGGTGGCCGCATCCAGCTCTACATCACCCGCGATGCCGTGGGCGAAGAGCTGTACGCCGCCTTCAAGCACTGGGACCTGGGTGACATCGTGGGCGCCGAAGGCACGCTGATGAAGACCAAGACCGGCGAGCTGTCGATCAAGGTGACCAGCCTGCGCCTGCTCACCAAGAGCCTGCGCCCGCTGCCCGACAAGTTCCACGGCATGAGCGACCAGGAACAAAAGTACCGCCAGCGCTACGTGGACCTGATCACCGACGAGCAGGCCCGCAAGCGCTTTGTGGCCCGCAGCAAGGCCGTGGCGGGGCTGCGCGACTTCATGGTGCAAAACGACTTCCTGGAAGTCGAGACACCCATGCTGCACCCCATTCCGGGCGGCGCCAATGCCAAGCCGTTTGTGACGCACCACAACGCGCTGGAGCAGGAAATGTTCCTGCGCATTGCGCCCGAGCTGTACCTCAAGCGCCTGATCGTGGGCGGCTTTGAGCGCGTGTTTGAAATCAACCGCAGCTACCGCAACGAAGGCATATCGGTGCGCCACAACCCCGAGTTCACGATGATGGAGTTCTACGCCGCGTACTGGAACTACCAGGACCTGATGGAATTCACCGAAAAGCTGATCCGCGAAGTGGCGCTCAAAGCCACCGGCTCGCTGCAACTGAGCTATGGCGGCCGCGATGTGGACCTGAGCCAGCCGTTTGCCCGCCTGACCATCCGCGAAGCCATCTTCCAGTACACCGAGGCGGGCGCCCATGTGGACGACGCCGCGTGGCTCATCAGCGCCTTGAAAAAGCTGGGCATGTCGGAAGAGAAGGACAAGCTCTCCACCCGCTCGTTGGCCAGCCTGCAGGTGTTCTACTTTGAAGAAACCGTGGAAGACAAGCTGTGGCAGCCCACCTTCATCATGGAGCACCCCACCGAAATCAGCCCGCTGGCCCGCGCCAACGACACGCGCCCCGAGGTGACCGAGCGCTTTGAGCTGTACATCACCGGCCGCGAATTCGGCAACGGCTTCAGCGAACTGAACGACGCCGAAGACCAGGCCGCGCGCTTTCATGCCCAGGTGGCCGCCAAGGACAGTGGCGACGACGAAGCCATGTTCTACGACCACGACTTTGTGCGTGCGCTCGAATACGGCATGCCCCCCACCGGCGGCTGCGGCATTGGCATTGACCGCCTGATGATGCTGCTGACCGACAGCCCCAGCATCCGCGACGTGATCCTGTTCCCGGCCCTGCGCCGCGAGAGCTGATCCACAGACCCCATTACCTCGGACATCCATGGCGATTCCCAAACACCGCCTGCCGGAGTGGGTGCAAGACTGGCTGGAGGTGATCGTGCCCGGCGGCCAGATCCTGGGCATCATGCTGGTCGCCTTTTTGCTGCAAGGGTTGCTGCGGCGGCTGGTGCGCAAAACAGCCATGCACTACCAACTGCCCGGCGAGCTGGTGGTGCCCATCAACGGGCTCATCCGCTGGACCATCATGGCCAGCGCGGTGCTGCTGGTGCTGGAGCGCCTGGGCGTCTCGGCCACCGTGCTGTGGACGGCCTTCACCGGCTTTGCCACCGTGGGCGCTGTGGCGTTTTTTGCGGCTTGGAGCGTGCTGTCCAACCTGTTCTGCGCGCTGCTGATCTTCACGGTGCGGCCGTTTCGCATTGGCGACCATGTCGAGGTGCTGGACACCGCCGAAAAGCCCGGCGCCAAGGGCCGCGTGGTGGACGTGAATCTGCTCTACACCACGCTGGAAGAGTTCAACACCCCGCCAGGCAGCGCCTGGGTGCAGATACCGAATGCGCTGATCTTTCAGCGCGTGGTGCGGCGCTGGCATGGGGAGCCGCCCTCACCGGCGGCCTTGGCGGCCACCCTGCCTGCCACGGCCTCAGAGCCCCAAGCCGCCAGTCCAGTCACCAGTTCTGCGGCACAGGCCACCTCCCCCGCGCCTTGACCTGACCCCGGCAACACCCCCCCGCCCCTCAGGTGGCGCTGCCGCTGTCGTGCCCTCACATCAACAGATCCAGCGCCTGCATGTAAGCAGGCTGCAGCATCAACTCATCCCAGGGCTGTGGCAGTGTCTCGGGCAGCAGTGCCAGGCGGCGCGATTCGCTGTCCACGTTAGGCTGCCAGCAGCCTTGCGCCTGTGCGGCGGCCAGCCCGTCAATCAACTCGTCCACCGCCTCGCCCTTGCCCAGGCTCTGGTTGCACAGCAGCACTAGGTCGCAGCCTGCCTCCAGCGCAGCCAGTGCAGCGTCGGTGTAGCTCACCACCTGGCCGTCAATGCGACGCGCGCCTTCCATGCTGAGGTCGTCGCTGAAGATGGCGCCGTCAAAGCGCATCTGGCGGCGCAAAATCTCTTGCAGCCAGCGCTGCGAAAAGCCTGCGGGGCGGCTGTCCACCTTGGGATAAATGACGTGGGCAGGCATCACGCTGGTGAGCGTAGTGCTGAGCCAGGGGTAGGGCGCAGCGTCGTCGGCCAGGATGGCTTTCAAGCTGCGCTTGTCCACCGGCACTTCGGTGTGCGAATCGGCTTTGACGAAGCCGTGGCCGGGAAAGTGTTTGCCGCAGTTGGCCATGCCCGCCTGCAGCAGGCCGTGCATCAGGCTCTTGGCCAGCAGGGCCACCACGCGCGGGTCGCGGTGGAAGGCGCGGTCGCCAATCACGCCGCTCTCGCCCCAATCCAAATCCAACACGGGTGTGAAGCTGAAATCCACACCACAGGCGCGCAGTTCTGTGCCCAACACATAGCCCGCCGCCGTGGCTGCATTGGTGGCGCGCAGCGCGCCGCTGCCGGGCACGGCCTTGGCGCCCTTGCCGTCGTCCATCCACATCTCGCCCAGGGCGCGCATGGGCGGCAGGTGGGTGAAGCCATCGGTGCGAAAGCGCTGCACGCGCCCGCCTTCGTGGTCCACGCAGATCAACAGGTCGTCGCGCACCGCCTTGATGCTGCTGGTGAGCTGCAGCAGCTGGGCACGGTCCACCCAATTGCGGGCGAACAGAATGACGCCGCCCACCAGCGGGTGCGCTAGGCGGCGGCGGTCGGTGGCAGTGAGTTCGGTGCCGGCTACGTCAATGATGAGGGGGGCGTGTTCGGTCATGGAAGATCGGATGGGTGATTAATTGCTATCAAATCAAGAGCTGCTTGCGCTTATAGGGAAAGCGCTGGAGGGCTATTTCCCTCCAAACGCTCCACCACGCAGAAGCTGGCGGCGTAATCGGTCTCGTCCGTTACGCTCAGGTGGGCGTGCAGGCCGCGTTCTTCAAACCAGGTTTTCAGGGCCCCGTGCAGCACGATGACGGGCTGGCCGCTGGGCAGCTTGGCCACCTCGCAGTGGCGCCAGGTCATGGGCATGCGCATGCCCAGCCCCACGGCCTTGCTGAAGGCCTCTTTGGCAGAGAAGCGCGTGGCCAGGTAGCGAAGGCCCCGGTCGGGCCAGCGCTCGGTGCGATCGCGCCACACGGCCAGCTCACCTGCGGCCAGCACCTTTTCGGCAAAGCGGTCGCCGTGGCGTTCCAGGCTCTCGCGGATGCGGCGCACATCGCAGATGTCGGTGCCAATGCCGTAGATCATGGTTTTGAGCTAAATATGTCCCTAGCGCTTGATAGATAAGCGCAAGAAGCTATCAAATCAGGAGTGATTGCAACCTTCAAAGCCCGCATCGATGCACGCCTGGTAAGCCTGCACCGTGGCGGCGTAGCCCAGCTCCAGCGCGTCGGCAATCAGGGCGTGGCCGATGGAGACTTCGAGCACACCGGGCACTTCGTGCACAAAGGCGGCCAGGTTGTCGCGGCTCAGGTCATGCCCGGCGTTCACGCCCAGACCAGCATCCAGCGCAGCCTGGGCGGCTGCAGCGTAGCGGGCCAGTTGCTCGGTCTGCTGGGGGGTGCCCCAGGCGGCGGCATACGGCTCGGTGTACAGCTCCACGCGGTCTGCGCCCACAGCCTTGGCAGCGGCCATCTGCTCGGGCACGGGGTCCATGAATAGGCTCACGCGCACGCCCAGCGCCTTGCACTCGGCGATCAGCGGGGCCAGGCGCTCGGCGTCTTGCGGAAAACTCCAGCCATGGTCGCTGGTGAACTGGTCTTCGCTGTCGGGGACAAAGGTGGCTTGGTGCGGACGCACGGTGCGGATGAAGTCCATCAGGTTCTGCGATGGGTTGCCTTCGATGTTGAATTCCCGGTCGGGCCAGGCCTTCATCAATTCGGCCAGCGCGTACACATCGTCGCCGCGAATGTGGCGCTCGTCGGGCCGGGGATGCACCGTGATGCCCTGCGCACCCGCCTGCAGGCACAGTGTGGCCGCACGGGTCACGCTGGGAATGCCCAGGTGGCGCGTGTTGCGCACCAGGGCCACTTTGTTGACGTTAACGGACAGGGCGGTGCGGTGAGGATGGGAGGAAGTGGTCATAAGCTTTGCAGGTCCATCATGAGCTGGCGGGTGCGCAGCACCGGGCTGCCGCAATGGTATTGCAGCACCGCCCGCAGCTGGGGTTTGAGTTCTGCCGCCACAGGAGCACAGGCGCGCAGCGTGGCGGTGTAGCTGGCGGCTTGGTCCAGCGCCGTTTGCAGCGCACGCCATTGATTGCCAGACAGACTGGCGCGGTCGGTGCTGGAGGCCGCCCGCAAGCCACCTTCGGCCACCAGGGTGTAACGTCCCTCAGGCCGCAGGGTGGCGAAGGTAGCGGTCTCGGTATCGAGCGTGGGTAGCAGGCCCAACTCACGCAGCAGCAGCAGTTCAAAGCTGCGCAGCACGGGCTCCAGAGCATCGCCATGCTCACTGGCCAGCACGCGCACCACGCCCGCATACACGTCGAACAGGCTGGCATGCGCATCGGCACGGGCCAGCAGGCGCAGCAGCAGTTCGTTGAGGTACAGGCCCGACAACAGGGCGTCGCCCGTAGGCATCACATGCCCACCCACCCATTCGGCCCCCTTAAGCGTATGGATGTCGCCCACGCCGTCACCGGCCAGCGTGTAAGTCAGCAGCAGCGGCTGCAGCGGCAGCAGCACAGGCCGGAAGTTGGAGGTGGGCTTTTTCGCCCCTTTGGCCACCAGGGCCACGCGCCCCTGGCGGCGACAAAACACCTCCAGGATCAGGCTGGACTCGCTCCAGTCGTAGCTGTGCAGCACGTAGGCAGGCTCGTCGGTGATGCGCTTGGCGGCTGCCACAGGAGGGCTGTCGGTTGAGGCTTACAGAAAGAAGGACGGCTGAGCGCCCAGAGCGGACCCAAAGGCAGTAGCCGGGTTGTCACGGGCCACCGCCCACAGCGGGCTACGGCGTGCTGCAGAGGGCGTGGCCAAAGACGCTCACTCGTACCCAAACGAGCGCACGCGGGCTTCGTCGTCGGCCCAGCCCGAGCGCACCTTGACCCACAACTCCAAGAACACCTTGGCGTCCATGAGCTTTTCCAGCTCCTGGCGCGCTTCGGTGCCAATGCGCTTGAGGCGCTCACCCTTGTCGCCAATGACCATCATCTTGTGGTTGTCCCGCTCGACCACGATGGTGGCGGCGATCTTCACCAAGCGCTTGTGCTGCTTGCTCTTTTCTTCATCGAACTTGTCGATGACCACGGTCGAGGTATAGGGCAGCTCGTCGCCCGTGAAGCGGAAGAGCTTTTCGCGCACCGTCTCGCTGGCCAAGAATTTTTCGCTGCGGTCGGTCAACTCGTCCTCGGCATACCACCAGCCCTGCTCGGGCAGGTATTTGGCGCAGATGCCGAACAGGCGCTCCACATCGCCCTTGTTCTTGGCCGACATGGGCACGAATTCGGTGAACGGGTGGCGCTCTTGCATGCTCTTGAGCCAGGGCGCCAACTCGGCGCGGCGGTTGACCATGTCGAGCTTGTTGGCCAGCAGCAGCGTGGGAATGCCGGGCTTGAAGAGCGACAGCACCTTGGCGTCAGCCAGAGTGAAATTGCCGGCTTCGACCACGAACAAAATCAGGTCCACGTCGCCTATGGCGCCCATGACGGTCTTGTTGAGCGACTTGTTCAGCGCGGTGGCGTGCCGCGTCTGAAAACCGGGCGTGTCCACAAAGATGAACTGCGTGGCTTCGCGCGTGCGAATGCCGGTAATGCGGTGGCGCGTGGTCTGCGCCTTGCGCGAGGTGATGCTGATTTTTTGGCCCACCAGGGCATTGAGCAGCGTGGACTTGCCCACGTTGGGCTTGCCGACGATGGCGATCACACCGCAGCGCTGCCCTGCCACCGCTGGTGGCGGGCTGGCAGCGGCCAGCATCGCCTCAAGATCGTTTTGCACTTCAGGGATTGATGGCTCCGCGCCGTCAGCTACACTTTTAGTAGCATCATTCATAATTTTTTCGCTTTCAGTGTGGCCAACATGGCGCCTGCGGCGGCCTGCTCGCCTGCCCTGCGGGAGCCGCCGATGCCACGTTCGGTCAACCCCAGTTCTGCAATATCGCACTCCACATCGAAGGTCTGGCGGTGGGCCTCGCCCACGGTGCCCACCACGCGGTACTGCGGCAGCTTCATTTTGCGGCCCTGCAGCCACTCCTGCAATGCCGTCTTGGGGTCTTTGGCCACCGCCTGCATCTGGGGATTGATCTCCACCCCCTCGAACAGGCGGTGCACCAGCGCCTCGGCACCGGCATAGCCAGCATCCAGATAGACCGCACCAATCAAGGCCTCCAGGGCATCGGCCAAGATAGAAGGACGTTGTTGCCCGCCGGACTTGGACTCCCCCTCGCCCAAACGAAGCACCTCAGAGACCTTCAAGCGCAAAGCCAACTGGTGCAGAGTGTCTTGCTTGACCAGATTGGCCCGCACCCGGGAAAGATCGCCCTCGGGCAACTGCGCCAACCGCTGGTACAGCAAGCTGGCCACAGCCAGGTTCAAGACAGAGTCTCCCAAGAACTCCAGCCGTTCGTTGTGGTCGGCCGAGAAACTGCGGTGGGTGACGGCCCGCTGCAAAAGCGAGGGATCGGAAAAAATATGCTGCAGGCGGACCTGCAGCGAAGAGAGACTGGGATGCACTAATTAATCGGTCTGGTATTGCAAACGGTAGACAAGGAAGGCTGGGCCAGCCAACGCAATCTCGCGGGAGTACTTGAAGCCCACAACGGTCTTGTCACCGCGCTTGGTGATCTCCAAATCCTTGCCAGAAATGGAGCTGATGTTGTCAATGGCCCCGGCGCGATCAAACGAGGCGCGGATGTCCGCCACTGTTGAACCCTCTTTAGAGGCCTTGAGAGTGGCCTTACGGATCGCCTGGTACTCCAGAAAAATCGGCACCGACTGCCCACCAATCGCAAAGGCAGCCACGGCCAGCACACCAATGAAAATCACGCCAACGAAAGACAGGCCACGTTGACGCGCACGCGCTGTTGTGTAATGCAAATTCATACCCAATACCCTCCTGTTGTATACGGCCAGTGGCCTGCTCAGTGAAACGGCCCAATGCGCTTGAAGTCGCCAAAGTTCATCCAGACGAAAAACGCCTTGCCCACGATATTGCCTTCAGGCACGAACCCCCAATAGCGGGAATCCAGGGAGTTGTCGCGGTTGTCGCCCATCATGAAATAGTGGCCTTCAGGCACCTTGCAAACCACACCCTCCACACTGTAGCGGCAGTTTTCGCGGTAGGCAAAGTTGCTGGCACCTTGCACAAACGCAGGAGCTTCAGGGTTGTTGATGAGGCGATGCGGTTGCGCGCCCAGTTGCTCTTCAAACTGCTTGAAGTAGCGCATGCTTTCTTCTTCCAGAAAGTCAGGCTGGGCAACCGTCTGCACGGGCTTGCCATTGATGGTCAAGCGCTTGTTCAGGTAGGCCACCTCGTCCCCCGGCACGCCCACCACACGCTTAATGTAGTCAAGCGTAGGCTGCGGAGGGTAACGGAACACCAGTACGTCACCCCGTGCGGGCTTGTTGCCCTCGGTGATCTTGGTGTGGATGACCGGCAAACGCACGCCATAGGTGAACTTGTTCACGAGGATCAGATCGCCCACCCGCAGGGTCGGAATCATGGAGCCCGAAGGAATCTTGAACGGCTCAAACAGAAAGGAGCGCAACACAAACACCGCCACGATGACGGGGAACAGGCCTGCGGTCCAATCCAGCCACCAGGGCTGCATGAGGATGCGGCCTTTGGCTTCTTCGGCGTCCACATCCACCTTCTGGATGCCCATGCGGTCCAACTCGGCCCGGCGCTGCACAGCGGCATCTTCGATGGCTTGCGCAGCCTTGCGGCGCTGGGGCAAAAAGTAAAAGCGTTCGCCCAGCCAATAGACACCCGTCACGACGGTGGCCAAAAACAACAGCAAGGCAAAGTTGCCTTCCAGCGCACCAAAATACCAAGCACCGATGTACCCGGCAAAAGCCGCCAGAATCAGCGACGTGAGAGTTTGCATGAACCGCATCAATCTTCCACCTGCAAAATGGCCAGAAACGCCTCTTGGGGCACCTCCACCGAGCCAATCTGTTTCATCCGCTTCTTACCGGCCTTCTGCTTTTCGAGCAGCTTGCGCTTGCGGCTGATGTCGCCACCGTAGCATTTGGCCAGCACGTTCTTGCGCAGGGCCTTGATGGTCTCGCGCGCAATGATGTTGGCACCGATGGCCGCCTGAATGGCCACGTCGTACATCTGGCGGCTGATGATTTCGCGCATCTTGGCCACCACCGCCCGGCCGCGGTATTGCGACTGTGAGCGGTGCACGATGATGGACAAAGCGTCCACCTTCTCGCCATTGAGCAGGATGTCCACCTTGACCACATCCGAGGCACGGTACTCCTTGAACTCGTAGTCCATGGACGCATAACCGCGTGACACCGATTTGAGCTTGTCAAAGAAGTCGAGCACGATTTCGCCCAAAGGCATTTCGTAGGTCAACATCACCTGGCGCCCGTGATAGGCCATGTTCATTTGCACACCGCGCTTTTGGTTGGCCAGCGTCATCACGGGCCCCACGTAGTCCTGCGGCATGTACAGGTGCACGGTGACGATGGGCTCGCGGATTTCCTCCAAACGTCCCTGGTCAGGCATCTTGGAGGGGTTCTCGACCATGATGACTTCACCATCGGCCTTGACCACTTGGTAGACCACGCTGGGGGCTGTGGTGATCAGGTCTTGGTCAAACTCGCGCTCCAGACGCTCCTGCACGATTTCCATATGCAACAGGCCCAGGAAGCCGCATCGGAAGCCAAAACCCAAAGCCTGGCTGACTTCGGGCTCATAGTGCAGCGAGGCATCGTTGAGCTTGAGCTTTTCCAGCGCATCGCGCAAGGAGTCGTACTCACTCGCTTCGGTGGGGTACAGGCCAGCAAACACCTGGGGCTGGATTTCCTTGAAACCCGGCAGGGCTTCTGTCGCTGGCCCGGCGTTGTTGGGCAGCTTTTTTTCCAGGGTGATGGTGTCCCCCACCTTGGCGGCCTGCAGTTCTTTGATGCCCGCAATGATGTAACCCACCTGCCCGGCCTCCAGCGCTTCCAAGGCCAGGTTGGCCGGTGTGAATACACCCAGGTTGTCCGCGTTGTACACAGCCCCCGTGGCCATCATCTTGAAGCGCTCACCCTTGGCCAAGCGGCCGTCCACGACACGCACCAGCATCACTACCCCGACGTAGGGGTCGAACCAGCTGTCGATGATCATGGCGCGCAAAGGGCCCGTGGGGTTGCCCTTGGGGGCTGGCACCTTAGCGACGATCAGCTCCAGGATTTCCTCAATGCCCAAACCCGTTTTCGCGGAACAAGGGATAGCGTCCGCAGCATCGATGCCAATGACATCCTCGATTTCTGCCTTGGCGTTGTCAGGATCGGCGTTGGGCAGATCCATCTTGTTCAGAACAGGAAGCACCTCTACGCCCAATTCCAGTGCGGTGTAACAGTTGGCCACCGTCTGGGCCTCAACACCCTGCGATGCATCGACCACCAGCAACGCGCCTTCGCACGCAGACAAGGAGCGACTCACTTCGTACGAGAAGTCCACATGCCCGGGCGTATCGATCAAGTTGAGGTTGTAGACCTGTCCATCCTTGGCCTTGTATTGCAGCGCCGCAGTCTGTGCCTTGATCGTGATCCCGCGTTCCTTTTCAATGTCCATGGAGTCCAGGACCTGGGCCTCCATATCGCGCTCAGCAAGCCCGCCGCAACGCTGGATCAAGCGGTCTGCCAACGTCGACTTGCCATGGTCGATGTGCGCGATGATGGAGAAATTTCTGATGTGATTCATCAACGGAAAGCGTCAAATAATGGGGTGAGAAAGGCGCGCACAAGAAAAAAGGGCGCGTCGAATGGCGACGCGCCCTGAACCAACAATCATTGGCAACTGCGATGGTTGGAGCTTCATTGTAGGCAAAAAGGCCATGCCAAACAGCCCGCTCCACCGCATGCGGGGGTCGTTGCCACGTTGCAACAAAAAACTTACACACAATTTATCCACAGCATCGCCACTTAATTGGTGCACAACATGTGGGCGAGCTGTGGAACAGCTGTGAATGGCTTTTATACATACCGTATCGTGGAGGAAGACCTCGCCGATATGCATTCAAGCGCTGAGAGCCGGCTCTATTCTATCGAAATCGGTAATTGCAAAAATTTTAAGTTGGCGACAACTAACTTTCAAACCATTTTGAGAACGTGCAAGGGCTTGACTTGCCGCTGCACATCCCCGCAGGCGCACGGCCAGTCATCCAAGTCAACGGGCTGGCACAGGACGAATCAGCGCGTATTGCGCCCACTCCCCACGGCGATACAACACACTCAAGGTCTTGCTCTTGTCTACCTTGCCAAGGATGGCATCAAAGTCCTTCACGCCAGACACCTCGGTATTGGCGATCGCCAGGATGATGTCCCCCTCACGCAAGCCAGCCCTGGCAGCGCCATCGACTGCGGCCGAGACCAAAACACCGCCTTTGAGTTTGAGCTCCTTCTTTTGAGCATCCGGCAACTCCGTCACCGTCAACCCCACTTGCTGCCCTGCCGCAGAAGCCTTGGCACGCTCCTCACGGTCCGTCGTTTTCACAGCCACTTTGTCCGGCTCAATCTCGGCAATGGTGACAGCAAGGTCACGGCTTTGCCCACGCCGAAACACAGTCAAGCTGCTCTTACTGCCAGGTTTGGTGTTCCCCACCAAGCGGGGCAGATCAGCCACTTTTTCAATCGCCTTACCCTCAAAGCGAATGATGATGTCCCCCGCCTCGACACCGGCTTTTTCCGCTGGCGAGCCCGACTCCACCCCCGTCACCAACGCACCTTGCGCCTTGCCCAGGCCCAGAGACTCCGCCACGTCCTTGGTCACGGGGCCAATCTGCACGCCAATACGCCCACGTGTCACGCGACCGGAGGCACGCAGCTGCTCGCTCACACGCATCGCCTCGTCCATGGGAATCGCAAATGAAATCCCCATAAATCCCCCAGAGCGGGAGTAAATCTGGCTGTTGATGCCCACCACCTCTCCGCGCATGTTGATCAGTGGCCCACCGGAATTGCCAGGATTGATCGCCACATCGGTCTGAATGAATGGCAGGTAGTCACCCGTGTCACGCTGCTTGGCACTCACGATGCCTGCCGTGACCGTGTTCTCCAGGCCAAACGGAGAACCAATCGCCATCACCCACTCGCCAACCTTCAGGCGGCTGACATCACCCACCTTCACCGCAGGCAAACCACTGGCCTCAATTTTGACCACAGCCACATCCGTGCGCTTGTCTGCGCCCACGATCCGCGCCTTGAATTCCCGTTTGTCTGCGAGGGTCACGATCACTTCATCGGCCCCTTCGACCACATGCGCATTGGTCATCACAACGCCGTCGGCAGTGAGAATGAACCCCGACCCCACACCGCGTGGCTGCTCATCCTGCTGGGGGCGCTGCTGGCGCGGCGCGTTGGGAATAGGCACACCGAAGCGCTTGAAAAATTCCGCCATCTCTTCATCCATCGCACCAGCTCCAGAGCGGGCTGATGCTTTCTCGGTGGTGCGGATATTGACCACAGAGGGACCTGCCAGCTCTACAAGCTCCGTAAAGTCTGGCAGACCACGCACCACCGCTGATTGCGCAGCAGCGGAGACAGGCACCAACGCGGTGAGCCCAGACAGGCCAGTGAACACACCAGCCAAGGCAACAGAACGCAGCAACTTCCAATCCAGAGTAGACATCATGGGCCTTTCAAATCGAGGTAACAATTACCAATCACGAATGCATCTCTGAAGAGCACCCAAGCAAATAGGTTCCCAAACACGGGCTGATGTGGGAACCGATTTTTAAAACAGAAGGCCAATACAGGCAGCACACTCGGCAGACGAGTGAACGCACCGGCAGACACGTTCACCGAAACGGATCAGCGCAACCGCTCCCAATGCTTGGAAAAAAGGTGCAGCGTCTTGCGCGGGACTTCTCCCACGATGGTCAGCCAGGCGTCTTCACCTGCTCTGCGCGCCAGCATCTGGGTTGCCCCCATGCTGACCTCCTGCACCGCCACACCACCATGGCGCGTAGCGTCCATGGGCTCCATGAACAGCGATACAGACGCCAAGCCGTCAGAGTACAGGCACTGCAAGACACTGCGTGCACCTGCCTCTACAGACAGTGTGCGCCGATAGCATTGGACAGGAACAAAGCCCTCAACCGGCTGGCGCAATACCCACCCCTCTTCCTGGGCAGAGGTCTTCCGCACCTCAGGTGACACACGCTGAAATCCATCCACAGCGTCCATCGCGCGTGACAGGTCTTCCGCTTTCACACTGGCATTCCAGTCAATTTCCGAGAACGCAGCCTGCTCCATCACCTTGGCGTCAGGCGACAAGGTTTGCAGCTTCACGACCAACCCCGTTTCCTGGTCCGCCCAAATTCGATAGCCCAGCCGCAGATCGTCTTGAGGCTTGAGCCACAGCACATCGGCACTCCGTCCAGCCACACGCTCCAGCCCTAAACGCTGCACAGCATAGAACTGCGAGAGCTTGGTGCCCGCCACCACGGAGGGCTGTGGAAACAAGGCTGGGGTGTCACTGCGATCCGTGCGCACGGTGCGCGACGATGCAAAGAAGGTCCTGACCTCACCGTTGCGCCGAAATACGGTGCGCGGCACACCCGACAAGGTTTCCACACGCTCCACTTGCAAGCTCCCATCACAAGCGTGGGCAATGCGGGAGCTGGACATAGCCCCTGTGGCCGAGATCACAACAAAAGTACCCACATACGAGCGCCGACACGCAGCCCCACGCATGTGAGCCATCCATTGCGTGACATCAAAGTCCGCCGATACGGCTTGCACCGAAGACAAGGGCGAAACAGATGCAGGAGGCTCCGCAGCCACTGCCATGGGCGCACCCCACCCTAAGGTAAGTGCAAGAACTGCGGCACACCCCCAAAGGCCAGCCATTCGATTCATGGATGCTTGCTGAACACAGAAGAGAGGCCTGCCCCGCACCAGCCAAGGCGAGTTACCGAGAAGGCTCTTCAAAAGTGGCATTGCGCAAAAAACCCGCAGGCATCTGAAGAGCCGAAGTGCTACCGAATTGTTTATGGGCCTGCAACAGTTCGTCCAAGCGTGGGTCGCGCAACATGACGGGCTGCCCAGCCCCGTCCGAAACGGCCACCACCGAAGCAGGTGGTGCAACCGGAGCAGAAGCCAACTGCGCGCCGCCGCCCCTCAAGGCTTCGACAGAATTCCAACCGATGGCGGCGACTGCAGCCATCGACGCAATACCGGCCACCATCTTCCAGCGAAACACCGACGCATTGGCCGCTGGCTGCGGCACATGGACAGACACCACCGGTGATTCAGATTGCAATACCAAAGGCACACGTGCTGCTGCAGGCTCTTGGGCCAGCTGCTCCCGCAAGCGCCCCAGCAAGGGGCTTGATGCGTGCGCAGCCAATTCAGGCGAGCGCAACACATCGCCCACCAGATGGTAGAGCTCCCACGTGGCTTGGCTCTCTTCACCGTGGGCCAAGCGCAAGGCCTCAGCCAAGGCCTCGCCTTCGAGCTCACCATCCATTAACGCCGACAACTGCTCGCACTGATTCAAATCTTTGTCCATGATGTCACCTGTCTAACCAGCCCCCACACATACAGATCTGCACACTTCGGTATCGCCTTCTTCCGCACCCGACCAAAGCCAACTCACTGCGTCATCTCACGGAAAGAAGGAAAGAGGCGCAGCCATGTCCCAGTCACCACCGCTTGCCAGACTGTTTGTCCAACAGCGGGCGCACTTTCGCAGAAATCGCCTCACGGGCCCGAAAAATCCGGGACCGAACCGTACCAATAGGGCAATTCATTGCCAGCGAAATTTCTTCGTAGCTCAGCCCCTCAATCTCGCGCAGCGTCACAGCCTGCCGTAAATCCTCAGGCAAAGCCTCCATAGCGGCATTCACCACCCGAGCAATTTCCTGTGCAGCCAAAACGGTTTCTGGCGTTTCTTCGGTGGTTAGTTCATTGTCAACGCGGGAAGTTTCATCCTCATCGTCTCCACCTCTGAGGGCGTTCTCGGAAATGACCGGATTGCGTTTCATGTCCATCAACGCCTTTTTGGCGGTGTTCACAGCAATGCGGTAGAGCCAGGTATAAAACTGGGCATCCCCCCGAAACTGGTGCAGCGCCCGATAAGCCCGGATGAAGGTCTCCTGTGCAATGTCCTGCACCAGATCTGTGTCGCGCACCATCCGGCCGATCAGGCGCTCGATGCGCCTTTGGTATTTGATGACCAGCAGCTCGTAGGCTCGCTGGTCACCTGCAACCGTGCGCTCCACCAGTTGGAGATCGCTGTCTGCAGGAAGGGAAGGCGGGGTTACATTCATGGGCACTCAGAAATCACGCCTTAGGGCTCTCGGCTTGGCGCCTCGGTAGATTGGACAGCAGTGGGGGCTGCCTGCATGGCGGGCGAATATACCGCACGGCGCAAATCACCCCAGCGGTCAGGGCGCTGCGAGCGCTCAAGCCACAACCAAAGCGGAGCATGGCCATCCCTGCGCACCAAGATCCACAGCGTGTGCTGCAAATCCAGAATAACGGCAGGCGCCTGCCGCAAGGCCGCGCCCTCCTCAGACATCCCTGCCTGCGCCGAATCGGCAGCTTGTAAGGCCCAAACTTGCCCGTTCCAGGCCAACAAGCCATGCGGAGACCGCCGCCAGTACCCCAAAGCACCCAAAGCCGCGATCACCCAGCCCAAAATCGCCACCAGGGCAAAGGCACCTCGACCTGCGGCAGTCCACACACTCGCTGCATACCAAGCAACTCCAGCACCGGAAACCACAGCGAGCCACACACAAAGCCAGCCCAATACGGCACTCCTTGCAAAAGGGTAGCGCACAGCTGGCGCCGTATATTTGACAGAGGCCATCATGGCATCCCCGGATGCTGGGTGTTGGGGCGTAAAAAAGGCAGTCGCAGCAGGCCAATGCAGCAGCGACCCCGGGGCAAGCCTAACGAACCCAGACTCGACCACCCCTGCACAGGCCGCTGAAGCCTTCGCAACGGCACCCCCAAAAGACAAAAGGGCAGACACCCCACATCAAAAACATGGAATATCCACCCTAAAGCCACCAAGCGCTCAGCGCAACGTAGCTTGTATCCGCGCATCAAACCCGCTTGAAAACCAGCGAGCCGTTGGTGCCCCCAAACCCAAAATTGTTCTTGAGAGCAATGTCGATCTTCATGTCACGCGCCGTATTGGCACAGTAGTCCAAATCACACTCAGGATCCTGGTTAAAGATGTTGATCGTCGGTGGCGCCTTTTGATGGTACAGCGCAAGCACCGTGAAAACACTTTCGATACCACCAGCGCCGCCGAGCAGGTGCCCGGTCATCGACTTGGTCGAGCTGACCACCGTGTGACGCGCATGGCCACCCAAAGCAGCCTTGATGGCATTCGTTTCGTTCAGATCACCCAGCGGGGTTGAGGTCCCGTGGGCGTTGAGGTAATCCACCTGGTCGGCATTGATGCCCGCGTTACGCAGTGCATTGAGCATGGCGCGGCGTGGCCCATCCATGCTGGGTGCAGTCATGTGCCCCGCATCAGCACTCATGCCAAAGCCTGTCAATTCCGCGTAGATTTTTGCTCCACGTGCCTTGGCGTGTTCGTACTCTTCCAGCACCATCACACCAGCGCCTTCGCCCAACACAAAACCATCGCGGTCTTTGTCCCAGGGGCGCGAGGCCGTCTTGGGATCATCGTTGCGTGTGGACAAGGCGCGCATGGCAGCAAAGCCGCCAATACCCAGCGGAGACACCGTGGACTCTGTGCCACCGGCCACCACCACATCCGCATCGCCGTATTCGATCATGCGACCGGCTTCTCCAATGCAGTGCAAGCCCGTCGTGCATGCGGTCACCACAGCCAGGTTGGGGCCCTTGAAACCAAAACGCATCGACACATGCCCAGCCACCATATTGATGATGGAGGCAGGCACAAAGAATGGTGTGATACGGCGAGGCCCCCGGCTGGCGTACTCGGCGTGGGTGTTTTCTATCAGCGGCAAACCGCCGATGCCAGAACCAATCACGCAGGCAATGCGGGTGGCAAACTCTTCGTCGAGTGCCTCGCCCGTAGGCAAACCCGCATCCTGCACAGCCTGCGCTGCTGCTGCGATACCAAAATGAATGAAGGAGTCCATCGCACGCGCATCTTTGGCGCTGATGTAGGACTCCAGGTCCAATCCCTTGACCTCACCTGCAATCTGGCAGGAAAAATTCGACGCATCGAACTTGGTAATGAGGTCAATGCCGGACTTGCCGGCAAGGATGTTGGCCCAGGCATCGGCCACCGTGTTACCCACGGGGCTGACGCAACCCAGGCCGGTCACGACAACGCGACGACGGCTCATGCGTGAAAACCTTCTACTGATCGCTTGAGTCAGGCGCAGGGCGCCGCTCAGGCCTTCTGGTGATTGTTGGCGTAGTCGATGGCGTTTTGCACCGTGGTGATCTTTTCCGCGTCTTCGTCGGGGATCTCGATGCCGAACTCGTCTTCCAGTGCCATCACGAGTTCCACGGTGTCGAGGGAGTCTGCGCCGAGGTCAGCCACGAAAGACTTTTCGTTGGTGACTTGGGACTCTTCCACTCCGAGTTGTTCGGCAATGATTTTTTTGACGCGTGCTTCGATATCGCTCATGGTTTCCCTCTGGGGGTTGTGAATGAATCCGCGATTCTAGCTGGTAAGGAGATTCCCTCCTCATCAGCCCGCCGTCGGGATAAAGCGGCGTTAACTTGTCTCAATTACATGTACATGCCGCCATTGACGTGCAACTCCTGCCCCGTCACATAGCCAGCTTCACTCGATGCCAAGTAGGCCACTGCGTGCGCGATGTCTTGCGGCTTGCCCATGTGACCCAACGGGATCTGGGCATTGAGGGCTTTTTGCTGCTCTTCGGACAACACGGAGGTCATGTCGGTCTCGATGAAACCGGGTGCCACGCAGTTGACGGTGATGTTGCGGCTGCCCAGTTCACGGGCCAATGCACGCGTCATGCCAGCCACACCGGCCTTGGCGGCAGCATAGTTGGCCTGCCCTGGATTGCCCGAAGCGCCAACCACACTGGTGATGCTGATGATGCGGCCAAAACGCTGCTTCATCATCGGACGAATGGCCGCCCGGCTCACGCGAAAGACCGCCTTCAAATTGGTGTCGAGCACGGCATCCCAGTCCTCGTCCTTCATGCGCATGGCCAGCGTGTCGCGAGTAATACCCGCGTTGTTCACCAGTACATGCAAGCCACCTTGTTGCTTGACGATGCCATCCATGAGCGCCTCAACAGCAGCTACGTCATTGACGTTCAAATTGGCACCGCGGCAACCAGGGTAAGCCGCCAGCGCCTGGCCAATGCGGGCAGCGCCTTCATCGGTCGTTGCGGTACCCACCACTTGATAGCCACGCACGGCCAACTCCAGAGCAATGGCAGCGCCAATGCCGCGAGAGGCACCCGTTACCAAAGCCACCTGCACTGCTTTCACCAAATCAGTCATTTCACAATCTCCATCGCTTCAGCCAGGGTGGCTGGGTCATACAGGGGCACGCCCGTCAACTCGGCATCGATCCGCTTGGTTAAACCAGCCAGCACCTTGCCGGGACCGGCTTCCACCACATGCGTGACGCCACGCGCTTTCAACGCCTGCACACATTCCACCCAGCGAACAGGACCAAAGGCCTGGCGATAGAGGGCATCACGGATCTGTCCCGCATCAGTGCAAACGGCCACATCAATGTTGTTGACCACTGGGATCTGCGGCTCAGCCAATGCCAAACCATCCAAAGCCAGGCGCAGCTTCTGCGCAGCAGGCTTCATCAGGCTGGAGTGGAAAGGGGCAGACACCGGCAATGGCAAGGCACGCTTGGCACCAGCTGCCTTGAGAAGCTCACAGGCCTTGTCCACGCCCGCCTTGGTGCCAGCAATCACGGTCTGTGCAGGGTCATTGAAATTGACCGCCTCCACCACCTCGCCACTACCCAGCGCCACGACAGCTTCAGCGCAGCCTGCAATGACCTTGGAGGCTTCCAACCCCAAAATGGCCGCCATGGCCCCCACCCCAACAGGCACAGCCTCTTGCATGGCAGCCGCACGCAACCGCACCAGCGGCGCTGCTTGCGCCAAAGTCAACACACCAGCCGCCACCAAAGCCGAATACTCACCCAAGGAATGACCCGCCAGCGCCAATGGTTTGGCCCCACCCTCAGCGCACCACACTCGCCAAGCGGCCACACCTGCCACGAGCATCACGGGCTGCGTGTTGGTGGTCAATGCCAAGGCTTCCTTAGGGCCTTCATGAATAAGACGCCCCACATCTTCACCCAGGGCATCGGAGGCCTCGCGCAGCGTTTGCTGCACCGCCGGGTGGTCACCCCAGGCATCCAGCATGCCCACAGACTGCGAGCCCTGCCCAGGAAAAACAAATGCGAATGATTTCATAGCTCTGCAATATTCAGATAAAAATAGCCTCTAGCGCACATCAATAAAGCGCCAATAGCTACATTTTTAATAGCACCGCACCCCAGGTAAATCCACCACCCACCCCTTCAAGCAACACCGTCTGCCCTGCGGTCACTTGGCCATTGCGCACCGCATGGTCGAGCGCCAAGGGAATAGAAGCGGCCGAGGTATTGCCATGCTGATCCACCGTCACCACCACTTTGTCCATGGATAGCTTCAGCTTGCGGGCCGTGCCCTGCATGATGCGGATGTTGGCCTGATGGGGAATCAACCAGTCGATGTCGGCTTCCGCCAGACCGGCTTTATTCAGCACCGCATGAGCGGCTTTCTCCAGCACGCCCACCGCCAACTTGAACACGGCTTGACCATCCATCTTCAAGACAGGGTCACCCAATATGTGTCCGCCAGACACATTGCCAGGAACGCAAAGAATGCCCACATGCTTGCCATCGGCGTGCAAGTCGCTGGCCAGAATGCCAGCCGTGTCAGAAGCCTCTAGCACCACCGCCCCAGCACCATCACCAAACAAGACACAAGTGGTGCGGTCATTGAAGTCGAGAATGCGGCTGAAAACCTCGGCACCTACCACCAGCGCACGGCTGGCTGCGCCCGACTGGATCATTGCATCAGCCACCGACAGCGCGTACACGAAGCCACTGCAAACCGCTTGTACATCAAACGCTGGGCAGCCATTGGCGCCCAGCTTGTTCTGCAAGATGCAAGCCGTGGACGGGAACACCATGTCTGGCGTGGAGGTCGCCACGATGATCAGATCAATGTCTTGGGGCTGCACACCCGCAGCCTCCAAAGCTTGGCGTGCAGCCTCATACCCCAGGTCGCTGCTGGTGACGTCCGGCGCAGCAAAGTGCCGCGCCCGGATGCCCGTGCGCTCCACAATCCATTCATCAGAGGTTTCAATACCACGCTGGCCCAATTCGGCCACCAGATCAGCGTTGGTCAATCGGCGTGGAGGCAGGTAGCTACCTGTGCCGGTGATGCGGGAATAACGTCTCATCAATGTGTCGTCGCCGAAACACCGGCCTTGGCTTGTACATCAGCGGGGGCCAGGAGGGGCGCCGCATGCGCAATCCGGGTCCGGACACGGTCGAGCAGGTTGTTGCGGGCTGCATCATACGCCCGGTTCAAAGCCTGCTCGAAAGCCAGCACGTCCGCAGATCCATGGCTCTTGAACACCAGTCCGCGCAACCCCAAAAGGGCCGCACCGTTGTAGCGACGGTAGTCGATGCGCTTCATCAAAGCTTTTAAAACAGGATAAGCAACGATGGCTGCAGCTTTGGTAAAAATATTGCGAGAAAACTCATTTTTGAGCCCACCCACCACCATGGAAGCTACACCTTCACTGGCCTTCAACGCAACGTTGCCCACAAAGCCGTCACACACAACGATGTCAACGGTGCCCTTGAAGATGTCATTGCCTTCCACGTTACCGTAGAAATTCAGATCACCCAAACTGGCCGCAGATCGCAGCAATTCACCTGCTTTTTTGATGACTTCGCTGCCTTTGATGATTTCCTCACCAATATTGAGCAAGCCAACAGTGGGCTCCCCGCCGTCTTGGAGGGCTGACACCAGCGCAGACCCCATGACAGCGAATTGCAAAAGATGTTCGGCCGAGCAATCCACATTGGCCCCCAAATCCAGCACCGTGGTGGCACCACCTTGTGCATTGGGCAGCTGGGTCGCAATGGCAGGGCGGTCAATGCCATCCAGAGTTTTCAAGATGTAGCGAGCGATCGCCATCAAGGCACCCGTGTTGCCTGCGGACACAGCCGCAGCCGCAGCTCCATCTTTGACCTGTTGAATGGCCACGCGCATGGAAGAATCTTTCTTCTTGCGCAAAGCCACCTCCACAGGATCATCCATGGCAACCACTTCAGAGGCCAGCACAACACTGGCCCGCTCGTGCGAGAACGATTGGAGACTATCCTGCAAGCCGACCAGCAGCAAACGGGCTTGGGGGTGGGAATCTAGAAACTGGCGACACGCCGCGAGCGTGACGCGGGGGCCATGGTCGCCCCCCATGCAGTCAACAGCCAGTGTGATCATGGGCGACTTGTCCAGCCAACGGCTTTGGCTGAAAGAAAAATACGACGATCAAAACAAAGGCCCGCACTACACAAAGTAGTTGCGGGCCTTGATGGGTGCTGAAATTAGGCTTCAGACTTGTTCTTCAGCACTTGGCGGCCACGGTAGAAACCGTTAGGGCTGATGTGGTGACGCAGGTGAGTTTCACCAGTGGTAGGTTCCACAGCAATGCCTGGCACATTCAGTGCATTGTGCGAGCGGTGCATACCGCGCTTGGAAGGGGACTTTTTGTTTTGCTGAACTGCCATGATGGCTCCTGGTCTTGAATAGGGTTGGTAAAAACGCGATCAGCCCAATAAGACACGAGGGGGATTCGCGAGAAGCCCTCGATTATAACCCAAACAATAAATCATGTCCCTTTTTCGTCTTTTCGCAGCGAGGCGAGCGCTGCAAAGGGGTTGGGCTTTTCAGAGTTCGCGGCCTCAAAGTCCTCGTCCGACGATGCCAGAGGGACCGAGCTTGGACACTCATCATGCTTTGGCACCACAGGCAAGGCCATCAGCAACTCATCTTCAATCAGCTCACGCAAGTCAAACTCCCGGCTCAGTGCCAGCAAATCCTCATCGCAATCGTCATCCAGGGCTTCGGCGGTGGCCTCATCAGCCACAAATCGGAACGAACGCTCCACATCCAGAGGCACATCCACAGGTGTCATGCACCGCTGGCATTCCATCGGAAAGCTGGCGTGAACCGACAGATGCAACCAGACTTGGCCCGTGCCCCCCAGTTCGGTACGCACTTCACCAGCCACTTTCCAATCGACGAGCAAATCCGGGTGCAAGCCTTTGGCCTCTTGCGCCAAGCGCTCATATTTCAGGAGAGAGTCGTGACCTGACAGCTGACCTCCCGCCTGCGCGAAAGCCTTGATGTCAAGCCGGTCGGGAGAGAATTCCTTGGTCATGGCGGCAGTGTAAGAGAATCAGCGCATGCATCAATCCCCCACCCTGCCACGCCCTCTGGTATTGGGCTCCACCTCGCCCTACCGGCGCGAGCTGCTCTCGCGCCTGAACATAGCCTTTGACGTGGCCGCCCCTCATGTCGACGAAACCCCGCAAGCCAACGAAGCCCCCCGCACACTGGCTATGCGGCTGGCACTGGCCAAAGCGCAGGCCGTGGCACTGCTGCACCCGCAAGCCATCGTCATTGGATCGGACCAAGTGGCCGATCTGGCGGGAGAACCCCTCGGCAAACCCGGCACCCATGAAAGAGCCACCGTGCAACTGCAAGCCATGAGCGGCCAGACGGTGGTATTCCAAACCGCAGTGGCCGTGGTGTGCGCCAGCAGCGGGTTTCAACAGGTAGACCTGGCTGCAGTAGAGGTCAAATTCAGAACCCTCGATGCAGACGAAATCGAGCGTTATCTACAGGCAGAAAAGCCTTACGACTGCGCTGGCAGCGCCAAAAGCGAAGGCCTGGGCATCAGCCTGCTGGATGCCATCGTGAGCGACGATCCCACCGCCTTGATCGGGCTGCCGCTGATTCGAACCTGCCGCATGCTGCGTGCTGCAGGGTTGGTGCTGCCATGAGCCAGTCGCCAGCACCCGTCGCCAGCGCACCATCAACCAACGCCGCGCCAGGTCGGCTTTATCTGGTCCCGGCGCCACTCGACTTTGGCTGCGACGCACAAGCCCCCCTGCAAGAGGTGCTACCGCAATCCACCATCCTGCAAGCCGCCCGGCTAAACCACTGGATTTGCGAGAACGCCAAAAGTACCCGGGCATACCTCAAGCGCATTGATGCGCTGGAAACCCTCTCAGCCCCAGTGCAAGCCCAGCAAATTACTGAATTACCGCGCGAAGTGCACAAAAAGGGAGACCATGGCGACAAAGGTGCCCCCGTGTTTGACGCCCGCCCCCTCCTATCTGCCGCACTGCAAGGACACGACATCGGCCTGGTCAGCGAAGCGGGGATGCCTGCCGTGGCGGACCCAGGCTCGTCCATTGTGCGTGCCGCACACGATCTGGGCATTGCCGTGATGCCACTGGTGGGCCCTGTCTCCTTGCTGTTGGCACTGGCGGCCAGCGGCATGAACGGACAGAACTTTGCTTTTGTGGGCTACTTACCCCAAAGCGGGCCAGAGCGAGCGCAGCGCATGAAGGAACTCGAATCCATCGCGTTGAAAACAGGGCAAACGCAGGTGTTTATTGAAACCCCCTACCGCAATGCCGCCCTGTGGCAAGCCCTGACCCAGACCCTGCAAACCAACACCCGATTGGCCATGGCCGCAGGACTGACGCTGGAAACATCCCAAATACACAGCCAGCCGGTCAAGCAATGGCGCCAAAAAGCAGCGCCAGTGGACAACCGCACGCCCACCGTGTTCTTGATCGGCAGATGAGCGCAGGCCAGTTGCCACGCCGACCAAACCGATACTCAAAAGCAAAACCCCCGGCTACCGCACAGGCAACCGGGGGTTCAGATACGAAAGAATCGGAAGAGTCACTGCTGGCAGCGTCACCAGCGAGGTGGCACCTAAAGCACCTAACTATCGCAGTTGCGGCGCCGCAATGGCCGTAGCCGCCTTGGCAGCGCCGTACCCCATCGCCGCGCCAAAGCGCTTCACCAAACGCTCAGCCACATTGTCACGGCGGGTGTAGTCAATGATGTCTTCCGCCTTGACGACTTCACGGGCCACATAGTCGAGGTTGCCCAGCTTGTCCGCCAAGCCCATCTCCACAGCCTGCTGCCCTGTCCAGAACAAGCCACTGAAGGTCTCGGGCGTGGGCTTGAGCCGGTCACCGCGCCCCGACTTCACCACCGCAATGAACTGCTGGTGGATCTGGTTGAGCATGGCCTGTGCATAAGCACGCTGTTGCTCGGTCTGGGGGCTGAAAGGGTCCAAAAAGCCCTTGTTTTCACCCGCCGTGAGCAATCGGCGCTCCACCCCCAATTTTTCCATCGTGCCGGTGAAACCAAAACCGTCCATCAGCACGCCAATGCTGCCCACGATGCTGGCCTTGTCCACAAAAATTTCGTCCGCTGCCGCAGCGATGTAGTACGCCGCCGAAGCACAGGTCTCCTCAACCACCGCATACACAGGCTTGTTGTATTTGGCCTTGAGGCGAAGGATTTCGTCATTGATGATGCCCGCCTGCACCGGGCTGCCACCCGGGGAGTTGATCAGCAACACCACAGCCTTGGAACCCTCGTCCTCGAAGGCGCTGCGCATGGCGGCCACCACGAACTCGGCGCTGGCCTCGGCACCTGAAGCGATTTCGCCCTTGATGTCCACCACCGCCGTATGGGGGGCGCTCTTGTTGGCACTCGGGGCGGCCTGCATCATCGCGCCACCAAAAATGGCAAGCACCAGAAGCAACCAGGCAAAGCGAAAGAAAATCTTCCAGCGCCGGGCGGCACGTTGCTCTGTCAATGCGGCCAACGCGAGCTTTTCCAGCACCGCACGTTCCCAGCCAGGCTCGGCAGCCGGCGTGGCACGGGGGGCGCCACCGGGGCTTGAGGATGACGCAGCTGCGGCAGCCTGGGTCGCCCACAGATCAGAAGCGGGCAAAGAATCCTGCGCACTGCCAGGATGATTGGAGGAGGGATTTTGTGGATCAGTCATTCAAAGCCTCCCGCAGACACCCCGGACCCAGAAACAGGCCCGACACAGCGCTGCGGACAGAGAAAACAAGCGACAAAACAGGGGGATACAACAGAACAAGGCACGTAGGAGCAACCCCTAAAACGCCACCGGTTGCAGGTTGTGAGCAGTATGCCAGTGCACCTGGCCACCAGCCTCGGACAAGGCAATTTTCACCAGTCCGCCACGACAAGGCCCGCCAGCACACTGGCCAGTGCTGGGCAAATATGCAGCACCGTGCGTAGCACACAACAACCATTGACCTGTGTCATCAAACAAACGGTTGGGCTGGTAGTCCATTTCCATGGGCACATGGGTGCAGCGGTTCAGATAGGCATGGACAACGCCCTGGTAACGAATGGCAAATGCGCGGCAAACCTGGCCCGCATACTGCACATCAAACGGCACGGCCATGCCCCCATCGCACAGCTCTGCGCTGCCACACAACAAAACAGCCTGCTCAGACAAAGGCGGCACTCCTGGGCAGTGGCGGAAGATGAAAGCAAAACCGCAGCACGCCTCAAGCCTCCTGCTGCAGCCACTCGTGCAACTGCGCCACCGAATGCGCCACATACAACGGTTGCAGCACATGGAACGCATCGGGCTCGTGGGCACCATAGCTGACACCGACGCTGGCGCAGCCTGCGTTCTGGGCCATCTGCAGGTCATGGGTGGTATCACCAATCATGAGCAAGCGCTCAGGGGCCACGTCAAACTCTGCCATCAGCTCCTGCAACATCAAAGGATGGGGCTTGCCCGCTGTCTGGTCTGCAGTGCGCGAGCCATCAAACACCCCGCGCAAATCTACCGCCTGCAAAACATCATCAAGGCCACGGCGGCTTTTTCCGGTGGCGACAGCCAGCAGGTGCCCGCGCTCGCGCAGGGCCGACAACATCGGCAACACGCCATCGAACAAGCTCAAATCGTCCTGGTGCTGCAGGTAGTGAAACCGGTAGCGATTGCCCAGCTCGGTGTATTTTTCAGGAGGCACATCCGGAGCGGCATGCGCCAAGGCGGGCATCAGGGCCATGCCGATCACATAGGCCGCTTCCTTGTCCGATGGCACTGTGCCGCCCACATCGCGCACAGCCTCCTGGATGGAGCGCACGATGATGGCGGTGGAGTCGTACAGGGTGCCATCCCAATCAAAAGCGATCAGGTCAAAGCGGCGCGAACGGACTTGGGACGGCATGGCGAGGCAATCAAACAGAGGGAATGAAGTCTGCCAGTTCAGGGGGCAGCGGGGCGTTCAATGTCACACGCTCCGCGCTGGCAGGGTGGCTGAACTGTAACCGCCACGCATGCAAAAACATGCGCTTGAGCCCCAGTCTGTGCAACCGCTTATTCAGGTCAAAGTCGCCGTATTTGTCGTCGCCCACAATGGGATGGCCCTGGCTGGCCAAGTGGACCCGGATCTGGTGCGTGCGACCGGTCTTGATGGTGACCTCCAGCAACGTCATCGCAGGCAAGCCTTGCAAGGGCCGCGCAGGCACCGCTTGGCGCACCTTGACCAGAGTGATAGAGCGCATCCCTTCCGGGTCATCTACCGTGGTGACACGCACCCGGCGCTCACCATCGGCCTGCAGGTATTTGTGCAACGGCAAGTCGATCACCTTGTTGCTGGCCGTCCATGAACCCGTGACCAACGCCAGGTAGGTTTTGCCAGTCTCCCGTTCCCTGAACTGGTCTTGCAAGTGAGTGAGCGCAGACCTTTTCTTCGCCACCAGCAAGATGCCGGAGGTTTCGCGGTCCAGCCGGTGCACCAGCTCCAGCAACTTGGCCTGGGGGCGTGCCTGGCGCAGTTGCTCAATGACGCCAAAGCTCACGCCGCTGCCGCCATGCACCGCCACACCGGCGGGCTTGTCGATAGCGAGCACATGCTCATCTTCCAAAAGAATGGGGAATTCACGCGCGGGCGCAGGCCTCTCGGCCTTCTCGGCCACTTTGTCCGACACCCGCACCGGCGGCAGGCGCACCACATCGCCGGACTCCACCCGAGTGTCTGCACTGACGCGGCCTTTGTTAATGCGCACCTCGCCGCTGCGGATGATGCGATAGACGTGGGTTTTCGGTACCCCTTTGAGGTGGCGTATCAAAAAGTTATCAAGCCGCTGCCCCGCCGAATCCTCATCGACTTCGACCAGACGGACTGCAGGAGGGTTGGAAGCCGGGGCCCGGTCCAGCGGTGGTTTGCCCCCTATAATGTGTTTCACCTGCGCGTTGTTTTGTAAGTGGTTGATTTGTCTGGAGTTTAGTCCACTCAGCCATGCTACTTGCGCAGGCAGGTCGATGCCAGCGGGTGTCGCACACGCAGATTGCGGGCCAGATGCCCGCAATGGCCTGTGCAGCAGTCGGCGGGCTGACAAATTGAAACACTGATACGGAATCCCCCAAGCCGGCAGATGCACCCTACCAGGGACAGGTCTGCCGGTGGATCGAAGCGAGCATGTGGTTGTTGATGGCATGGATGATGACTTTGTGGCGGCGGCACTTGCCCCTGGCCCTGCACGTCCAATTGCCCGCAGCGCCCCGCCAGCAAGCGCAAGAAGCTATTAAATTTGTAGCAAATCTGCGCCATTCTCACTCGCCCCCATCCAAGCGCCCTTGCCTCCCGTGCTGAGTTCACCCTCGGCAGCCTGAGTCATCCCCGGCAATTCCCTTCGTTTCGATCCGTCAGTCCAGGCATTTACGGCTCCTATAGAGCTTGTCATTGGTTTGGAACTGTGGGTGGCAGCCCGCTACAGCAACTGAGCTGTGCCGCTGCTGTCCGCGAAACAACGAGAAGGAATCGCATCATGAAGCGGATGCTCATCAACGCCACGCAGCCCGAAGAACGCCGCCTGGCCATCGTCGACGGACAAAAGCTCCTCGACTACGAAATCGAAATCGAAGGGCGCGAACAGCGCAAGGGCAACATCTATAAAGCCGTCGTCACGCGCGTAGAGCCCTCGCTCGAAGCCTGTTTTGTGGACTACGGCGAAGACCGCCACGGCTTCCTGCCATTCAAGGAAATCTCGCGCAGCTACTTCACCCCCGGTGTCTCGCCCAGCCAGGCCCGCATCAATGAAGTGATCAAGGAAGGCCAGGAACTGCTGGTCCAGGTCGAAAAGGAAGAGCGCGGCAACAAGGGCGCCGCCCTGACCACGTTCGTGTCACTGGCCGGCCGCTATGTGGTGCTGATGCCCAACAACCCCCGTGGCGGTGGCGTATCGCGCCGCATCGAGGGCGAGGACCGCGCCGAGCTCAAGGAGGCGATGGACCAGCTGGAATACCCCAACGGCATGTCCATCATCGCGCGCACCGCTGGCATTGGCCGCACCGCGCCCGAGCTGCAGTGGGACCTGAACTACCTGCTCAAGCTGTGGAACGCCATCGACGGCGCCGCCAAGGGTGGAAAGGGCGCCTTCCTGATCTATCAGGAATCGAGCCTGGTGATCCGCGCGATCCGCGACTACTTCAACAACGACATCGGTGACATCCTCATCGATACCGACGACATCTACGAACAGGCACAGCAGTTCATGGCGCACGTCATGCCCGAGCATGCCGCCCGCGTGAAGCGCTACCGCGACGACGCCGCCCTGTTCAGCCGCTTCCAGATCGAGCACCAGATCGAGTCGGCCTACGCCCGCACCGTGCAACTGCCCTCGGGCGGCGCCATCGTGATCGACCACACCGAAGCACTGGTGTCGGTGGACGTGAACTCGGCCCGCGCCATCAAGGGCGGCGACATCGAGGAAACCGCCACCCGCACCAACCTGGAAGCCGCCGACGAAGTGGCCCGCCAGATGCGCCTGCGCGACCTGGGCGGCCTGATCGTGATCGACTTCATCGACATGGAAGAGTCGAAGAACCGCCGCGAAGTCGAAAACCGCCTGCGCGACGCCCTGCGCCAAGACCGCGCCCGCGTGCAGTTCGGCACGATCAGCAAGTTCGGCCTGATGGAAATGAGCCGCCAGCGCCTGAAGCCCGCTTTGAGCGAAGGCTCCTCCATCCCCTGCCCCCGCTGCGGCGGTGCAGGCCACATCCGTGACACGGAATCGTCGGCCCTGCAGATCCTGCGGATCATTCAGGAAGAGTCGATGAAGGACAACACCGCTGCCGTGCACTGCCAAGTGCCCGTGGAAGTGGCTTCGTTCCTGCTCAACGAAAAACGCACCGAGATCGCCAAGATCGAACTCAAGCAACGCGTGAGCGTGCTGATGGTGCCCAACAAGACGCTGGAAACCCCCAACTACCGCTTGGAACGCCTCAAGCACGACGACCCACGCCTGGACCACATCGACGCAAGCTACAAGCTGGCCGAAGACGTGGAAGACCCCACCGCCGTGACGCGCCGCTCGCAAGAGCCGACCAACAAGCAGACGCCAGTGATCAAGGGCGTGCTGCCTGATGCGCCCGCTCCGGTGGCCGAGCCCCGCCCCGAAGGCGTTGCGCGCCCTGCCCGCAATGGCAATGGCCACGCCCCCCGCAACGGCACTGCTGCACAAGCCGCGCCAGCACCTGCCCCCGCCGCAGCTGTGCCACAAAAAAAGGGCTTCTTTGCCTGGCTCAAGAGCCTGTTTGGCTTTGGTGCAGCCCCTGCACCAGCCCCAGTGGCAACACCTGCGCCTACTGCACCCGCGGAAGGCAATGGACGTGGTGAATCGCGCCGCGATGGCCGCAGCGAAGGCCGGGGCCGCCGTGGTGGCCGAGACGGCGCCCGTGACGGCAGCCGCGAAGGTGGCCGCGACACCAATCGCGATGCTGCTGGCAATGTGACCGAAGGCCGTGGACGTCGCAACGACCGCGGCACCGAAGGCCGTGCCCCGCGCGACGGCGACCGCCGCCCAGAAGGCGAAAGCCGCAATGCCGAAGGCCGCAACACCGAGGCACGTGAGGGCCGCAATGGTCGCGATGGCCGTGGCCGCCGCGACGCCGAAGGCCGCAGCACCAACGCCGCCCTGAGCGGTGAGCAAAATGCGGCCCCCGCAGAAGCCCTGGCCAACGTCAACGCCAACGGCGCTGATGCCGGCACAGCACCAGCACGCGGCGAACGCGGCCCACGCCGTGAACGCGGTGACCGTGGTGAGGGCGGCCGCCGCGAGCGCGGGGAACGCAGCCCGCGCAATGCCGAAGGCCAGGAGCGCAGCGCGCCAGCCATGGACTTTGTGGACACGTCGCCCATGGCGTCGCTGCCCGACCTGGACCTGACGGGCAACGAGGTTGCCACCCCAGCGGCAGCACCCGCGACGGAGGAACGGCGCGAGCGCCGCTCCCGCGACCGCTACGGCCGTGACCGCCGCGAGCGTGGCGAACGTGCGCCCCGTGAAGGCAGTGACAACGCCGCAGAGGCCCAGCCACTGAACGCAGTCCCAGCAGCAGACGCTGCCCCGACCGTGGCAGAAGATGCGCCACGCCGCAGCTACTTCAGCAGCCCCACAGCAGATGCCCCAGCCTCGACAGGTGTGGCAGTTGCAGAAGTTGCCCCTCGCGAGCAGGCTGTACCTGCACCGGTGGCAGCACCATCGGCTCCCGTCGCAACAGCCCCTGCGGCCCAACCTGTGGCAGCAGCCCAGGCTAAGCCCTCGGGCATGCCCCGCGTGCAGTCCTACACGCTGCCGATGGATTCGCTGCACCAAGTGGCCACCGCCTCAGGGCTGCAGTGGGTGAACTCGGACAGCGACAAGGTCGCTGCCGTGCAGGCCGCCATTGCGGCAGAACCCAAGCCCGTGCACGTTCCCCGTGCACGCCCACCGGTTGTGGTGCTGGACGAAGGCCCGCTGGTGCTGGTGGAAACCCGCCGCGACCTGGCCGCCATGACGCTGCCATTTGAGCAGCCTCCAGCGGCGTAACACATGGCGCACACAGCCTGCGCCGTATAGCGCAGCTGCACCCCCTCAAAGGCGGCCTTGGCCGCCTTTGTTTTTTGGGGCTGTGCGCCAACACGGGACATGAAGCGCTGCAATCCAAAGGGGGACTCACGCCGTGCCCGCATCCCTCAAAATAAGACATTGAGCGCATGGCGCAGGATCACCAAGCCCTGCACAGCTTCGCCCCGACTCACCCATCAGCCACCCTGCCCCTCCATCGCACCATGCTGTTTTTGCTGTCCCCCGCCAAGTCACTGGATTACGACACCCCCGTCCCAGAGAGTCTGCCGCACACACGCCCACAGTTCGTGCCCCAGTCCACCGCGTTGATTGAAGTGCTGCGCGAAAAGTCTGTGCAAGACATTGCCTCGCTCATGGACCTGAGCGACCCCTTGGCGGCGCTGAACGTGGCCCGCTACCAGGCCTGGAAGCCGCAGTTCACCGCCCACAACTCACGCCAAGCCGTGCTGGCCTTCAACGGCGATGTGTACGAGGGTTTGCAAGCCCGCAGCCTGGGGGCGGACGACCTGGACTGGGCGCAGCGCCACGTGGCGATCCTAAGCGGCCTGTACGGCGTATTGCGCCCGCTGGACCGCATGCAACCCTACCGCCTGGAGATGGGCACGCGCCTGGCCACAGAGGCGGGCAACACCCTGTACCAATACTGGGGCCGCCAGATTGCCGAGCACCTGAACACCCAGTTGCGCTCAGACACCACGCCCGTGGTCGTCAACCTTGCCTCGCAGGAGTACTTCAAGGCGGTAGACCGCAAGGCCCTCAAGGCCCGCGTGATCGAATGCGTGTTTGAGGACTGGCAAGGCGGCGCCTACAAAATCATCAGCTTTTACGCCAAGCGCGCACGCGGGTTGATGGCGCGCTATGCCATCACCCAGCGGCTGAGCACACCGCACCAGCTCGAAGGCTTTGACCTGGAGGGCTACGCCTTTGACGCGCTAGCATCCGAGCCTGAGCGACTGGTGTTCCGGCGCAAGCCCGCTTGACTCGCTCACCCGCCCTCCCGCTTTTTCCAATGTTGTCCACGTTTGAGGTCCCGACCATGGCCCCATCCCCTGCCCAGCACAGCACCACCACCCGCAAGCCCTCGGCCCAGTCCATCACCCCCGAGCTGCGCCGCTGGATCATCGAGCAGGCCCAGGCGGGCTTCTCAGCCCCCGTGGTGCTGCAATCCATGCGCGATGCAGGCTGGGACGAGGACGTGGCCGCCGACGCCATGGAAACCACGCTGCAAGAGCACCTGAACACGCTCGCCGTGCAACAAGGCCAACCCAGCGCCGTGCCGGTGCCCGAGCCCTTGCTGGGCGACTCCCCTGCCCTGCTGGACGCCGGCGACCGCCAGGTGCAAGTGCTGCTGCAACTGGCCAAGCCCCGCGTGGTGGTGTTTGGCAACCTCCTCTCTCCAGAGGAATGCGATGCCCTGATTGCCGCCGCCAGCCCGCGCATGGCCCGCTCGCTCACGGTGGCTACCAAGACAGGCGGCGAAGAGGTGAACGACGACCGCACCAGTGACGGCATGTTCTTCCAACGCGGCGAAAGCACTTTGGTGCAGACCATTGAGGAGCGGATTGCCAAGCTGCTGCAATGGCCCATCGAAAACGGTGAAGGCGTGCAAGTGCTGCACTACCGCCCCGGGGCCGAATACAAGCCCCACTACGATTACTTTGACCCTGCCGAGCCCGGCACGCCCACCATCGTCAAGCGCGGTGGGCAGCGCGTGGGCACGCTGGTGATGTACCTCAACACCCCAGAAAAAGGCGGCGGCACCACCTTCCCCGATGTGTTCCTGGAAGTCGCCCCCCAGCGCGGCAATGCCGTGTTCTTCAGTTACGAGCGGCCCCACCCCTCCACCCAAACGCTGCACGGCGGTGCACCGGTGATTGCGGGTGAGAAGTGGATCGCCACCAAGTGGCTGCGCGAGCGCGAGTTCAAATAAGCATCAAATCATGCTCTAGCGCTTGATTAACAAGCGCTAGAAGCTACTATTTTTATAGCAAATGACCAACACCCCTGAACAATCTCAGCTGGGCAAAGCCTCGGCCTACACCGACCAGTACGACCCGACGCTGCTCTTCCCCATCCCACGCGCGGGCAAGCGGGCCGAGATCGGCATTGCCGACGCGCCACCGTTTTTCGGGGCCGATCTGTGGACGGCGTTTGAGGTGTCCTGGCTGAACCTGCGCGGCAAGCCCCAGCTGGCGCTGGTGCACTTCACCATCCCGTGCGAGTCGCCCAACATCGTCGAGAGCAAGTCCTTCAAGCTCTACCTCAACAGCTTCAACAACACCCGCTTTGCCGATGCCAGCGAGGTGCAAGCCCGCCTGCGCGCCGACATCAGCGAGGCCGTGTGGCGCGGCGCGCCCCACCCCGCCACCGTGGGTGTGAAGCTGATTGCGCCCGAACTGTTTGACCAGGAACCCGTGCACGAGCTGGACGGCCTGAGCCTGGACCGCCTGGACGTGGAATGCACCCACTACCAGCCCGCGCCCGAACTGCTCAAAGCCCAGTTTGACGAAGCCCCGGTGACCGAGGTGTTGACCAGCAACCTGCTCAAAAGCAATTGCCTGGTCACCGGCCAGCCCGACTGGGGCAGCGTGCAGATCCGCTACACCGGAGCGCAGATCGACCAGGAGGGGCTGCTGCAGTACCTCGTGAGCTTTCGCAACCACAACGAGTTCCACGAGCAGTGTGTGGAGCGCATCTTCATGGACGTGTGGACGCGCTGCCAACCCATCAAGCTGATGGTGTACGCCCGCTACACGCGCCGGGGCGGGCTGGACATCAACCCCCTGCGCACCAGCCACCCCCAGGCGCTACCCGCCAACGTGCGCACAGCGCGGCAGTAATGGCGACTGTCTGCGGTACCCAGCCCCATTCGGGGCCGTTGCGGGGTTGGCGCACCCACCCAAAACCGTTCACACGGAGCCCGTCAAAGCGCTGCGCAAAGCAGGGAACCTGTTGACGGTCTTTTCGGGGTCGCGCAAATGCCTTGCCAGGATGGGCTGCTAGGCACTGCGCGCAGCCCAGCCCCCATGCAGGGCGGCCCATGCCATTGGCAAGCGGTGCAGCGACGCCGACCACCCGGCAAGAATGGCCCCATGGGGTGCAAGCGGGCCTCAAAACGAGCCCAGCTCAATTCATCTTAAAAACATCCACCGACAACCCCAGCGCCTGCGCGCTGGACTTGAGGTTTTGGGCAGAAGCGGTGGACTCTTCGACCAAAGCGGCGTTTTGCTGCGTGACGGTGTCGAGCTGCGTGACGGCCTCATTCACCTGCGCGATGCCAATGGCCTGCTCCTTGGTGGCCGCAGTGATTTGCTGCACCAAGGCACTGACGCGCTGCACTGCATCCACCACCCCGCC
The DNA here is from genome assembly GCF_003663825.1 of Acidovorax sp. 106. Taxonomy (NCBI): domain Bacteria; kingdom Pseudomonadati; phylum Pseudomonadota; class Betaproteobacteria; order Burkholderiales; family Comamonadaceae; genus Acidovorax; species Acidovorax sp. 106. The sequence goes on along the minus strand of NZ_RCCC01000001.1, from coordinate 2,896,504 downwards.
AATGGTGGTGCCCGCATGGTCCATCTGCTGTGCACCGCTGGCAATCTGGCTGACAGTGACATTGATCAGGCCGCTGATCTCTTTGGCCGCGCCGGCGCTGCGCTGCGCCAGCGCCCGCACCTCACCCGCCACCACCGCGAAGCCACGGCCCTGCTCACCTGCACGGGCCGCCTCCACCGCGGCATTGAGCGCCAGCAAATTGGTCTGGAACGCGATGCCCTCGATCAAACCCACGATCTCATTGATCTTGGCCGAAGACTGCTGCATCTGCCGCATGGACGCCCCCAGCTCATGCACGGCCTGCCCGCCGCTGGTAGCGATCTGGCTGCTTTGCTCACTCTCATGCGACACCTTGGCCGCAGTGTCGGCCGTCTGGCGCACGGTGCTGGCCAGCTCCTCCATCGATGCCGCAGTCTCTTGCAGGCTGCTCGCTTGTGATTCGGTGCGTGCCGACAGATCGTGGCTGCCTTGTGCAATCTCTGCAGCAGCCTCGGTGAAGTGGCGCACCTCCGTGCGCACATCACCCACCACGGCGCGCAAGTTCACCTGGGTTTGCTGCAGGCGGTGCACCAGGCTGCGCAGCGGCTCGGGGCAGTCGGCCCGCATTGTCGAGGTCAGGTTGCACCCCGACAAATCGGCAGCAAAACGACTGGCTTCGCCAATGCCTTGCACCACCGCCACCTGAAAGCGCCACAGCACCGCGCCCGCAGCCAGCAACAAAAGCCCCACCCTTGCAGCCGTGGCTGCAGTGCCCTGCATGCCCAGCAGGTCAGGCACCATGGCCAGCAGAACCAACCACAGCAGCATCCAGGCCATGCGCTGGGTGAGTGGAAGTTGCCCCAGCCGCTGGACCACGCCGCGCCACCCCACACTGCGCAGCGCGCCCGCCTCCAGCCGAAGGCTGGCACGGCCCGATGCGGCCTCTGCCCGCATTTGCGCATACAAGGCCTCGGCCGCTGCCGCCTCTTGCGCGCTGGGCTTGGTGCGCACTGACATGTAGCCGCGTGGGTGGCCAGCCTCCATGATCGGGGTGACATTGGCGCGCACCCAATAGTGGTCGCCGTTTTTACGGCGGTTCTTGACCAGCCCGGTCCAAGGCTCTCCACGGCCAATGGTGCGCCACATGTCCTTGTAGGCCGGCGCAGGCATATCGGGGTGGCGGATGATGTTGTGGGGCTGCCCGATCAGCTCCTCATAGCTATAGCCGCTGACCCGCACAAAGGCCGCATTGCAGTGCGTGATCTCGCCCTTGGTGTTGGTGCTGGAGACGAGCAACTCATCGCCCGGGAAATCGTAATTCTGTTGCGTGACTGGCAAATTGATACGCATGCAACTGTCCCCTTCATAGTTATGGCCGCATACGCCCTCCACCACGCCAAACGCTGGTTCAGCGCACCGCAGCTACTCCACTGCCGACGTTACGGTTTGATACCAATCAAGTTTAACCACCACACAGCCTTCTTTTCACATTGTTTTCACAGTTCAAAAAAGTGATCCAGTGTGCATGTCGGCTTGCCGTGCCTTGCGGCTCTGTGCCACTGCATCTGGCTGGGCACCTGTGCCGTCCATATCCGCAGCAGCACCCGCAGCATGCAAGGTGGCGACCCTCACCCCCAGCAGGCGCAGCTTCTTGTCCAGCGGCACCCTTTTCAGGCACAGCCCCGCCGTGCGCCGGATCACCGCAGCATCGGCCGTTGCAAGGGCCAACGTATGGTCCCGTGTCGCCGTCTTGAAGTCCTCATAGCGCAGCTTGATGCCAATCGTCTTGCCCACATAGCCTTTGCGCTGCAGGTCCTGCGCTACGCGCTGGCACAGGTCGGTGAAGATGCGCGACAACTCAGCCCGGTCGCGCACGGCATGCAGGTCACGGTCGAAGGTGGTTTCGCGGCTCATGCTCACGGGCTCGCTTTCTGTCACCACCGGGCTGTCATCGCGGCCCCAGGCCACGCGGTGCATCCAGGCGCCGGTGGACTTGCCAAAGTGGCCTATCAACCGCTGCTCATCCTGCTCAGCCAGTTGCCCAATGGTCTCGATGCCCAGGCGCGCCAGCTTCTCGCCCGCCTTGGGGCCGATGCCATTGATCTTGCGCACGTTCAGCGGCCAGATTTTGGGCTGCAGGTCTTCCTCGTACACGATGGAGATGCCGTTGGGCTTGTTGAACTCGCTGGCCATCTTGGCCAGCAGCCGGTTGGGCGCCACGCCAATAGAGCAGGTCAGCCCCGTCTTTTCAAAAATGCTCTTCTGGATGAGCCGTGCCAGCACCCGCCCGCCTTCGCGCTGGCCACCTGGTACATCGGTGAAGTCGATGTACACCTCGTCCACGCCCCGGTCTTGCATCACGGGTGCAATCTCGGTGATGGCGCTTTTGAAGGTGCGCGAATACTTGCGCACCTCGTCAAAGTCCACCGGCAGCACGATGGCCTGCGGGCACAGCTTGGCGGCCTTCATCATGCCCATGGCCGAGCCCACGCCAAACTGCCGCGCCGCGTAAGTGGCCGTGGTGATGACGCCCCGGCCCACGTAGTCCTTGAGCAGAGGAAAGTCTTCCACCGGAATAAAGCAAGGCTCGCGGGGCCCCGAGCCATCGGGGCTTTGCAGCAGCAAGTCGTCCACCTTGCGCCGCCCGCCCCCAATCACCACGGGCAGGCCCTTGAGCTGCGGGTAACGCAACAGCTCTACCGAGGCGTAGAACGCATCCATGTCCAGGTGGGCAATGCGGCGCAGGCGCTCGCCCTGGCGCCCAGGTGGCGCGACAGGGGGCAACTCGGCATCAGAGGGTTCGGGCGCAGCGTCTATCACGCCCGTATTTTGCGCGGCGCATTGGCAATGCTGCTGACATTCCCTGGGACAAGAAAAAAGGAACGGGCGCCACCTGGTGCGTCTGGCTCACACAAATTCTTGCCGTTGCCCTCGCAGTGCCTCTCGGTCAATGCCGGCGTGCAGCAGTTCCATATCGGCCCGGCACACACCCTGCTGCGCAAAGTGGGCTTGCCACCCATCCACCACACGCGCCACCTGCTGGATGAGCACTACCGCCCGCGCCCGCTTGATGCCGAACTCGCTCAACTCGGTCAGCGCGTTCTCCAGGCTGGACTCCGCGCCCGCCTGCCCCACCGACATCGCCTGGTAACCCAGGTTCTGCAGCGTGGGCACCACGTCATAAGCTGGGGTCAGTTCGTAGTAGCCATCCAGCCCCAGGCGCAGGCTGTGGTTGCGCTCGTGGTCGTCGGTGTTGTCCATGAGGATGTTGAACACCATGCGCTTGAACAGCTCTTCGCGCTGCGCAACCTGCGTGTCGGGGTGGGCCAGGCGCAGCAGCACCGTGGCCAGCGCGCTGTAGCTCTCGGGCAACCGCGCCGCGCGCAGCGCCGTGCGGGCCGACAGGCAATGCAGGCGGTACCCGCCCACACGGTCGAAACGCTCGATAGTCAACGCATGGCGCGCCTTGCCATGCCGCGCGGGGATGGGCAGCACGCCCGTGGCAGCCATGCGGATGCCTGCCTGCGCGGCCAGGGTCATGGTGGCGTGTTCGACCAGCGGCGTGTCCACCGCATCGTCCAGCTCGCTGAACTTGATGACGCAAGACCCCGCATCGGTCTGCAGCAGGGCCTTGGGCCGAGCGCCGCCCAGCGTCACGCCGGGTTGGATCAGGCGCTGCATCTCAGCCGTGACCGGGGCCTGGGTCTGCAGGTCTTCCACGGCGGCACTGAGCTGCGCCAAGTCCCTCAGTTGGGGGTACGGGCCTAGTGGACGGGGCACGTACCTATCGGCAGAGATAGAAACACCGAGCGCACCAAACCGGTCATCGCCCGCAAACAGCAGCATCTCCAAAATGGACAGGCGCGCAGGCCGGTCCACATGGCGAATGATGCGCTCGCCCCAGCGGTCGGGCCGCGCGTCGTCGATGGCGCCCGGCGCGCTGCCCCGCTCGCCTGCGGTGAACTCTTGGCCAGTGATGAGCGGCAAATCTTCGCTGAGCGGGAAGTGCCACCAGCCTTGACCGTACCGAAAGGTGGCGCAGTCGGCCACCAACTGCGACAGGCGCAACTCGCCCACCAGCACCGGCTGCGCAGGGTTCACCAGTGCCCAGATATAGAGCAGGTCTTGCGGCACATAGCTGCGCGCGGTCACGCCCATGGCCGACTTCATTGCGGTGCCTTGGCTGCGCCGGGTTGCATCAGCGCCGCCAGACCCACTGCCGCGCTGTTGGCGGTGCGGGCTACGTCAGAGGTAGACGCAGATGCAGCGCCAGGCACCAGCTTGCCCGGGGCGCGCTGTGGCAAGGCTCCCTGTGCAAGCTTGCGGGGGCGTCGCACCCGCGCCACCTCCCGCTCCAGCGCGGCCTGGTCGTTCTGCGGTGCAATCAGGTCGGCCACGGCCACGGCCGGGTTCACGAGCCACAGGCACATGGCGTAGCTGGCCATGGCCACAGAGGGGTCGCCCCGCTCGATGCGCGCCATGGTGGGCTGGGACACGCCCAGCCGCAGCGCCCACTGGGCCTGTGTCTCGCCCCGCCGCTTGCGGGCGATGGCGATGTGCTGGCCCAGCCGTTCAATCTGCTGAAGAACGGCGTGCGGGTATTCGGCAGGGCTGGTGTTTTGCTTTGGCATTCATAGATAGTAGCCAAATGACGTTTTTTGGCAAATCTATGAATAATTTATCAACCGCAGCGTACCCAATAGAAGACACCTGCGAACAGATCCTTATGTATAAATAATATTCATAGAAGAATTTAAAAGCGCTTTTAACAACGTTCTATGAATTAAAAATACTACTGAAATTCAATGCTTGGCCAGCGCCGCCGTGCGAATGCCCTGCAGCGTGCCCGTGGGCGTAATCGCCTCGGGGTCGATCAGGCAGTGGAGCACACTGGGCAGGCCGCTGGCACGGGCGCGGGCAAGCGCGGGGGCAAACTCTTCTGTCCGCTCCACACGCTCGCCATGGCCGCCGAAGGCCTGGGCATAGGCCTTGAAGTCGGGGTTCTTGAGCTGCGTGGCGCTCACGCGGCCGGGGTACTCGCGCTCCTGGTGCATGCGGATGGTGCCGTACATGGCGTTGTCCAGCAGCACCACGATGATGGGCAGGCCGTACTGCACCGCGGTCGCAAACTCTTGCCCGTGCATCAAAAAGTCGCCATCCCCCGCAAAGATCACCACCTCGCGCTGCGGCCACAGGCGCTTGCCGCCCACGCCCGAAGGCAGGCCGTAGCCCATCGACCCGCTGGTGGGCGCAAGCTGGCTGGCGTAAGTGGTGAAGGGCCAGAAACGGTGGATCCAGGTGGCGAAGTTGCCCGCGCCGTTGCAGAAGATGGTGTCGGCAGGCAATACCTCTTTGAGGTGCTGCATCACCTGGCCCATCTGCAGATTGCCAGGGATGCGGATGGGGGCCGGATCGCTCCATGCCAGGTACTCTGCATGTGCGGCTTCAGTGTGGGCCTTCCACGACACGGCGGCTGTGGGGCGCACCGCGTTCAGTGCGGCGGTGAAGGCATGCGGCGTGGCGTGGATGGCCTGCGTGGGGCGGTACAGCTTGCCCAGTTCATCCGCATCGGCATGCACATGCACCAAGGGCTGCGCAGGCGTGGGAATGTCGAACAGCTCATAGCCCTGCGAGGGCACTTCGGACAGGCGCCCGCCCACCACCAGCACCAAGTCAGACGCCTTGATGCGCGCCAGCAGCTTGGGGTTCACGCCCAAGCCCAGGTCGCCGCCATAGCAGGCATGCGTGGCCGGGAACAGCATCTGACGGCGGAAAGAGCAGTAAACCGGGATGGACCAGGCTTCGGCAAACGCAGTGAATTCGCGCACCGCTTGCTCAGACCAGCGGCTGCCGCCCAAGATCGCCACAGGGTTCTTGGCTGCTTGCAGGCGCTGGGCCAGCTCGGCCATTTGCGCGGCACCGGGGTGGGTCTCGGTCACCTGATAGGGCAACGCGTCGGCCACGGTAGCGGCTTCGGTCAGCATGTCTTCGGGCAGTGCCACCACCACGGGGCCGGGGCGGCCTGAAGTGGCGACGTGGAAGGCACGCGAGATCAACTCGGGTACACGCGCCGGGTCGTCAATCTGCACCACCCACTTGGCCATGGTGCCAAACACCGCGCTGTAGTCCAGCTCTTGAAACGCCTCGCGTCCCATGGCCCCGCGTGCCACCTGGCCCACGAAGAGGATCATGGGCGTGGAGTCTTGGTGCGCAATGTGCACGCCAGCAGAGGCATTGGTGGCACCTGGCCCGCGCGTCACAAAGCAGATGCCCGGCTGGCCGGTCAGCTTGCCCTGGGCCTCGGCCATCATGGCTGCGCCGCCTTCCTGGCGGCACACGGTCACGGCAATGCTGGCATCGTGCAGGGCATCCAGCACGGCCAGATAGCTTTCGCCGGGCACGCAAAACAATTGCTTCACGCCATGCGTGATGAGCTGCTGGACCAGGATCTGGCCGCCGGTGCGGGGGGTGGAGGGCGTGGTGTTCATGTCAGCGGTGACGGGTCAAAAATAGTGATCAGAAAACGTCAAAACAGTGCCTGGCATGCACGCTGAATGCGCGCGCAGGCCTCTTGCAAGTCAGCCGTGGATGCAGCGTACGAGATACGGAAGTACGGCGCCAGCCCCAGCACGCCGCCGGGCACCACAGCCACATGGTGTTCGCGCAAAAGGTAGGCGCAAAAGTCCGCATCGGTGCGCAGCAGCATGCCACCCGGCGTGGTGCGGCCCAGCACGCCTTCGCAGCTGGCAAAGGTGTAGAACGCGCCCTCAGGCACGCGGCAGCGCAGGCCGGGCGATGCGTTGAGCGCGGCCACCACCAGATCGCGCCGGTCCTGGAACTGTTGGCAGCGCTCGCGCACAACGTCTTGCGGCCCCGTCAGCGCCGCCACCGCAGCCGCTTGGCTGATGGACGAGGGGCAGGACGTCGCCTGGCTTTGCACCACGGCCATGGCCGCAATGAGTGCCTTGGGGCCTGCGCCGTAGCCCAAACGCCAGCCTGTCATGGCGTAGGACTTAGAGACACCATTCACCGTCAGCGTGCGATCGCGCAAAGAGGGCAGCACGGCGGCGGGCGTGGCAAAGGCGCGCCCGTCATACAGGATGTGTTCGTAAATATCGTCCGCCAGCAGCCACACCTGCGGGTGGCGCTCCACCACCTCCAGCACGGGGCGCAGCTGCTCGGCGCTGTAGGCCGCGCCGCTGGGGTTAGACGGCGAGTTGATGAACACCCAGCGCGTGCGCGGCGTGATGGCCGCTTCCAGCTGCTCGGGCGTGATGCGAAAGCCATTCGCCTCGGTGCAGGGCACCACCACGGGCACACCGCCGGCGATCAGCACCATGTCGGCGTACGACGTCCAGTACGGCGCAGGCAAGATCACCTCGTCGCCGGGGTTCACAGACGCCATCAGCGCGTTGTAGAGGATCTGCTTGGCACCCGCGCCTGCGGTGATCTCGTTGAGCTGAAAGTCCAGCCCGTTGTCGTGCTTGAACTTGTGCTGAATGGCAGCCTTGAGTTCGGGCGTGCCATCCAGCACCGTGTAGTGCGTCTCGCCCCGCGCCATGGCCTGCTGCGCGGCCTCCAGGATGTGCGCAGGCGTGTCAAAGTCGGGCTCGCCCAGGCCCAGCACGATCACGGGCAGGCCCTGGCGCTTGAGCTGGTTGGCCTCTTGCGTCAGGCGCACGATTTCCGAGACACCAATGGCCGCTAGGCGGTCGGCCGCGCGGAAGGCCGTGGCGGGGATGGCAGCGTTCATTGCTGATAGGTCTCCAGGGGCTTGTCGTTGGGGGTGGCAAACAGCTGGCGCAGCGTGGTGCCCAGCGGCAGGTTCAGGCTCATGTTCTTGGGCGGGATGGGGTTCACAAACCACTTGGTGTAGATCTTTTCCATCTCGCCGCTTTGCATCAGCTTGGTCAGCACACCGTCCACCGCTGCCTTGAAGGTGGGGTCGTCCTTGCGGAACAGCAGCGCAATGGGCTCAGCGCCCAGCGGCTCGCCCACGATGCGATAGGCCGAGGGGTCCTTTGAGTTGGCAATCATCCCGGCCAGCAGGTTGTCGTCCAGCACAAAGGCGTCGGCACGGCCGGTTTCCAGCAGCAAGAAGCTCTCGTGGTGGTCCTTGCCCAGCACGGTTTTGATGGGGGCACCGCCCAGCGCGCGCTCTTGTTTGCGCAGCAACTGCACAGCGGTGGTACCGGTCGATGCGGCAATGGTGCGGCCTGCCAGCTGGCTGACGGACTTCAGATCCGAGTCCTTGCGCACGGCCATGCGCACTTCGCTCACATAGGTGGTCACCGCAAACGCCACTTGCTGCTGGCGCGCCGTGTTGTTGGTGGTGGGGCCGCAGCCAATGTCGAGCGTGCCGTTTTGCACCAGCGGCAGGGTGTTCTGCGCCGTCACGGCCATGTATTCGAGCTTGGCGTCGGGCGCGATTTCTTTCAGCACGCGCTCGCACAACTCCACGTGGTAGCCCACGTATTTCTCATTGGCGCCCAGCGCGTAGGCCATGGGCGGCGAAGTCTCGCGCACGCCCAGCACGGCCTTGCCGCTGGCCTTGATCTTCTCCAGCGTGGGCTGGGTGACCGTCTGCGCCAGCGCGGGGGCCGTGGCCATGCAGGCCAGGGTCAGGCCTGCAGCGAGCGCTGTGAAGGTCTTGCGGGAAATTGCCATGTCGTTGTCTCCGTGTGTTTTGTGGTTGGCAGGTGGATGAATCGGTGAGAGAAATCGGGCGGCTGGGGTAACGCTCAGATCACGTTCTTTTCGAGCAGCGGCGCGTTGCGCGCGATGCGCTCGATGGACAGCGGCGACAGATCCAGGCTCTGGTAGCCGCCCGTCAACATCCACTCCGCCAGGCCACGCCCCACCGCAGGGCACTGCTGCAGGCCGTGGCCCGAAAATCCGTTGGCAAACACCAGGTTGTCGCACGCCGAGTGCAGGCCCACGATGGCGTTGTGGTCGAAGGTGTTCATCTCGTAATAGCCCGCCCAGGCGCCCTGCATGCGCAGCGCTTCAAAGCCAGGGATGCGTTCGGCCAAGGTGGGCCAGATGTGGTCCTCGAACGCGGCGTACTCGGGCTCCAGCGGAGCAAAGTCGGCGTCGTTGTCGACATCCGGCGCAAAGCCGCAGATAAAGCCTGGGCCTTCGGGCCGCAGCCAGATGCCGCTGGTGTCGATGAGCAGCGGGCAGCCCGGCAGCGCTGCGGGGCTGGCCAGGTTGAAGACCGTGCGGCGCTTGCCCACCACGGGCAGATCAATGCCCGCCCAGCCCGCGATGGCTGCCGCCCAGGGGCCACCGGCGTTCACGGCATAGCGGCAGGGCAGCACGGTGCCACTTTGCAGGCGCACCGCATTCACATGCAACACGCCGTCGCTGCTCACCGTATCCAGCCCCACCGCCTCGTCGGCCACGTAGCGCACGCCCTGGCTCTGTGCCTTTTTGCGCAGCGCCGTCAGCAGCAGGTAGCCATCAAACCAGCCCTCGCCCGACAGGCCCAATGAGCCCAGCACCACGTCCTGCAGCGCCAGCCAGGGAAAACGCTCGGCCAGTTGCTGCGGGCTCAGCAGCGCCACATCGGCACCGTGCTGCTTTTGCAGTGCATGGTTCTCGCGCAGCGTGGCCTCGCCCGCCTGGGTGGCCAGGTACAGGTAGCCGCCTTGGTGCAGACCGATGTCCGGCACATCGCCGTCGCAGGCCAGGAGCGTGCCCACGTTGCGCAAAAAGCCGATGCCGTAGGCCGATATCTGGATGTTGATGTTGGTCGAAAACTGCTGGCGGATGGAACTGGCAGACAGCGCCGACGAAGCACGTGCATAGGTCGGGTCGCGCTCGACCACCACCACCTCGCAGCCCGGTTGCTGCCGCATGAGGAAGTACGCAATGGCACTGCCGATAACGCCGCCGCCAATGATGACGATGGGTGAAGAGTCAGTGGTCATTCTCAAATATCTCGCGGTGTAACGGCCCTTCGACAGGCTCAGGGCGAACGGGGAATTCGGCACAACCCGCCCCAGCCACACCCCACCCGTTCGGGCTGAGCCTGTCGAAGCCGGGGCGTGTACCTGAGCCGCCCTTCGCCAAGCTCAGGGTGAAGGGCGTGGGCATTCAAACCAAGCCCTCACACATCAAACGTCACGCCCTGCGCCAGCGGCAGCGCGGTCGAATAGTTAATGGTGTTGGTGGCGCGGCGCATGTACGCCTTCCAGCTGTCCGACCCCGCCTCACGCCCGCCGCCCGTTTCCTTCTCGCCACCAAACGCGCCGCCAATCTCGGCACCGCTGGGACCAATATTCACGTTGGCAATGCCGCAGTCCGAGCCTGCTGCCGACATGAACTGTTCAGCCTCGCGCACGTTGAGCGTGAAGATGGACGACGACAGGCCAGCGCCCACGGCGTTGTTCATGGCGATGGCTTCGTCAATGCTGCTGTAGCGCACCACGTACAGGATGGGCGCAAAGGTTTCGTGCAGCGCGGGGCCTTCGTGCTTTTGCAACTCGACCAGCGCAGGGCGCACGTAGTACGCATCTGCACCGCCCAGTCCTTCCACGCGGCCACCGCCGTGCACCGTGGCACCCAGCGCGCGGCTTTGCTCCAGTGCTTTTTGCATGCCGTCAAACGCGGGGCGGTCGATCAGTGGGCCTACCAGCGTGCCAGCGGTGCGCGGGTCGCCCACTTGCACGTTGGCGTACACCTTGGTCAGCTGGGGCACCAGCTGGTCGTAAATGCTCTCGTGCACAAACAGGCGGCGCAGCGTGGTGCAGCGCTGGCCCGCCGTGCCCATGGCGGCGAACGCAATGCCGCGCAGGGCCAAATCCAGGTCGGCCGTGGGTGCCACGATGGCCGCGTTGTTGCCACCCAGCTCCAAGATGCCGCGCGCAAACCGCGCTGCCAAGCGCGGGCCCACGGCGCGGCCCATGGCGGTGGAGCCTGTGGCCGACAGCACGGGCACGCGGGCGTCATCCACCAGCACCTCGCCAAGGTCACGCTGGCCCACGATCAGCTCCAGCAAGCCCTCGGGCGCGTCGCTTCCAAAGCGTGCGATGGCGCGCTGCGCAATCGCGTGCGTGGCCAGGGCCGTGAGCGGGGTCTTTTCGGACGGCTTCCACACCACCGAATCACCGCACACCAGCGCCAGCGCAGCGTTCCACGACCACACGGCCACGGGGAAGTTGAAGGCCGAGATCACGCCGCACACGCCCAGCGGGTGCCAAGTTTCCATCATGCGGTGGCCAGGGCGCTCGGTGGCAATCGTCAGGCCATACAGCTGGCGCGACAGGCCCACGGCAAAGTCGCAGATGTCGATCATTTCCTGCACCTCGCCCAGGCCTTCGGACGGTACCTTGCCAGCCTCGATAGTCACGAGCAGACCCAGGTCGGCCTTGGCGGCGCGCAGCTCTTCGCCCAGCAGGCGCACCAGCTCGCCCCGGCGCGGTGCGGGCACATTGCGCCACGCCAAAAAGGCGGCATGCGCGCGGCCAATGGCGGCGGTGGCATCCAACGGGCTTTGCTGCGGCACCTGGGCCAGCACCTCGCCCGTGATGGGCGAGCGCGCCGCCAGCGTGCCGCTGGTGTACGCAGCGCGAGGCACGCCCAGGCGTTGCAGCAGTTGATCGACTTCAGACACAAGAGGGGTGGCGGCAGAGGTGGCAGACATGGCGGCTCGCAAAGGTGAAAGGGGGGCAGAGAAACACAAAGCGCAAGAGAACCTACGCAAACATTGCGCCAATATCCGCCAACTGCGGGGTGGTGGATAGCGAAAATTTGGAACTACTTCATCACAATTCCGCATGAAGTACATGAAAATTGCAGAGCAGCCTGTGCACAATCCGTAAGCGCGGCGACCCAAAACAGTGCACAGACCAACAACGCCGCTCATTCCCCCACCGCATAACCCCTGCGGCCTACCACCATGACCCTGCTGCGCCGCGCCTTCCTGCCGTCCACCGCCGACCTGCTGGCCTTTGAGGCCGCCGCCCGCCACCAAAGTGTGTCACGCGCGGCAGAGGAATTGCACCTCACGCAAAGCGCGGTGTCGCGCCAGATCCGCCAGCTGGAAGAACAAATCGGCACCGCCCTCTTCCACCGCGTGCGCCAGCGCGTGGTGCTGACCGACGCGGGCCGCGTCTACGCTGCTGACGTGCAAAACGTGCTGCAGCAACTGTCGGCCAGCACGCAAAAAGCCATGGCGTTTTCCAGTACCGACGGGCTGCTCAACCTGGCCGTGCTACCCACGCTGGGCACACGCTGGCTCATCCCGCGCCTGGGCGGCTTTATGGCGCTGCACCCCGAGGCCATGGTCAACTTCTCGTCCCGCACCGAGCCCTTTGACTTTGCGGGCACGCCGTTTGACGCGGCGATCCACTTCGGCACGCCGCACTGGGCGGGCGCCGTGTGCGAATACCTGATGCACGAAGAAACCGTGCCCGTATGCAGCCCCACCTACCGCGACCGCCACAGCATCCGCACCCCGCAAGACCTGACCCGCGTGGTGCTGCTGCAGCAAAGCACCCGTCCCACGCAATGGGCCGAGTGGTTTGAGCTGGTGGGCGCGCCCACGGCCCTGGCCCTGCGCGGCCCGCAGTCCGAGCACTTCGCCATGATTGCGCAGGCTGCGGTGTCGCACCTGGGCGCGGCGCTGCTACCGCGCTTTTTGATCGAGCAGGAATTGGCGGCCGGGAGTTTGGTGGAGCTGTCAGACCAGGTGCTGACCAGCACCGATGCGTATTACCTCGTTTACCCAGAGGCACGGGCGCAGACGCCGTTGGTGAAGGCGTTCAGGGATTGGGTGGTGGGGGAGTGCGCGGGGCAGCGGCAGGGGTGACGAGACAAGCCCGCATGCGAGCCATCGCCCTGCACACGGCCATCCAGAGCATCATCAAAAAGTGCCTCTAGCGCTTATTTTTCTAGCGCAAGGCGCTATAAAAAAAGAAGCAAATTGTGTTTGAACGCCGCAAGCCGCGCGCACTGAATGTCTGGGCGAAACCGCAGTGAAAGCGGTCATTCAGCCCGTCCCCTCCAGTCTCTGTCCCAAGCACCACGCCATGCAGCCCACCCAGCTCAGGCTGCTTGCCAATAAATGAAGACGTTCTCACTCTTGCCACGCCCAACGCCCACCACGCCCCATGCGACGGTGGCGTAAGCACTGCCCGGCAAGCCCATCGCCCTCAGCCACGCCAGGTGATAGCTATAGCGCGCATCAACGCTTTCGTAAAACGCATCGCCCGGCAAATCACGGAACTGCTGAGGCTCAATGCATAGCGTGGCATGCACCAGCTGGGCATTTTCATAGCGCAGAGTGCACTCGAACAGGGTCTCATGCTCGCAATGGACGGCCGTGGCAAAGACGCACGGCCACTGTGCGCCGTCCCGGTAGATGACGCCCTCGCGCTGTGCGAACACCTTCGGCAAGTCGTCCCGATGCGAGCGCAGCGATAAAGAGTAATCACCGAAAGTCAATCGGCCAGTCGTTGCGTCAATGGCTACCGAACGGGACGCCTTGCAAAGACCGTCAGGCCACATCGTGAACCGAATGAATGACCTGATAGCCCAGCGTGCGGGCCTCGGGCGTGTCGAAGTAGGCAGAGATTTGCACATGCCCACACGGCGCAATCACATACCCGGAAATGGAGTGGTACGACGGCTGAGACCTAGACGGGTCTTCGTCTGGCAACTCATAGGTCAGGCGCACCCGCTGGTCTGCGCGCTCAACCTGTTGCTCTTTGCGAAGGTCGCTCGCGGTTTCCAAAATGGAGGCCAGGCGCTTTTCTTCAGAGGCGCCCTTGTCATTGCCCCAGACAGTGATCCAGAACGTGAGCGCTGGCCGCCAGAGGACCAGACTTCCGTCTTCGATGCGCCGGTTGAATGCCTCAGGCAGCACGACGGACCATTCATCGGTCATTCGATAGTGGCCGGTCACGACGGGGTAATCGGGATGCAGAGACGCTGTGGATTTCGATGTGGCGGGCATGGATTCCTCCTGAAAGTGGCTTGCAGCCTCGGTTCAAGGCACCGGAGATTTCAGAAACCCGTGCAGAAAAATCGATCCCCGAGCCAGCTGCAACGCGACGAACTATAGCCACGAACAGACCTTGCCCAGCAACCCGACACCATCGCCCGAGACGGAGAACTGCGTGAATAGGTGCTGACGCACTACCTGCGGCTGTATGCGCGCATGCAGTGCGCGATTTACCTGGTGTCGATCTGGCGCCAGAGTCAGCTGTCGTTTGATTGTGAGAGCCGTTGGATGGCGTGGCGTTGACCCGACTTGAGCACAACACCACGAGCGATGGCCGGCGTGTAGAGATTGCCGCAATACTGTCGCGACAATTTACGGCGGCCTGTTGCCTGCACATGCGGCTTTGAGTGATACGGCCGACCGAGCTCACGGAGGCATCGCCAAAAACTACGACTACCGTTTTCGGCCAAGAGCGGCCGGTCGCCAATGTCGATTCCCGACACGTCGCTGGGAGTGCGACAGGCTATGCTTGGAATGTAGAGCTTTGCGCTCGTTTGAACTCAAAACCTTGCTTGCACTTTCAATCGTCACGCCCAATGGCAGAAACATCGCTGACGGTCGTAAGACGCTCGAAGTGAGGTCCTGGCGTCCCGAGGACCTGCCGCTGACGGACTTGCTGATCGTTGAAAACGGGCGCTTTCTTTCTGAACAGGGCGATTCGGATGATGACGGACGACTGGTAGCCGTCGTCGATATCGCCGAAATTCATCCCTGGCTGCCGACCGAGGTTGAAGCTGCATGCGCCAGCGCTTGGGCCCCTGGCTACTGGGCTTGGCGCATCAGCAATGTTCGACCCATTTCACGCCCGGTGAAGGTCATTGCGGCGCGCAAGCTGTACGACGTGCCCCTTGACCGCAGCGACCTGGCCCAGCTGATCGCGCAGTAGCTGCAATCGGTCAGGAGCAGTCGGTGGTGGCAGGTGAAAGCGGACGCTCAACGTTGGAGTTGACCGCTGCGTGTCCGCGTCGAACGACCTGTTAGACCGCATTCCCACGAGCGATTCTCCTTTCAGCCGCCGCCTTCAGCATTGGCCAAGTTGACTCGAGCCAATCCTTCGCCTCTTCGTTCCCCTCACGCACAGCATGAGTGAGAAGTTCCTCCGCGCGGCGCAGATCAGCCGACGAGCAGTTACTCAGAGCGGAGCGGTGCATCTCATGAGAGAGACAAAACGTGGCATCAATGTCGCCGGCCTTCACCTTCTCTTCCAGATCGGCCACGTACTCCGAATGAGCGGCGTCAGCTTCGGACTTGTAGTCCCGAATTCCAATCTTGGTGTTTGAGTTCAGATCTACCAGAGAGAAGACGAGACGACCAAGGGCTTGTTCCGCTTCGTCGGGCGAAAGCTCTTTGAAGTATGAAACCTCCGGCCGCACTCCATCGAAGCTCTTGGACCGAAGCTCTTTCGTGTCACTTGATGGGACCGAGTGGAAGATGATCTCCCCACGCTCCTCGTCGTAGTGGATTACCAGGTCTCGCTTATCCATGGCGTTCCCGATGCGGTCTAACGTTGGCGCTCAGCGGGCGGCGTAGCCGTCCGATGGAGCAACAGGTTAAAGCTACTTCCAGTCATGTGAAAGTAACTCACTTGGTATGGGGTCGCCCCAAATCTTCCAGCCTTCTTTCTCCAGTCTTTCGAACCACTCGTCACGCCGCGATTCTGGAAGGCGAGAACCACAAAATGGGCAGTGGCGGATTTGAAGGATTTCAGCAGAAGGTTGGCAAATGAGTCCATATTCGTTAAAGACTGGTGACCAATAAATGCGCTTGTCAGTTGACCCTAGCAAAGGACTCTCTGCACCAGAAAACGCCATGTTTACCTGCTCAGACATTTCCGCGCAGCAATGCTCTTTCACATAGCTTGGTTCGTCGGTCAGAACGAGTGAGAAGGCCATGAGCTTCAACGTAATTTAGACCGCAAAACCTGCGGGATAAACTGGGCCGTGCGGGATATTTTGGACGCTTATTTCTCCTGGAGGTGGCTTGCAGCATAGGTTTGCAAGGGATGACTTGTTCAAATGTCCAGGTATAAAAATTCCGTGAAACCCGGTACGCGTTAAGTCGGCAAACTATAGCTCGCCGTAGGCAGACACCGGGATTTCCAACAGCAGCGTGCAGCGAGTCGATGGCAGCTTCCGGGCGGCGCTTCTGAACGGCGGCTTCGGGCTCTCCGCAACACCTCAGTCACCCCCCGCGACACCAATCACCGCCCCCTGCGCCCCACTCCCCAAACTCTGCGCCGGCCGCCTCAACGTCGCATCAAACGGATTGATCTTCGGCCCAATCGCCGCCGCCTCACGCTTGAGCAGCTCCACCACCGTCGGCAGGCGGTCGTCATTCAGGCGCGCGGAGATGGTGCCCACGCTCAGCGCCGCCACCGCGCGGCCTTCGCGATCACAAATAGGCACGGCCACACCGGCCATGCCTTCAAGCAAACCTGTGTTGCGGCCTGCGTAACCCAGCTGGCGCACGCGCTCGATTTCGGTGCGCAGGTACACCTCGTCAAACACGCCGTACTCGCGCACGCGCGAGAGGTTGAAGCGGATCACCTCTTCGCGCTCGGCCTCGGGCAAGAAGGCCAGGATGGCCAGGGCGCCCTGCCCCACGCCCAGGGCCACGCGGCCACCGATGTCGCCGGTGAACGAGCGGATGGGGAACGGGCCTTCGCTGCGGTCCAGGCACACGGCGTCGAACCCGCTGCGCACCAATAAAAAGATGCTGTCGCCCAGGCTGGCGCAAAGGCGCAAAAGCACAGGGCGGCACAGGCTGCGCAGGTCGCCGGGGTTGCCGGCCTTCGCTGCCAGTGCAAAGAAGTCCATGCTCAGGCGGTAGAGCTTGCTGCGCTCGTCCTGCTCGACCATGCCCTCTGCCACCAGCGATTGCAGCAAACGGTGCGTGGTGCCCTGCGTGAGGCCCACGGCACGCGCCAATTGGGTGACCCGGCCGCCCTCGGCCTGCACGGCCGACAGGGCGCGGAGGACGGCAAACACCCGGGGTACGCCACCCGATGCGGTGGATGCGGTTGATGCGTCTGCCATACCTCGCTCCTGTGGAATTGCGCGTTCAAACGGAAGGCATCATATTCCATTGAACGGAATAAATTGAAGAAAACTTCCGTTTAATGGAATACCAGAAGCGTTCTGGTTTGTTTATTGCAATAGATTCAATTGAAACAAGCGGCTGCTTCAATCTTTGCGCAGTGCCTGCACCACCCCGGTGCAAACACCCCAAAGGCCCGCAGCCCCTCCATGCAACTCCACAGCAGGTGGCACGCACCGCCCCCAAGCAACCCGTGCGATGCCACCACCGGAAAGGCTTTCGCCATGTCGTTTCTCAAGCTCACGGATGTGACCAAGTTCTATGGCGGCACCTGCGCGGTGCAGGCCATGAACCTCACGGTGCAAAAGGGTGAATTTGTGTCGCTGCTGGGGCCTTCGGGCTGCGGCAAGACCACCACGCTGCAGATGGTGGCGGGGTTTGAGGCGGTGACCAGCGGGCGCATCGAGCTCGATGGCAAGGACATCACCCACGCCAAGGCCAACACGCGCGGGCTGGGCATCGTGTTCCAAAGCTATGCCCTCTTCCCCCACATGACGGTGGCGGCCAACGTGGCCTTTGGGCTGGAGATGCGCAAGGTGCCCAAGGCCGAGCGCGCCGAGCGCGTGGCCCAGGCGCTGGCGCTGGTGCACCTGGAGGCGCACGCCACACGCTACCCGCGCGAGCTGTCGGGCGGGCAACGCCAGCGGGTGGCCCTGGCTCGCGCGCTGGTGATTGAGCCGCCGGTGCTGCTGCTGGACGAGCCCCTGTCCAACCTCGACGCCAAGCTGCGCGAAGAGATGCAGTTCGAGCTGCGGCAGATTCAGCGCAAGGTGGGCACCACCACCATCATGGTCACGCACGACCAGAGCGAGGCCATGTCCATCAGCGACCGCGTGGTGGTGATGGAAGCTGGGCGCGCCACGCAGATCGATCACCCACATCGCGTGTACGAACACCCGCGCACGCGCTTTATCTCCACCTTTGTGGGCAAGGCCAACCTGCTGCCGGGCAAGGTGACGCATGCCAGTGGCACCCACACGCATGTGGCCGTGGGTGGGCTGACGGTGGAAATCAACGGCGCCCGCTACCGCCCCGGTGCCGCCGTGCTGCTGAGCGTGCGGCCAGAAAAAGTGCAGTTGGTTCCCGCAGTACAGGGCCGGCTCGATGGAGAGGTGTGCGAGCGCTTCTTCTTAGGCAGCCAATGGCTGTACCGCGTGGGCACGCCCGTGGGTGACCTGATGGTGCTGGCGCCCAACGATGGCCGCGCCGCCTTGGCCGAAGGCGAACGCACGGGCGTGGACTGGCCCGATCACTGCATGCGCCTGCTGCCCGCCGATGAAACCGCACTGGCCGAACTGGAGGCCGAAGACGCCGCCGAGGTGGCGCCATGAGCCTGGCCACCACCTTGCTGCACAAAAAGGCCGCGCCGTGGTGGCTGTCAGGCCCGGCGCTGGTGCTGTTCACGGTGCTGCTGCTGGTGCCGCTGGCGCTCACTGCGGTGCTGTCGTTCAACGCGTTTGACCCGGCCACGGGGGTGAAGGCGGGCGAATTCACGCTGGAGCACTACGCGCATGTGTTCACCGACTCGTACTACCACGCGATCTTCTGGCGCACGTTCTGGATTGCAGGCCTGGTCACACTGATCTGCGTGCTGATTGGCGCGCCTGAGGCCTACATCCTGAGCCGCATGGGCAACCCGTGGCGCTCCATCTTGCTGCTGGTGGTGCTGGCGCCGCTGCTGGTGTCGGTGGTGGTGCGCGCCTTTGGCTGGAGCATGCTGCTGGGACCCGAGGGGCTGGTGAATGGGCTGTTTGGGTTGTTGGGGTTTGGCCCGGTGAAGATGCTCTACACCGAGATCGCAGTGGTCATCGCACTGGTGCATGTGATGCTGCCGTTCATGGTGATCCCCGTGTGGACCTCGCTGCAAAAGCTCGACCCGGGCGTGGAAAACGCCGCCCTGTCGCTGCAGGCAACACCTTTCACCACCCTGCGGCGCATTGTGTTGCCGCAGGTGCTGCCGGGCATTTTGTCGGGCAGCCTGATCGTGTTCGGTCTCGCGGCCAGCTCGTTCGCCATCCCCGGCCTGCTGGGTGGGCGGCGCCTGAAGATGGTGGCCACGGTGGTGTACGACGAGTACCTGCACGAGTTGAACTGGCCCCTGGGCGCAGCGATTGCGCTGACGCTGCTGGTGGCCAACCTGGTGGTCATGCTGAGCTACAACCGCTTGGTTGAAGGCCGCTACAAGAAAGCGCTGGGGTAAACATGAACACCCCCACGCTCCATCACTTCGTGTATTCGCTGCCCCCCAAGGGGGCGCAGGCCTCCCTTGGGGCGGCCCGGCGGGAGTCCTGATCCATGCAAAAAAACGGCCCTCTCGCCCTCGCGTTCAACGCGCTGGTCATCACCTTCATGCTCGCCCCCTTGCTGGTGGTGTGCATCGTGGCATTCACGCCGCACAACACGCTGACGCTGCCCACCACCGAGTTCTCGCTGCGCTGGTTCAAGGCGGTGTTCGAGCACCCGGACTTTGTGCAGTCGTTCTGGAACAGCCTGTGGCTGGCGCTGGCCTCAGCCACGCTGGCCACGGTGCTGGCCGTGCCTGCGGGCATTGCCATCACACGTTACGAGTTTGCAGGGCGCGGCTTTCTCAATGGCCTGTTCCTGTCACCACTGATCATTCCGCACCTGGTACTGGGCGTGGCCCTGCTGCGCCTGTTTGCGCTGCTGGGCGGCACGGGCAGCTTTGGCTGGCTGGTGTTTGCGCATGCGCTCATCGTCACGCCGTACACGCTGCGGCTGGTGGTGGCGGCGCTGGTAGGGTTTGACCGCAGTGCCGAGCATGCCGCCCTGTCGCTGGGCGCCAGCCAGGCCACGGTATTCACGCGCATCACGCTGCCGATGATCTTGCCCGGCGTGACGGGCGGGTGGATGCTGGCCTTCATCAACAGCTTTGACGAAGTGACCATGTCGATCTTTGTCACCTCGCCCAGCACGGTGACGCTGCCGGTGCGCATGTACATGTACGCCACCGAGTCGATTGACCCGCTGATGGCTGCGGTGTCGGCACTGATGGTGGCCCTGACGGCCTGCGCGATGGTGATTCTCGACCGGGTGTATGGCCTGGACCGCGTGCTCGTAGGGCGCAAATAAATGGGCACGACTTCCATGACTGTGAATACAGCCCTGCTCCACCGCGTGGCCGAAAAAGACCGCGCGCCCGTGCCCTTCGTGCTCGATGGCGAACCCGCCACCGCGCTTGAAGGCGACACGGTGCTCACGGCCATCCTCACCCACCGCGCCCAATTGCGCCGCAACGAATTCAGTCATGAGCCCCGTGCCGGCTTTTGCCTGATGGGCGCGTGCCAGGACTGCTGGGTGATGACGGCTACCGGCGAACGCCTACGGTCTTGCGCCACCTTCATCCAGACAGGCATGCAACTGACTACCGGAGGGGCCGCATGACCGCCCCCACCTTGCAACCCGTGATCGTGGGCGCAGGCCCCGCGGGCATCCGCGCGGCGCAAACCCTGGTGGCGCATGGTGCGCGGCCCACCGTGATCGACGAGGCCGCACGCGGTGGTGGACAAATCTACCGCCGCCCGCCTGCCCACTTTGCCCGCAGCCCGCAAACACTGTACGGCACCGAAGCATCACGCGCCACGGCATTGCACAGCACGCTGGATGGCCTGGCCGCACACATCGACTACCAGCCCAACAGCCTGGTGTGGAACGCCCAGGCCGGCCTGCTTGATGTGCTGCATGGCCCCACGCAAACCACGCGCACGGTGCGATACGGCCAGCTCATCGTGGCCAGCGGCGCCACCGACCGCGTGCTGCCCGTGCCGGGCTGGACACTTCCAGGGGTCTACACACTGGGTGGAGCACAAGTGGCGCTGAAGTTTCAGGGCTGCACCATTGGACGCAACGTGGTGCTGATGGGCACTGGGCCGCTGCTGTACCTGGTGGCCTACCAATATGCCAAGGCAGGCGCCAAGGCGGGGGTAAAAGTGGCAGCCGTGCTGGACACCGCCCGCTTTGCCGACCAGCTGGCCGCCCTGCCCGGCATGCTGACGCAGCCCGCCGTGCTGGCCAAGGGCCTGTATTACGTGGGCTGGCTGCGCGCGCATGGCGTGGCCGTGCACACCGGCGTGCGGCCTGTGCGCGTTGAAGGCGACACACGGGTCAACGCCGTGGTGTGGAGCGACGGCCAGGCCGAGCACACCGTGCCCTGCGATGCCGTGGGCTTTGGCTATGCCCTGCGGTCTGAAACCCAACTGGCCGACCTGCTGGGCTGCCGCTTTGCCTGGGCACCCATGCACCGCGCCCACTTGCCTGAGCGCGACAGCGCAGGCCGCACCAGCCTGGCGGGCGTGTACCTGGCGGGCGATGGCGCGGGCATCATGGGCGCCGATGCGGCCGAATGGGCAGGCGAACGCGCGGCGCTGGCGCTGCTGGCAGACCACGGCGTGAAGGTGGATGCGGCACGCGCTGCAGAGCTGGAACGCAAGCTGACGAAGCTGACGCCATTCCGGCAAGGGCTGGAGCGCGCCTTTCCCTTCCCCACCGATTGGGCGGCCCACGCACCCGATGCGCTGGTGGTGTGCCGCTGCGAAAACATCACGGCGGGCGAGCTGCGCGCCTGCACCCGCGATGCCGGCGCCGACGAGATGAACCGCATCAAGGCCCTGACCCGCGTAGGCATGGGCCGCTGCCAGGGCCGCATGTGCGGCGTGGCGGCAGCAGAAATTTTGGCCCAAGCCACCGGCAAGCCTATCGATCAGGTGGGTCGCCTGCGCGGGCAAGCGCCTATCAAGCCGATTCCGATCCATCTGCAAGCACAGGCAACGGCAGCGCACGACACCCCTGCGGAGGCCACAGCATGACCACCACCACGCGAGTGATAGACACCGACGTGGCCATTGTGGGCGGCGGAATCATGGGCGCATCGGCCGCGCTGGCGCTGCGCCGCAAAGGCGTGGACGTGGTGCTGCTGGAGCGCGACCTGTGCGGCTCGCGCTCCAGCGGCGTGAACTACGGCGGCGTGCGCCGTCAGGGCCGGCCCGTGAGCCAGCTGCCCCTGGCGCAGCGTGCGCACCAGGTGTGGGCCAACCTGCCCGCGCTGATTGGCACCGATGGCGAGTACCAGCGCAGCGGGCACTTCAAGATTGGCCGCAGCGAGGCGGACATGGCCACGCTGGAGGCCTATGCCAACCTGAGCAGAGACTTCGACCTGGGCATTCAACTCATCTCGGGCACCACGCTGCGCGAGCGCTGCCCCTGGCTGGGCGGGCGCGCGGTGGGTGGGTCGCTGTGCCCCGATGACGGCCAGGCCAACCCGCGCTTGGTGTCACCCGCGTTTGCGTTGGCCGCACGGCGCGCGGGTGCTCAGATTCTGGAGCGCACCCCGATGACGTCGGTGGAGCACGACGGCAAGTTATTCACCGTGCGCTCAGGCAATGCGGTGGCCGTGCGCGCTCCGGTGCTCATCAACTGCGCAGGCGCCTGGGCGGGTGCGCTGGCCGCGCAGTTTGGCGAGGCGGTGCCCCTTCACTCGGGCCACCCGGCCATGGCCGTCACGGAGCCCCTGCCCTTCTTCATGCACTGGAGCCTGGGCGTGGAAGGCGGCGGCATCTATTGCCGCCAGGTGGCACGCGGCAACCTGATTCTGGGTGGCGGTGCCGGTGTCGCGCTGGATGCAGACAGCGCCCGCTCGGAGCGCAGCGCCATCGCCACGCTGGCCGTGCAGGCGGTGGAGCTGCTGCCCGCGCTGAAAAACGCACACTTCATTCGCACCTGGAGCGGCACCGAGGGCTACCTGCCCGACCGCCAGCCGGTGCTGGGCAAGAGCCGCACCACGCACGGCCTGGTCCACGGCTTTGGCTTTGCGGGTGCGGGCTTTCAGATTGGCCCCGGCGTAGGCGAGGTGCTTGCCGAACTGGCGCGCGATGGCCGCAGCACCACGCCGATTGAGGCATTTGCGATAGAGCGATTTCTCCCTGATCCCCAAGCTGCAGTGGCTGAAGTGACCAGCACTGCCGCGGCCCACTGACCACCAGATTGATCCAGCATGAATCAACTCCAACCGTTCACGCTGAGCTTGTCGAAGCGCCGCGCAAGGCTTCGACAAGCTCAGCCCGAACGGGTATTTCATGTGCACCGATCCAATGCGCCGATGCCGAATCCATTGCCGTCGGCCAGTGAGACCCAAGTCACCCTCCCCTCCCCCACCAGAAAGGAAACCACCATGACCTTCTCCCCTCGCTTTGCCAGCCGCACCCGCCGCGCTCTCGTGGCCGCCGCCGCGCTGGCCACCGTGGCCGCCGCAGGCACTGCCACCGCGCAGACCAAGACGCTGTACATCGGCATGAACGGCGGCACCATGGAGAAGGCGTACACGCAGTACGTGTTCCCGGCGTTTGAAAAGCTGCACGGCGTGAAGGTGGTGGTGGTGCCCGGCACCTCGTCCGACATCCTGGCCAAGGCCCAGGCCAACAAGGACAAGCCGCAGATGCATGTGATGTTTCTGGATGACGGCATCATGGTGCGCGCCATGGGCATGGGCCTGTGCGAGAAGCAGCACCCCAACCCCCAGCTCAATGACATCTTCCCCGCCGCCCGCTTCAAGGACGACCTGGCCAGCGGCGTGAGCCTGGGTATGACCGGCATTGCCTACAACACCAAGATGTTTGCCGAAAAGGGCTGGGCCGCACCCACGTCGTGGATGGACTTTGCCGACCCCAAGTACAAGGGCAAGGTGGTGTTCCAGTCCATGCCGTCGTCGTCGTTCGGGCTGCACGGCTTCTTGATGTTCAACCGCATCCAGGGCGGCAACGACAAAAACGTGGAGCCGGGCTTTACCAATTGGGCCAAGACCATTGGACCGAATGTGCTGGAGTACATCCCCAGCTCGGCCAAGATTTCAGAGATGGTGCAGACGGGTGAGGCGGCCCTCTTCCCGCTCACACCCACAGCCGTGGCGGCGCTCAAGTCCAAGGGCATACCGGTGGAATACGCGCAGCCTAAGGAAGGCTCGGTGGTGCTGCTCACTGCGCAATGCGTGATCGCAAAGAACAGCGAACCTGAGCTGGCGCAGAAGCTGGCAGAGTTTTTGTTGAGCCCGGTGGCCCAAGCCAACGTGCTGCAGTTTGGCGCGCAAATCCCCACCAACCCCAAGGCCCCTGTGGCGGGCGATGGTGCCGAGCAGGTCGCTAAGATCAACCAGTGGATGAAGAACGCCGTGACGCTGGACTGGGACAGCATCAACGCCAACCGGCCTGCGTGGAATGCGCGCTGGAACAAGACCATCGAGCGCTGATCGCCCAGCCGCCATCGCCCTGCCCAGCCGCCCTGCGCAACCTGCGGGGGCGGCGGAATGTTGGGGGCTCAGTAGTGCACGTGCGGCGCAGTGCCGCCACCCGCCGGTGCTGCGGCAGGGGCCGATGGGGCGGGTGCAGGGCGGCGGGGGCGCGGCACCACGCTCAGCTGCACCTTGTCCAGCAACGGGGCGGCCTGCACCTGCAGGCCCTTGCGGGGCAAGTCCACCAGCTGCTCGGGGTGCCACACGCGCAACTGCGCTGCGCCGTCGGGCACGCTGGCAAAGCGGGCAATGCCATCGGTGTCGGTCTTCAACGTCCAGGCCGAGTCGGCCACAAACACGTGCCCACGCATGGAGCCGTGCAGGTGGCAGCCCAGCAAGACCACGCCGGGGTTGCGCAGCGTGACATCGGCCGTCTGGGCGGGTTGGCCGTCTTGCCTGCCTGCCAGGCGCAGTTCAAACCCTTCATTGGCGGCGGCCCCCGTGGGCACGGGCCCAGCGGCGTTGCCGCGCACATGGTGGTCCCAGCGGTCCTGGTTGGTGAAGCGGATGGTCGTGCCCGGCGCCACCACCGTGAGGGCAGGCACAAAGCGCATGCGCTCTTGCTCGATGGTGGGGCTGGCCTGCAGCAGGCTGGGCGCCGCAGTGCTGCCCGACGCGCTGGGGTAGAGCGCCACCACGGCATCGGGCACGGGCTTTCCATCCCGGTCCAGCACCTGGATTTGGACATTTCCGGCGCCAGCGCTAGATATACAAGCGCTGGAAGCTATAAAAAACATAGCAATAGACAATAATTTCATGGCGTCAACGCTGGGTGATGATGTCGCGGTGCATGGGCGCCAGCAGCGCCAAGAGGCGGTTTTGCTGAGCGAACGGTATGCCCTGGGCGTGCATGGCGGCTTGCAGCACCTCCACCAAGGCGTTGAAGTGGCCCTTGGTGATGTCCATGTCGGCATGGGCCGATTTCATGTCAGCGCCCTCATATTGGCAAGGCCCACCGCTCAACTGGCAAATCTGATCCGTGAGGCTCTCTTTGAGCGCCTGGGGATTGGTGTCTTTGAAGTGGTTACCGATGCGCGGGTCTTTGAAGGCACGGCCCACAAAGTCGTCCATCAGCCGGGCAATGCCGGGCTTTTCGCCCAGCGCTTGGTACAGGCCAGACGGGGCGGGCACAGCAGCGCGGGGCACCGGTGTAGCGGCGGGGGCTTGCTGAGCGGCAGTGGGCAAGGCCAGCAGCAGCGCTGCGGCCAAAACCCAGGGGGAATGGGGGATGTTCATGGTGTGCTCCGAAGGTGGGGTCGCGTGGAGGGCAAGGCGAGCGCAAGCGGAAAAAAGGGATCGAGAGGGGAGCTAGAGAGGGGGCTAGAACGCCACCTGGGCCGAGAGGTAATACCCCGTCTGGCGGCGATCGCGGGTCACGCCGGGCACGATGCGGCCCAGATCGACGTAGGCCAGCGTGAGTGACACGTTCTTGCTGGGCGCCCAGGCGATGAAGACGTCCTTCCAGTCATCTTCACGCAGCGCAGCACCCAGGCCCGCAGCAGCGCCCAGCGCCTGCAGGTTGTTGGGCTTGAAGCGGTATTCGGCCCCCACGGCCAGGTTGGGCCGCAGCAGGTAGGCGATGGAGAACTCGGGCTGCAGGCTGCGGCTGTTTTTGCCGGGCGCTGCCGAGCCAAAGCCCAGCAGGCCGTTCTGGTTGGCGTTGGTGTAGCGCAGCGTGCCGTTGAGCAGCAGGCCCTGGCCCAGCAGCAGCTTGGTGGCGCTCACATACACATCGGTGCCGCTGGTTTGGGTGCCCAAAAAGTCGAGCACCGATTGCAACGATCCGGGGCGCACCTGTTTGTGCTCCAGGCCCACGGCAATCTGGGGCATCCAGGTGTCGGCGTCCAAGATGGCGTCGCCCGCCAGCTTCACCTTCAGGCCCAACACGTCCATCTGGATGTGCTGGCCTGGTACCACGCCAAAGGGCGCAATGCCATTCAGCGCAAAGGCAGGCGCGGCGTCAAAGTCTTGCCGCGCCAGCGACAGCTCTACCCGGTCTTTGTAGCCCAGCGCCACACCGTAGCTGGTAAGAGCGTAGTCCTGCGTGCCCGCACGCGTGGCGTAGCTGCTCACGCCCAGCTCGCCCTCCGTGGCGTTGGTGCCAATCACGGCCCAAGGCGTGATGCCGCCGCCCGCGCTACCGGTGATGGAGCTGACGCCCCCGGTGAGCAGCAGTTTGCCCGTGTCGGCCTGGACTGCGCCTGCAGCCAAGGTACCAGCCAAGGCTAGGGCACAGGCCACAGCCGCCGCGCGGGGCCCTGGAATCTGTCGGGGGTGAAAGTTCGTCATCGGGGGTCCTCCCAAGGGTTAGGGTGCTGGGTCAGGGTGCTTTGCTTCAAGGGCGGCAGCGCCGCCCATCTTGCCTATGCATACTTATACGCAGGCCGTAGTCCGCTGGATTCAAACCTGGGCAGCGGTTTGCCAAGGCCCCGCATGCAGGGCGAGCCTCAGCATCCGCATCGCCATCCGCTTAGCCACCCACCGCACCAGCGCCGCGCTACAGCATGCGCTGAATGAGCGCCCCCTTGAACAGCACTGGGCCCGTGGGGCCTGTTGCGCTGGGCACGCCCCCCTTGGGCTCCAGGCTGATGGCCAGTGCAGGAACCTGTTGAACGTCCCGTTCGCCCGCCGTCAGGGTCAGCAGCTTTTCATGCCCGAGCACGCCCAAAGAGCGTGGGCCGCCCGCCGGAGGCAGCGCCCACAGCTGCAGAGATTGATCGTCGCCCTCCTGGAAGCCCCCCACGCGCTGCAACACTAACTGGTGGTTCTTCGGGTCAAAGGTCACCAACATCGAGGCATCGGCCTTGTCGTCCGCCAACACGGCCACGTACTGAATCTGCGGAGTCGCTTGCAGTTGCTGCTGCAGGGCGGCAATCTGCGCGCTGGTGGCCGCTTGCAGGCTGCCATGGGCTTGCAAGCCCACCACCACCGCCGCCAAGGTGGCCACGGCCCCCGCCGCAGCGGCGCCGCGCCACACCCACAGGGTGCGCCACCAGCCCACCGGCCTTGGCGCTGCGGCGCGTGCAGCCGCCATGGCATGCTGGGCTTTGTCGGCCTGCACCAGATTGTGGATGCGCACCCACACGGCCGGGTCAGGCGCGTTGCCAGGCTGCAACTCGGCCAGACCGGACCAGTGGGTTTGCCACACCAGCGCCGCAGCGCGCACGGTAGCGTGCTCGCGGGCCAGCGATTCAAAGCGGCGGCGTGCGCCACCGCGCAGCGTGCCCAGGGCGTAGCTGGCAGCCAGGCGCTGCAGCAGTTCGGGGTGTTGGGTGATATTCACAGCAGCGGGCCTCTCACACGTAACGCGCCATGCAGTTGCGCAACTGGTCCAGCCCACGCCGTATCCAGGTCTTGACGGTGCCCAGCGGCAGCTTGAGCTGCTCGGCCAGTTCGCTGTGGCTTTGGTCGCGCAGATACGCCAGGCTGACGACTTCGCGCTGCTTGCCATCGAGCTTGGCAAGGCACTGGTGCAGGGCAAAGGCTTGCTCGCTGGCCTCCGTCACGTCCATGGGGTTGGCGCCGTCGCCCTCCAGCGTGTCCGACAGCAGGTCGTCCAGTTCATCGGTCACATCGCTGCGGTCGGTTGTGCGCTTGCGCAGGGCATCCAGAGCGCGGCTGCGCACGATGAGCCCCATCCAGGCCATGGGGGGACTGAGCGAGGCGCGGTAGCTTCCCGCCCCGCGCCAGATGGCCACGAAGGCGTCCTGCAGCACATCCTCGGCGGCATCGCGCTGGCGCACGATGCGCAGCGCCAGGCCAAACAGTTTGGATGAGGTGCGCTCATACAGGGCCTTGAGGGCCGAGTCGTCTTGCGCGGCCACGCGGTCGATGAGTTCCATGAGTTCGCGATCGGGGTGGAGGGTGCTCATGCGCCCATTGTCTTGGATATGGACCGTTGCAGGCACAACTGCCGCGCGCACTGTGGGGTTGGGGCGCACAGGTGCATCACCCACCCCGCCAATGCCTGCAACAAGGATACGGTTGCAGCACCCCTTTGGATTCAAGGCTGCGAGCTCACGCGCCATCGCTTTTGAAAGAGCGTTTCAGAAAGAAAAACTTTTTGAATCCACCCTGCATCAGCCTGCGTATAGCCCTTGGTCACCGGAAACAAAGCTGCACAGCCCGCCTCGGGCGTATGGACCGCCATGCCTGCAGCACGACTTCGGTGCGCACTATCCCAACCCGTCCCAAGGAAGCACCATGCAAGCACGCACCCCTTTGATCGCCATGACCCTGCTGGCCACAGCCGCCGCCCTGACGGCCTGCGGCTCGATGGCCCCCATGACCTCCATACCCGCATTCAACCAAAGCACACTGCCTGCAGCGGTGCAAGTGCCCGCGGGCCAACGCGTTGCCATGGAAACCGTGGGTGCGGGCGACATCACCTACGAGTGCCGCGCCAAGAAAGACATGCCCAGCGACTTTGAGTGGGTGTTTGTGGGGCCAGATGCCAAGCTGATGGACCGCGCAGGCAAAACCATTGGCCGCTACTTTGGCCCGCCTGCCACTTGGGAGAGCAACGACGGCTCCAAGGTCACAGCCACACAGGTCGCCGTGGCGCCAGCAGGTGCAGGCAACATCCCTTTGCAACTGGTCAAGGCCAACCCCGCCATGGGCATGGGCGCCATGCAGGGCGTGACCTACATCCAGCGCGTGGCAACGCAGGGCGGTGTAGCCCCAGCCATGGCATGCGCTGCGGGCAACGCCGGGCAAAAGCAAGTGGTGAAGTACCAGGCCGACTACATCCTGTGGAAGGCTGCGTCTTAACAAGCCCTGTGGACTGCGGCAGCCCGGCTGCGGCTTGAAAGCACTGACCCCACGCCAAACGGGGCGCGCAGGCTGAAATATGGGAGGGCGACTTGTCAACAGCGCCCCCGCCCTGCCCTCCGCGTCAAAGGCGAGGAATAGTGCCGGGCAACAGCACACTGCGGTCCACGTTGTTGATGTGGGTGTGACCGCAAAACGCCATGGTGATGTCCAGTTCTTTCTGAATGATCTGCAGCGCACGGGTCACGCCGGCCTCGCCATACGCCCCCAGGCCGTACAGAAAGCTGCGGCCAATCAGTGTGCCCTGCGCCCCCAGTGCACGGGCTTTGAGCACGTCTTGCCCGCTGCGGATACCGCCGTCCATCCACACCTCAATGTCCTTGCCTGCGGCGTCTGCAATGTGGGGCAACGCGGCAATCGAAGAGGGGGCGCCATCGAGCTGGCGGCCACCATGGTTGCTGACGATGAGCGCATCAGCGCCGCTGTTGACGGCCAGGCGCGCGTCTTCTGCGTCCATGATGCCCTTCAAGATCAGCTTGCCGCCCCAGCGCTTTTTGATCCACTCCACATCGCCCCAGTTGAGCTGCGGATCGAACTGCTCGGCCGTCCACGACGACAGCGACGACATATCGCCCACGCCCTTGGCGTGGCCCACGATGTTGCCAAAGCTGCGCCGTGGTGTGCCCAGCATGCCCAGGCACCAACGCGGCTTGGTGGCCAGGTTGATAAGGTTGGCCAGCGAAGGGCGCGGCGGCGCCGACAACCCGTTCTTGATGTCCTTGTGGCGCTGACCCAGGATCTGCAAATCCAGTGTGAGCTGCAGGGCCGAGCAGTTGGCCGCCTTGGCGCGGTCGATGAGGCGCTCGATGAAATCACGGTCGCGCATCACATACACCTGGAACCAAAACGGATGACGGCCCGTGTGCTCAGCAATGTCCTCGATGGAGCAGATGCTCATGGTGGACAGCGTGAACGGAATACCAAACGCCTTGGCAGCCTTGGCCCCCAGGATTTCCCCGTCGGCATGCTGCATGCCCGTGAGGCCCGTGGGTGCGATGGCCACGGGCATGGCCACGTCCTGCCCCACCATGGTGGTGCAGGTGCTGCGGCCTTCCATGTTGACTGCCACGCGCTGGCGCAGCTTGATGCCCTGAAAGTCGGCTTCGTTGGAGCGGTAAGTGCCTTCGGTGTACGAGCCCGAGTCCGCATAGTCGTAGAACATGCGCGGCACACGGCGCTGGGCAACGACCCGCAGGTCTTCGATACAGGTGATTTTGGACAGGTCAGGCACGCTCTCACTCCGTGTAAGGGGACAGCGCAGCATGGTAGACGCAGCCACCGCACCAAGCCATCAAAATTATTTGCGGGGCCTTGCAACAAATTTCCAAAGCCGAGGATGCAACCCAGACCCGCGCGGCACAGGTACCGAGGCAGTCGCATCAACAGGATCTCAGGCCATCGCCGCCTGCTACACCACCAGCCTGGGCGGCTGGCCTGCACCTTCATACAAGCGCACCTGGTTGCGACCAGCCTGTTTTGCCGCGTACATGGCAGCATCGGCGTGGCGGGTCAGCTCGTCCAGGTCGCGCCCATGCTCGGGGTACAGGCTGATCCCGCCGCTCAGGCCCATGGGCACCGCCACCCCTTGCAGCATGAACGGTGCCTCGCATTGCGCCATGATTTTGCGGGCCACCACCGTGGCCTGTTGGGCGTTGCCAATGCCGGGCAGCAGCAGCACAAACTCATCGCCCCCCTGGCGACAGACGGTGTCTGTCTGGCGCACGGCAGCCTGCAGGCGCTGCGCCCACTGCACCAGCAGTTGGTCACCCACATCGTGGCCCAGGGCGTCGTTGACTTGCTTGAAGCCGTCCAGGTCCAGATACAGCACCCCCACATGCTTGCCATCGCGCTGTGCCTGGGCAATGGCTTGCTGGGCACGGTCTTGCAGCAGCACCCGGTTGGGCAAGTCCGTCAGCGCGTCATAGTGCGCCAGCCGCGCCATGCGTGCGGCCATGGCCACGGCCTGCGTCACGTCGCGCAGCACGGCCACCGCCCCCGTCACGTGACCATGGCGGTCGGCAATCGGGCTGGCCGAAAGCTCCACGTCAAAGCGCTGGCAGGTGGCGCGGTGCTCGACCACGCCACGGGTGGCTGCCATGGGCCGGTCGTTCTGCATGGCGGTGCGCAAGGGGCTGCCCAACTCCACCCCCGCATCGGTGGGCACCAGGTGAATGACTTCGTCCACATCACGGCCTGCCGCGTCGAAGCCTTGCCAGCCTGTCAGCCTCTGTGCCACGGGATTCAGGTACGTCACGTGGCCTGCGGCATTGCAGCACACCACGGCATCGCCAATCGACTGCAAGGTCAGGCGCATCAGCTCCTTTTCCTCGAAAAGCAGGTCTTCCATGTGCTTGCGGTCGGTGATGTCGGTGAGCTGGATGAACAGGCCAAGCACCTGCTCACCATCGCGCTCGGGGGTGTAGGAAACGATGACGTGGCGCGCCATGCCCTGCTTGTCGGTTAACGTGGTTTCAAACACCTGGGGTTCACCCTCCAGCGCCTTGCGCAGCAGGGGTTCGGTGTAACCAAAGCGCTTGAAGCCCAGCATCTCGCTCATGTGCATGCCGCGCAGCTTCTCAGGGGGCACGCCAAACCAGATCTCATGCGCCTGATTGCCAAAGCGATTGTACAGGTTGGCATCCCACGATCCCACCACCGACGGAATGCTGTGCAAGATGGTGCTCATGTCCCGCTCGGCACGGTGCAGGCGGGCGGCGATGGCCTGGCGGCGCTGCAACTCGCGGCTGAACAGAGCGGCCAGCGCCATGCACGACAGCATCAGCAGCAGCGTGAACATGCCCAAGCCCCAAGCCGAGCGGGTCCACTTGCTCTCGATGGTGGAGCGGGCCTGTGCCACATTCAAAATCAGAGGAAACCGCCCCACCTGGGTAAAGGAATAGGAGCGCTCAACCCCATCCAACTCGGCCAGGCCGACGAATGACCCCTGACTTTCGCGCTGAAAACGCAGCATATTGGGAGAGCCTGCCAGGCTCTTGCCCACGTCCAGATCACCATAGGGAAAGCGCGAAACGATGATGCCGTCGGCCCGGAACAGGTTGACGCCGCTGTTGTCGCCCAGGTTCACCGAAGCGAAAAGCTCGTTGAAGTAACTCAAGCGCACCGCGCTCAGCACAATGCCAGCGAAGGCACCGTCCGGCGTGCGATAGGCCCGCGCCATGGGCAGTGAGTTCAGTTGCGACACCCTTGAAGGCACCGGCTTGCCAATGAACAGGCCTTCATGCCGCCCGTCCTTGAAGGCGCGGAAGTAGTCGCGGTCTGCAAAATTGGCCTTGCGCGGCTCGCTGAAGCCCGAGTCCAGAATGATGTCACCCTGGGCGTTGAGCACCAGCACATCACCCAGCCCCTGCAGGCGCATCAGGCCTTCAAAACGCATTTGTCGGCGCAACTGCGCGGTCGCAGACAGGTCCTTCACGCGCTCCAGCTCCGAAGCCACACTCAGCAAGGATTGGTCCACAGCGTCCAGCGTCCACTCCAGCGAGCGCGACAGCGTGCCCACCAGGTTGGCATTGGCCTGCAGGGCGTAGTTCCACTCGTCGTTGCGCAGCGTCCAGAGGGTACGCACCGTCAGGGCGCCAATCCCAAGCGACAGCAACAAGGCCAGCCAGAGCAGGCGGTGAGAGAGGGACTTGCGAGACTGCGGCATGCCTGACTAGCTTGCGGTCGTGCCCCGCAGCACCTGCAGGGTGCTGCACAAAACGCCGGTACAGCCTTGGCAAGAATGACACTGATTGAAAGGCATGGAGAGGCGGTGCCGCGCACAGAAGAGATGCCCCATTGTAGTGAGCAGGCCACGCCACATCAGTGCAAATTGGCAGGCAAACACCGCCTTAGCGCAACGATTCAGGCGCTTGCGCACAAGAGGGGACGCTAGAGCCTGCGGACGATCCACCAGGGGTCGCGCACCGGTCTTTGCGGGATGGCGTGCGAGGCGTGAAGTGCTGCCTTCAGCTCAGCCACTGGCAAGCACCGCAGCGCAGCAGACCGCCCGCAAACACCCGTGCCCGAAGGGTTGGAGCGAATCCCCGCGAGACCATCAACAGGCTCTCTCGGGCTTTTTCGGTGTTTTGCCCGCCGCGCAAACTGTTAGCGAGCACGCTGTGCCGCTGCCTGGGTTGCGCCCGGCGCCACGCCAGCGCCCCGCACTTCAAAGCGCACGGTGTCTAGCACCCGCCCTTGCGCATCGGTCAGCTCCAGCGTGTGGCGGCCCGGCCAGGGCAGCCATTCCAGCAACGGCCCCCGGCCCAGCGCTTTGCCGTCCATGCGCCAGGCCACGCGGGCGCCCGCATCGTCGCTCGCCTTCAAGCGCAGGCGCTGGGCTTGCGGAGGGATGTCGGGGTCCAAGGCGATGATGGTGCCCTTGACTGGCGTCAAGATGCGGGCCGCCTCGGCCTGCGCCTCCTGCGTGGCCTGCGGAGACGCCCGCACGATGGTGGATTTGGAGTCAATTTTGCCTCCAGCGCTTACAGATAAAGCGCTATCAGCTACATAATTTATAGCAAAAAGCGCTTGCTGCGTGCCTTGCACAAACCACTCCTGGCGCGCAGCCTCCAGCGGCATGGGGGGCGTGCGGCGGCCCGGCTCTGCAGGGCCCGAGGCGCCAAAGCGCACCGCCTGCTGTACCAGCCCTGGCGGTGGCCGGGGCGCGCGGCTGGGTTGGCGGGCGTGCAAAAAGCCCATTACCGCCGCCCACACTGGCGCTGCGCCGCTGGTGCCGCTCACGTCGTGCATGGCCGCGCCGCTGGCATTGCCCACCCACACGCCCACGGTGTAGCGCTCGGACCAGCCCACGGCCCAGTTGTCGCGCATGTCTTTGCTGGTGCCGGTTTTCACGGCCGTCCAAAAGCGGGTGGCCAGCACGCTGTCGGTGCCAAAGGTGCGGGCGCGGGCGTTGCCGTCCGAGAGGATGTCGCCCACGATGAAGGCGGCACGCGGGTCCAGCGCGGGCGTGAACACCGGGCTAGCGCTGGGCGGCAAGGCCGTGGTGGGGCTGAAGCGCTCCCCGTTGGCCAGCGAATCTGCAACAGGACTGACGCGTCCCCCGTTGGCAAGCGTGCCTGCAATAGAACTGGCCCGCCCGCCATTGGAGAGCGTGCCTGCAATAGGACTGGCCCGCCCGCCATTGGCGAGCGTGCGATAGGCATTGGTCAACTGCAGCAGCGGCACCTCGGGGCTGCCCAGCGCCAGGCTGTAGCCAAAGTAGTCGCCGCTTTCGCGCAGCGGCAACCCCAGCGCCCCCAACTGGCGGTGGAACGCATCGGGCGTGACCATGACCAGCGTGCGCACTGCGGGCACATTGAGCGAGGCCGCCAACGCCGTGCGCGCCGACACCCAGCCCTTGAACTGGCGGTCGTAGTTCTGCGGGATATACAACCCGCCGGAGGTCGCGATCTGCGCCGATGAATCGTCCACCAGCGACGCTGCCGTGAGCCGCCGCTCGGCGATCGCCTGCGCATACAAAAAGGGCTTGAGCGTGGAGCCCGGCTGGCGCAGGGCCAGTACGCCATCGACCTCGCTGGCCTGGCTCAAGGCGCCCGATGAGCCCACCCACGCCAGCACCGCGCCAGTGGCGTTGTCCAGCACCAGCACAGCACCGTCTTCCACATTGCGTCCGTGCAATTCGCGCAGTTGCTGCTGCAGGCTTTGCACCGCAAACCGTTGCAAGGGCGCGCGCACCGTGGTGCGCAGCGCCTGCTGCGCGGGGACAGCCGTGCTGGTAGCAAGGGCACCCGGTGCCTGGGTTGCATTCGCAGCCTGCTGGCGCAACGCGTAGCGCGCCCAGTGAGGGGCGATGCCCTCGGTCGCATCAAAGGCACGCCGCTGCACGGCAGCGGTGGTGAACAACTCCAGCGCATCGCAGTCGGTCTGCGCGGCACGCGGCTGGGCTATGGCAGTCTTTGTGGCAGGCTGCATGGCACGCAACACACCGCAGGCCCGCTGCGCCACCAGGGCGGGCTTGGCATTGGGGGCACGCACCAGGGCCGCAGCCACCGCAGCCTCGCGGTCGTCCAGGCCATGGGCTGCTTTGCCAAACAGCGTGCGGCTCAGCGCATCAATGCCAACCACCTCGCCGCGAAACGGCACCAGGTTCAGGTAGGCCTCCAGAATCTGGTCTTTGCGCCAGCGCCGGTCCAGCACCTGCGCCGCCACCGTCTGCCCGATCTTTTGCACCACCGAGCGCCCGCCCGGCCCCTGGCGCCAGTCCCCATCGAGCAGCCCGGCCAGCTGCATGGTGAGGGTGCTGGCACCCCGCGTGCGCTGGTTCCACAGATTGCCCCAGGCGGCTGCCGATGCTGCGCGCCAGTCCACCCCGCTGTGCTCAAAAAACCGCTTATCCTCGCTCAGCACCAGCGCCGTGCGCAGCGCGGGCGACACATCGGCCAGCGGCACCCACTGGCCCCGGCGCACCGTGGCATCGGTGCGCAGGCGCTGCAGCACCTCGCCTTCAGCCGAGAGGATCACCGTGTCGGAGGGACGGAAGTCGGCGCGGACTTCGTCATAAGACGGTAACGCACTGGCCGCGCCAGCGACCAGCAGAAGAGCCCCCGCAACAGTCAAACGCCACAGCGCGCACTGGCCGCACACAACGCGCTGGCCCCACAACTCAGCCATCCGGGTGCTCTCGTTCAAACCGCTTTTCTGCCTCTGTCAAATGGCGAAGCAGCACGTGCGAAATCAGGTTGACCCCGATGCCACCAAACACCACGGGCAACACATACAAGGCGATGGTCAGCTCTGACCCAAACAGGGCATCGTCGGCCAGCGAGGGGGATGCCTTGGCCAACGTGCCCAGAGACTGCAGTAAGTACACATCCACCCCCGCCATCAACACCAGTGCCACACCAAAGCCAAGCACAGCCCGGCTGGAGATGGCACGGGACACCAGCAGCAATCCATAGATGCCTGCTGGCAGTACCAAAGAGAACACCACCAGCAGCCAAAACCGCAACTCCACAAACACGCTGGGGCTCATGGTGTGGACAGTCTCAAAAGGCTTTGGCTTGGCCTCACTTCGCAGCCCCCACCTTCACCCGTGCATTCGGATACTCGCCAAACATCTCGGGCGCGTACATGGCCTCCACCCGGCTGGGCGGCAGGGCAAACTCGCCCACATTGTTCAGGCGCACGGTGTATTCCATCGTCACGGTGCCCTTGGGCAGGTACTGGTAGTAGCTGCGGAAGGACTCAAAGCTGCGCTCTTCAAACGCGGCCCAGCCGCTGCCGCCCTGCTTCTCGCCCTGTGTGGCGATTTCTGAGTCGCGGCCCAGGCCGCTGCCCAGGATGGTGGCGCCGCCCGGGATCGGGTCGGTGATGGCCACCCAGGTCATGTCGGCGCTGGCGTTCACTTCCAGCTTCACGCGCAGCACGTCGCCACGGGTGTACTGGCCTGCGGGCAGCGACTTGTTGGCCTGCTCGACCGGTGTGACAGTTTTCTTGATGGAGTAGCCCGCCGCGAACGGCGCCTTCAGCTCCACCGCCGCTACCGACTGCAGAGTAAGCCAGGGCTTGCCCGTGCCTTGGTGGGTCACCTCCAGCGCCTCCTTGCCACCCGCCTTGCCCCAGGGCAGGAACACGCTGTTGTTCTTCAGGTTGCCCGGTGCTGAGGGCGCGCCAAACCAGGTGGTCTGGTGGGCAGCGCCGCTGGCGTCGGTGGCCTTGATGCGCTCGACCTTGCTCCAGTCCACACTGGCGCTGTTGCCGCCCATGGTCGCCTTGGTGGCGCCCGCCACTGGCGTGGCTTCAAACTTGGCGCTGAACTTCTCCAGCGCCAAGCCGCCCCACAGGTTGGCGGTGGTGGTGTGCCAGGCACCGGCTTGCTGGCGGCTGATGAAGCCGTTGGCCAGGCGGCCCATGTCGTCCTTCCAGGTGGGGTCGTCCATCACGGCCAGCATCAGGCGGGCGGTGTTCACGTCGCCGTTTTGCATCAGCCACCACCAGTAGTCGTCCTGCTCGGTGCTGAAGATGAGCTTGGTGCCCTGGAACGACAGGCGCGCACGCAGGATCTGCATCGCCTCGGCCAGGCGTTTGTCGCGCTCGGGCACATCGGCCACGCGCTTGAGCACGTTCACCCAGTCGATCACCGAGTGCGTGGGCCACTGGTTGGGCGCAATGGTGATGCTGCTCACCATGCGACCCTGGGCCTTGCCGTAGCGCGACAGGGCCTCGATGGCTGCGAGCTTGCGCATGTCCAGGTCTTTGCGTGGGCTCCAGAAGTTGCGCTGGATGCGGCCCTCGATGAAGGCGATCAGGCCACGCTCCATCGGCGCGCGGGCTTCGTCGGGCAGCGCAAAGGCGGGGTCTATGGCTGCTGCCTCGTGCGTGGCGGCCAGCACGTAGGCGGTGAGCGTGTCACTGCCCGTGTTGGCGTCGCCGCTGCGCGGCGGGAAGTAGTTGGCCAGGCCGTCACTGTCCAAGTACGTAGGCAACTGCGCCACCACGGTTTGCCAGAGCTTGCCATCGCGCAGGCCCACGGCCTTGCTGGTCTTTTGCTCCAGGCACGCAAACGGATAGACGGCCCACCAGTCGCGCACGCCGGGCAGCCCTTCGGCCAGCTTGGGTTGCAGCGACAGCTTCAGCCCGCCCCGGCCGGGGATGGAGTCTGCGGGCGGGGCTGCGTCCAGCGCAAACTTGCCATCCACCTGCACCAGCGTGGCCTGCTGCACCGTCAGCGGCACAGCGGGCACGATGCGCTGGCGGGCCTTCAAGGCATCGGTGGCACCGCCCGTGGTGTCGCGCGCTTGGATTTCCCACAGGATGGCTTCGGCGCGGGTCTGCGCCAGCTGCGCGGGCGCGGTCACATCCCAAGCCACCTCACGGGCTTCACCGGCAGGGATGTCGATGGTCTGGGGCTTGAGCTCCAGCATCGTGGCGCGCGGCGCCACTTCGACCTTCATGGCCGCCTTGGTGGTGTTGCGCAGCGTGATCTGCGCACGGTAGTTGTCGCCCTCGCGCACCAGCGGCGGCAGGCCGCTGATGATCTGCAAATCTTGCGTGGCCCGAATGCTGGTGCTACCAGTACCAAACAGCCCTGCAGACGCATCGGCCACCGCCACGATCTTGAAGGTGGTCAGGGCATCGTTGAGCGGCACCGTCACCTTGGCCTGGCCGTTGGCATCAAGCTGCACGTTGGGGTTCCACAGCAGCAGCGTGTCGAGCAACTCGCGCGTGGGCGAGCGGCCACCGCCACCGCCTGCGGGCACGGCCTTTTTGCCGTAGTGGCGTCGGCCAATGATTTCGGACTGCGCGGTCGCTGTCTGCACGCCCCAGCTGCGGCGCTGCAGCATGGCTTCCAGCAGGTTCCAGCTGGTGTTGGGCATGAGCTCCAGCAGGGCCTGGTCTACGGCGGCCAGCGCTACCTCGGCGTTGGCCGCAGGCTTGCCGCCGGGCAGCGTGGCGGTGATGGTGATCTGCGCCTTGCCGCGCACGGGGTAGCTTTCCTTGTCAGCCGTCACCTTCACATCGATCTGGTGGGCCTGGGTGCCCACACGGATTTCGGCCAGACCCAGGCGGAAAGCGGGCTTGGACAAATCGACCAGCGCCGTGGGGGCCTGGTATTCCTTGCCTTCGTACCAGAAGGCGCTCCACCACTCGGTGGGCGCCTTGAAGCCCCAGGTAAAGAAGCTGTACCAAGGCACCTCACGCAGCCGCCCGCGCAGTGCCAGCACGCTCACGTACACGTTGGGGCCCCAGTCCGACTGCACCTTGAGGCTCACGGTGGGGTCTTGCCCATTGAGCTGCACCACATGGGTTTCGATGATGCCCTCGCGCTCCACCGCCACCAAGGCGGTGGCAAAACGAAACGGCATGCGCACCTGGAACTTGGCGGTCTCGCCCACCTGGTAGCTCTTCTTTTCGGGCAGCAGGTCGATGCGGTCATGGTCTTCGCCACCAAACCACAGCTCGCCCTGGCGGGTGACCCACACGGACGAAGCGGCCTCGCTGGTATTGCCATCACGGTCGGTGGCCGTCACCACCAGCTCCACTTCGCCCGCCTCGTCCAGCTTGGCTTCGCACAGCAGCAAGCCCCGGCTGTCGCTCTTGCCCGTGCACACCGTGCCCAGGTCTTTGGTCGATGTCTGGTTGTCGTAGCTGTAGAAGCCGCCCACCATGCGCTTGCGCGTGGTGGTGGTGATGCGCGCTACGGCCTGCACCTGCAGCGCCGTGTTGGGTGCCGCCTGGCCGTTGTGCTGCAGCGCCAGGGCCTGGAAGCGGATCTTCTGGCTGGCCGATGCCCATCCCTCCGTCTTGACCCCAGCCACCACGCCCGCTGGCCACAGGGTGTGGGTGCTGCGCAGGGTTTGCACTTCGCCATTGGGGTCGGCGTAGGTGGCTTCGAGCAGCAGGTCTTGCGGACGGCGGGCCTGGGGCAGGTTGTCGATGCTCACCTTGCCCGTACCGTTCTTGTCCAGCGTCAGCGGCAGCTTGTCGGCCACCACGCGGGCGTCCTGGCTGGCAGCGGCCTCTTCGTCATCACCGGCACCGGCCGATGCCCCTGCAGCGCCCTTTTGGCGAGGGGGGTTGAAGCTGAACATATCGTAGTCGGGGTACTGCAGCGCCTTGTCACGCACCAGGGCCGACACGCGCACCGGCAGGTTGGCTGCGCCACCACCGGCCACGTAGTTGATCTGCACATCGGTGGGCACCGCACGGGCCCGCACCAGCGGCTTGCTGTCAGACGGGGCAATGCGCCCTTCCAGCACGGGCAGGCGGAACTCCTCCACCCGGAACTGGCCAGTGGCGATGGTGCCTCGATCGCTGTCTCTGTCGTTGTCTCTGTCGTTGTCACGCAACTCAATGGTGTACTGGCCCAGCTTGGCAGCGGGCGGAATGGCGAAACTGTTCAGGGCGCTCAAGCCACCCGTGGGCGTGCGACGCCACTGCACGGGTTGCTCAAACTGCTGGCCGCTGCCCACATGGGTGATCAGCAAAGTGCGAGGGCCGGACTTGGGCGTCTCCAGGCCCTTGCGCGACTCGTGGCGGTAGAAGTGTTTCATCGACACCGTCTCGCCTGCGCGGAACAGGGCGCGGTCGAGCATGGTGTGGGCGCGCTGGTCGGGCTGGGGCTGGCTGCTGGTGGGCACATTGAAGCGCCAGGGCTCAATGCCCTTTTGCCAGTCGCTCCAGGTGAAGGCCATGTCTTCCAGGCCGCCCTCGGTGTGGCGGGCACTCACAAAGTAGGCCGATGAGCCCTGGGCGTAGTCGTCATGGGAATTGCAAGACGGCGGCACCGGCGACAAGCCCTCGATATTCGCCACGCCCTGCTCGTTGGTGATGGCCTGGGCCAGCTCGCGCCCGGCGCAGTCCGACACCCGCACCTTGGCGCCCTGCATGGGCTTGCCTTTGTCCAGCGACGTGACCCAGACCACGGCGTTTTCACGCCCCAGCTTGAAGTGAACGCCCAGATTGGTGACCAAGGCAGAGGTGCGCACGTACATGGTGCGGCCATCGCCATGGCGCTCGTCCAGCAGCGAGGCGCCCAGCTTTTGCGATGCGATCTCCACCACGTGAAAGCCCGGTGGCAGCGGAATGCCCACCACCTCGAACGGGCGCAGCTCTTTGCCGGTGACCTGTGGCAAATCCAGCGTCTTGACGCCGCCCTGCCCTGCCAGCAGCGAGAGCATGCGGGTTTGCACATAGTCGCGGTCGTCGTCCACCACCTTGGGCAGCGGGCCCTTCACATCCCGGGCGGCCACGCGGCGC
This sequence comes from Acidovorax sp. 106, assembly GCF_003663825.1. Classification (NCBI taxonomy): domain Bacteria; kingdom Pseudomonadati; phylum Pseudomonadota; class Betaproteobacteria; order Burkholderiales; family Comamonadaceae; genus Acidovorax; species Acidovorax sp. 106. The sequence goes on along the minus strand of NZ_RCCC01000001.1, from coordinate 2,855,576 downwards.
TGGATGTTGTAGTTGTCGTAGCGGGCCACCTTGCGAAACCAGGCAATGATGTCCGCATCGGTGGACGGCTTGAGCGTGCTCACCTTACCAGTGGGCGCCACCATGCCGCCCGGCTGCAGGCCTTGCACTTTCAGGCCCGCCTCTACGTTGCGCAGGGTCACGGGCAGCAAGGCCGGGCCGTCAGCCCCTTCGGCAAAGCGCTCGACCACACCAAAGGACGCGGCCGCAAACTTGGCCAGCGGCGGCATGCCCGCCGTAGCCACCTTCAGCGGAAAGCTGGCGGCATTGCGCAGCGGCCGGCCTGCGGCGTCCTTGAAGTCCTTGGGCAACTCCACGGTGAACGAGGTCTGCTCGGGCAAAGGTGCATCGAACTGGATGCTGTTGACCAGGGCATCGGCGTCCTTGTCACCACCATCTTCGTTCGCACCTGCAACGGGCTTGAGGGTTTCCTTGGCGGACTTGAGGCGAATCGCCATCGCCAGCTTGCGCGGCACCGGGGCGTTGAACGACAACACCATGGGCCGCAGCGGCAGGCAGGCAGCCTGGGCGTTTTCACGTTCGCAATTGAACTCGGCCGAGAACGGCTCGCGCACTTTGTAGGTGAAGCGCTTTTCCACCGCATTGGCCACGCCGCTGGGCGTGGCCACGCCCTTGCCAAACACCAGTTGCAGTTGCGAGCCCGAGGTGAGCCGCCGGTTGCACGCCAGTGCGGGAAACTGCAGCGGGTCTTTGGCCGCCCGCTTGTCCAGCCCCAGCGACTTGAGAATATCGCTGCGCTGCGTGCCTTCGATCATGCGCACGGGCACGCGCTCGCCCACCCCGTCCAGCGCGCACCACACATTGGCCTGCACGCTCTCGGTGGTGGCGGGGCCATTGAGCTGCAGCACAAAGAACTGCTCTTCGTCGATCTGCTCGTAGGTGTTGGGACGCACGCTTTGCACGAACGGCCCACCGCTATTGAATTGATAGCTTTTAGCGCCCGCCAATGCTGCGCCAGAGGCTGGTTTGAAGTCAGGCTTGACGGTGGCCGTGCAGCGCATGCCCGGGGGCAGGTCGGCTTCAAAGTCAAACACCCACTCGCGCTCGCTGGTCCAGCGGCCGGTGCCCTTGGAGGCTGCGGCGTCGTTGCAACTGATGGCGATGGGCGCAGGCGCCTTGGGGTCGCCAAAGTTCACCGCCGCCGCATCGAACTTGGCCACGGCCTGGCGCACCCGCGCCACCTCGCCCTGGGGGCTGAAGCTGACGATCTGCAACGCCTGCGCCTGGGCTGCCCACAGCAACCCGCCCAGCAGCAGTGCGCTGACTGGGGCTTTCCTCCAGAGTGTTTTCATTGGTGCTTTTTGCTCTTGCCTGCAAGGGCCCTGAGGGTAGCCGATACACCCGCTCAGGCGCCACCCTGCGCCGCCTGTCCAGAGTGTGAATGTGTGAGAAAGTGCTGCAGATGCCAGCACATGTGTGCGCCCTATACTCCCGCGCAACAATTGGCGCTGCCAAGGCACCACACAGGGCCACACAGGCAGCGCACCCCGCGCAGGGAGGCGGGAGCACCACCATGGCCACACGTCCAACGGGCATCGACCCATCTGCCCAGCCCGCCAAACGGCCCGCACCGTTCTGGCAGCGGCTCAACACCTTCTTCACCTTTCCGCTGCAATCCAAGCCGCTGATGTACAGCCTGCTGCTGGCGCTCTCCAGCATGCTGTTCAAGGTGATTTTCTTTTTGCCCGACGCCCTGGGCATCCTGATCGTGGAGATCGGCATCCTGCTGGCCGCCTCGCGCTACGGCTTCAAAGTCACGGCGCTGGGCTCGCGCGGCATCTACAAGGCCGAGGACTACCCCTCTGAGCTGGACCCGGACTGGAAGAACCTGCCCTGGAAGCTGTTCGCCATTCTGATCGTGCAAGCCATCGCCGTCGGCTGGCTGCAGAACCTGAGCCCCACCCTGGGCACCCTGGCCTGGCTGGCCATGTGCTTCTTGCTGCCTGCCACGCAAATCGTGCTGGTGCAAACCTGCAGCTTTACTGAAACCCTGAACCCCGCCAACGCCTGGAACGCCGTGCGCACCATTGGCTGGCCGTACCTGCTGCTGTGCCTGTTCCTCTTCTTGCTGAGCCAGGGCACCTTCATTGCGCTGGGCATGCTGCTGCCGCTCTTCAAGGGCTGGATCCTGCTGCCCATCGTCAACTGGGTGCTCATCTACTTCAGCTGGGTCATGGCCAGCCTGCTGGGCTACGCCATGTACCAAAACCACGAGGCATTTGGCATTGACCTGTTGCCCGGCGCAGGCCTGGACGACGACGAGACCCCCGTGGACCGCCGCACGCCCCGCCAGATCGAGCAAGACGCCATTGACGCCCAGGTGGCCGAGTTGGTCACCGCAGGCAATGTGACCGCCGCCGTGGCCATGGCCTACGAAGAGCAGCGCACCCGGGGCGAAGAAGTGCCCGCGCAGCGCCGCTACCACCGCGTGCTGGCGCTGGCCGAGGGCAAGACCGCCACGCTGCTGGACCATGCGCAGCGCTACATCCCACTGATGCTGCGATCGGGCCAGAGCAGCGACGCGATCAAGGCCTTCCAAACCTGCCGCAGCAAGGACGCCGAATTCGTTCTGCAAGACGCCACCGCCACCCTGAACCTGGCCAAAGCGGCCTGGAATGCGGGCGACGCATCACTGGCCTTGGCGGTGCTGCAGGGTTTTGACCGGCGCTTCAAAGACCACGACAGCGTGCCCGCGGCCTACGAGCTGGTCGCCCGCGTGCTGCTGCAGGGCCTGCACCGCACCGACATGGCCCTGCGCGTGCTGGCCACGCTGGAATCCCGCCACCCGGATGCGGAAGCGACGCGGGAGACGCGCTGGCTGCTGCGCAACCATTTGCCGCAGGGGGTGCGGGGGGTTGAGGGTTAAATGGGGCGCTAGCACCCATGGAATAAGCGCTAGCAGCTATTGAATTGATAGTGATTACCTGGACGCCTCCCGCCCGTTCGGGCTGAGCCCGTCGAAGCTGGGGCTTGTTCGCTGATCTGGCGGTGTGCCTGTTCTGGGGGCGGGAGCCGGGGAGTGCGCCCGGCGGCGCAGTAACTTTCTTTCGCTTCGCCGCCGGGTGGTCGGCCCAAAGAAAGTCACCAAAGAAAGGGCGACCCCACTGTCTGCGTCCCTGCGCTGCGCTTCGGGCAACCTGCGGTGCTCGCGTCCAGCGGGGTCTCGCTCAAACTCGCTGCGCTCAAACAGTCGCGATCCCTGATCCGCTGGCCGCTGTGCTCCTCGGCGCATACAGAGGGGCTAGGAAGCCAACATCCACACGGGCCATCGCGTTGCTCGGCCCTACTTCGGGGGCGCTAGCGCCATGCGCTACGCAGACTGGGTCGAGCGTAGCGATGACCCGTGTGGCTGTTTTGGTGCTCGGCTGTCCACCCCCTGTGGCTGCGCCTGCGGCGGGGCGGTTGCGGGGTGGCATGGGCGCAAGTGCGCCCATGCTTCGTGAACTGACTCGCTGCGGCTGTCTGAACGGAGCTGCTACGCAGCGCAGTGAGTTCCGCAGCGCACCCCGCAACCGCCCCGACGCAGGTTTGCCCCGTAGCGCAGCGAAGGGGTCGCAGACTTGGGGTCGCCTTTTCTTTGGTGACTTTCTTTTTGGCGAAGCAAAAGAAAGTTACTGCGCCGCCGGGCGCACTCCCAGGCTCCCGCCCTCAGCACAGGCATGCCACCAGATCAACGAACAAGCCCAGGCTTCGACAGGCTCAGCCCGAACGGGCGGGGGGAGTCCAGAAAATCACTATCAATTCCATAGCTGCTAGCGCTTACTCTGCAAGCGCCAGAGCCAAATTCAATTCAAACCCACCCACTACACCCCGCCCAACACCTGCAACGCCGGACTCCCCGGTGCCAGTTGCTGCAACTGCGGCCCCCACAAAGCAGCCTGCTCCCGCCGCCCTGCATGGCACAGGGCCGACACCAACATGCCCAGCGTCTCGCCCAACTCAGGGTGCGTGGGCGCCGTCTTGTGCAAAGCGTTGAACAGCTTTTCCGCATCGCCCCACTGGTGCGCACGGGCAAAGCGGCGGGACAAGCGGGCCATGTCTTCCGGCTGCAAACGGGCGCCGGGCTTGGCTTTCTCAAAATACGTGCGGTAGCTCGCGTGCTGAAACTGCAGCGTCTGCTCATCATGCGCATGCAGGCGGAAGATGCGGCGCGCAGCGCGGTGAAAGTCTTCACCCTCAGGCCACAGCAAGGCGGTTTTGAACCAGGCGCTCAGCACCTTCTGGTCTTGCGGGCGCAGCTGGGCGGCGGCACGCCACTGGCCCAGGGCCTGCTCAAACTTCATACCCTGGGCCAGGCGCTGAGCGCTGGCCACATGGGCGTCAAAGCCGTCGTCGGCGGCAGCCTCTGCCTCATCCTGCGTCACCGGCACCTCCAATGGCTTACGGCGCACCAGCATGACCAGGGCCATGAGCGAAGCGCCGGCCAGCAGGCCGCCTAAGTGGGCCATGTAGGCCACCCCCTTGCCGCTGAGCCAGTGCTGCAGCAACTCGTTCGCAATCCACGCGGGCAGCAGCAGCAACGCAGGCGCGGTGACGTAGTTGAAGTAGAAAAACAGCTGGTAGAAAAACCGCACCCGACGCAAGCGGTACAACACGGCATACATGCCCATCAGGGCCGACACCGCCCCCGAGGCGCCCAAGCCATAACTGCCCATGCCCGCATAGGCCCAGCCGGCCAGCAGCGAGCCCCCCAGACCGCCCAGCAGGTAAAACGCCAGGTACAGGCCGCGCCCCAGCGCCAGCTCGACCGAGAAGCCGAACAGAAACAAAAACACCATGTTGCCGATGAGGTGCCCGTTGCTGCCATGCAAGAACGTGGCCGTGAGCCAGGTGACGGGGCGCAGCTCAGCGTCTTTGGCATAGCTTTGCGCCCACTTGCGGGTGAAGGGTGCGGGCAGCCGGCCTTCGTACTGCGTGCGGGCGGACTTCCAGTCCATGTAGCGCGCGTCCTGCAAGGGCACAAAGCTCGGGCTTTTCAGGCGCTGCTGAAAGTCGTCTTCCTGTTCCATCCAGCGCAGCAGCATGCGGTGGTTGCCCGCCTTTTGCAGGGCACGGGCCTCCTTGAGGTGCTTGTCGCCGGTTTCCTCCAGCCAGGCCAAAAAGCGGGGCACCTCGATGGCGGGCAAGGGGCTGGACACGTAGTAGGTGGCAGCGCGGTCGCGGGCATTTTCTTCGCTGCGCTGGGGGCCCCAGAACACGATCATGTTGACCACGATCAGCAGCACGGTCATCCACGGCGGGTTGCGCCAGGTGGGGCGGTGTTCCAGGGGTATGGCGTAAAACATCGGGCGATTTTGCGGGCATTTTGGCGATGTGCGCCCGCACCGCTACCGCCAGAGGCCCTTGGCGGGTTGCAAAAAAGCCCACAGGGACCAGGATCCCGGTGGGCTGTTGGGCCAAGTCCGCGCTGTCAGCGCGTTGGCGGTGAGCTGGCGGTGCAATGGCGAGGAGCTAAGCAGCGGTGATGCAAAGGTGGTTATTGCGCCACAAACCCGCTGTTCTTGATGATGCGCGACCAGGCCTGGGTGTAGGCGTTCTGGCGCGTGGTCAGCTGCTGGGGCGTCATGTAGCCCACCGTCAGGCCCATGGTGGTGAGCTGGCTGTGCACCTCGGGCATGGCCACCACCTTGGCCAGCGCGTTGGAGAAATCGACCACAAACTTCTGCGGCGTGCCTGCGGGGGCGTAGATGCCGTAGTAAGGCAGGTCTTCAAAGCCCTTGAGGCCCAGCTCGTCAAACGTGGGCACATGGGGCATGGCGGCCTGGCGCTTGGTGCCCAGCACGGCCACCACATGCACTTTGCCCGCCTTGTGGTTCTCAATGAAGTCTTGCACCGAGGCCACGCCTGCGCTGATCTGGTTGCCCAGCATGTCGGCCATCATGGGGGCGCTGCCCCGGTAGGGGGCGGAGACCAGGTCGATTTGGTACTTTTCGCCCACCAGCTTGACCAGGAACTCGGGCGTGGAGGCCGGGGCCGGGATGCCCACCGCGCCTTTGCCCTTGCCCTGCGCCTTGACCCACGCCACATAGTCGTTGAACGACTTGGCCGGGGTGCCGCCCGAGACGGCGAATGCGTTCACGAACGTGGCAAAGCCGCCCACCGAGACGAAGTCATGCACCGGGTCGTAGCCGGGGTTTTTGATGACCTGGGGCAGGATGGAGATGGTGTGGTCGTGCGACAGAAACAGCGTATGGCCATCGGCTGGCGATGCCTTGAGCGCCTGGGCCGCGATCTGGCCGCCCGCGCCAGGGCGGTTGTCCACCACCACGGGCATGCCCAGTTCGTCCTTGAGCTTTTCGGCCAGCAGGCGGGCAATGGCGTCGGTGCCGCCGCCGGGCGGAAAGCCCACCAGAATGCGCACCGGCTTGGCCGACTGGGCCATCGCCAGCCCCATGGTGAGGGCAGCACCCAGCACCAGTGTGGCGCGGGCAGCACGCAGCAAGCCGCTGCGGCGCGAGAAGAAGGTTGTCATGCGAAGGCTCCCGAAGTGGTGGTGTGGCTCTGCAAAAATCAAGCCAAACGGGCGCGGTGGCGGGCCAACTGGGCACGCACCTGGGCCGGGGCCGTGCCGCCCAGCGTGTTGCGGGCGTTGAGCGAGCCGCGCAGGCTCAGGCACTCGTACACGTCCTTTTCGATCTGCGGGTGAAAGCCCTGCAGCACGTTCAGGGGCAGCTCAGACAAATCGCAGTTGTGCGCCGTGGCGGCCTTGACGGCGTGGGCCACGGTTTCGTGCGCGTCGCGGAAGGGCAAGCCCTTCTTCACCAGGTAGTCGGCCAGGTCGGTGGCGGTGGCGTAGCCCTTGAGCGCAGCCTGCTCCATGGCGGGCGCGTTGACGGTGATGCCGCCTTCCTTCTTGCCGGTGACGGGGTTCAGCTGGCCGCCCACCATTTCGGCAAAGATGCGCAGCGTGTCTTTGAGCGTGTCCACGGTGTCGAACAATGGCTCTTTGTCTTCCTGGTTGTCCTTGTTATAGGCCAGGGGCTGGCCCTTCATCAGCGTGATCAGGCCCATCAGGTGGCCCACCACACGGCCGGTCTTGCCACGCGCCAGTTCGGGCACGTCGGGGTTCTTCTTCTGGGGCATGATGGACGAGCCGGTGGTGAAGCGGTCGGCAATTTTGATGAAGCCGAAGTTCTGGCTCATCCAGATGATGAGTTCTTCAGAGAGGCGGCTCACGTGCACCATGCACAGGCTGGCGGCGGCGGTGAATTCGATGGCGAAGTCGCGATCGCTCACTGCGTCCAGGCTGTTCTGGCATACGCCCTCCATTCCGAGCGTCTTGGCCACGCGCTCGCGGTCCAGCGGGTAGGTGGTGCCAGCCAGCGCCGCGCTGCCCAGGGGCAGCACGTTGGTGCGGCGGCGCACGTCGGCCATGCGCTCGGCGTCGCGCTTGAACATCTCTACATAGGCCAGCATGTGGTGGCCAAAGCTCACGGGCTGGGCCACTTGCAGGTGGGTGAAGCCGGGCAGGATCACCTCAACGTTCTGCTCGGCCACATCGACCAACGACACCTGCAGTTCCTTGAGCAGGTCACCAATCAAATCAATCTCGCCGCGCAGCCACAGGCGCACGTCCGTGGCCACCTGGTCGTTGCGGCTGCGGCCGGTGTGCAGGCGCTTGCCCGCATCGCCCACCAGCTGGGTCAGGCGGGCTTCGATGTTCAGATGTACGTCTTCCAGGTCGAGCTTCCACTCGAACGCGCCGGATTCGATCTCTGACGTGATCTGCGCCATGCCGCGCTGGATGGAGGCGTGGTCTTCGGCGCCGATGATGCCCTGGGCCGCCAGCATTTCCGCGTGCGCCAGGCTGCCTGCAATGTCGGCCTGCCACAGGCGCTTGTCGAAGAACACGCTGGAGGTGTAGCGCTTGACCAGGTCGCTCATGGGCTCAGAAAACAACGCAGACCAGGCCTGGGCCTTGGTGTCAAGCTGGTTGTGGGATGGCGCAGACGCGGCGTTGTTGGCTTGGCTGGAGGGCATGGGAGGGCAATAATTGGATGGTTCAGACACCCGGACTGCCCGGATGCCGCAATGCAAAACACGCAAATTTTATCGACCCCGCCCCCCGCTCCGGCGCAAGCGCCCTCTTTTGGGCCTGCGCAGCCGTCTGCACAAGGGGGCAAAGCACCTGCGGGCCGGGCTTTGGTGTTTGACGCCTGCCAGCTGGGCGTGGTGCTGCGCGCCGTGCTGTTTGTGGAAGCCGTGGTGGGTGTGGGCACCATGTTCGGGGCCGAGAGCTTTTACCAGTGGCTGGCCAATGTGGCCCTGATCACTGGCGGGGCCCTGCCCGCCACGCTGGCCTGGCTGGGTACCGCCTGCAGCATGAAAACGATGCTGCAGCGCCTGGGCACCGCCCAGCAATATGCGGCCGGCGTGCTGCTGGGGGCCGTAGCGGGCGCCTATGCCTGCGCCATGCTCAAGCTGGCCGGGGTGGCGCCTGGGGCATCGCCCTGGCTGGCCAGCGCGGCCTCGGGCGCGCTGCTGTCGGCCATGCTGGTGGCAGCGCTGGTACTGCGCGCACGGGGGCGCACGCCCGCAGCCACCACAGCGCGCCTTACCGAGCTGCAGTCGCGCATTCGCCCGCATTTTTTGTTCAACACCCTCAACAGCGCCATCGCCCTGGTGCGCGAGGAGCCCGCCAAGGCCGAATCGCTGCTAGAAGACCTGAGCGACCTGTTCCGCCACGCCCTTGTCGAACAAGGCGAATCGGTCACGCTGGCTGAAGAAATCACCCTGGCCAAGCGCTACCTGGCCATTGAAGAAGTGCGCTTTGGCCACCGCCTGCAGGTGCAATGGAACCTGGACCCACGCACCGATGCCGCCCGACTGCCGCCACTGCTGCTGCAGCCGCTGGTGGAAAATGCCGTCAAGCACGGGGTGGAGCTGAGCCCGCGCGGCGGCAAACTGCGCGTGCTGACCGAGCTGCGCGGCAGCCGCGTGGTGGTGCGCATCACCAACACCCTGCCGCCCTCGCACATCAAAACCGATGGCGCATCGCGCGGCCACGGCATTGCGCTGGCCAATGTGCGCGCCCGCCTGGCGCTGCTGCACGATGTGCAGGGCGAATTCACCGCCGGTGTGCAAGATGGCCTCTACCAAGTGCGCATCACCCTGCCCGTTGAGGGCGCCATGCGCCGTGCCCTGAAAACCGAGCAAGCCCTGGCAGCACGCAAGGCACAGCGCAAACCGCGCCACCCTGCCCCCAGGTCCACCCCCAAAAGCCCTGCGCCATGAACATACTGATCGTTGACGACGAAGCCCTGGCCCGAAGCCGCTTGCGCACGCTGCTGAGCGACTGTGCAGACACCCTGCGCACCACCGTGGCCGAGGCCAGCAACACGGGCGAAGCCCTTGGCCTGCTCAGCCCGACAGGGGGGCGCGGGTTTGACGTGGTGCTGCTGGACATCCACATGCCGGGGCAAGACGGCCTGTGCCTGGCCCACGCCATACAGGCCCTGCCGCAGCCGCCTGCCGTGGTGTTTGTGACCGCCCATGCCGACCATGCCGTGAGCGCCTTTGAGCTGGACGCGGTGGACTACCTCACCAAGCCCGTGCGCCGCGAACGCCTGCAGCAAGCACTGGCCAAGGTGCAACGCCTGCAACGGCCTGCCACCCCAGCCACCATCTCCACCGTGCCCGAGGGCGAGACCCTGGTCATCCAGGACCGGGGCCGCACCGAGCGCCTGGCACTGGCCGAAGTGCTGTACTTCAAGGCCGAACAAAAGTACGTCACCGTGCGCACGGCCACGCGCAGTTTCATCATGGATGGCTCTCTGAGCGAGCTGGAGACGCGCTACGGTGCGCGCTTCATGCGCATCCACCGCAACGCGCTGGTGGCCCGCCGGGCACTGCGCGCGCTGGAGAAGCACTACGACCCCGAAGAAGGCGAAGGCTGGGCTGTGCGCCTGCAAGGCTCGACCGAAGTGCTTTCGGTATCGCGCAGGCAAGTGGCGGCCGTGCGCGAAGAACTCGCGCGATAAGCGCTTTGAAGCACTGAGCCCCTGCGCCAGCGCAAAGCAGCGCGCCAAGCGCCCGGCATAATCGCCCGCCATGTCCATGCCACGCACCTTATCTCTCTTGCGCCTTGTGCGCCTGTGGGTGCTAGCGTGGTTTGTCGCCTCCATCGGCGTGGCCGCAGCATCGCCGCTGGTGCATCCGCAGTCGCTCGAGGTCATTTGCTCGGGCTCGGGCGCCATCAAATGGCTGGTGCAAACCGACGACGGTGCGGTCGAGATGGGCGCCACGGGCATGGACTGCCCCTTGTGCGCACAGGCCAACGGGGCACCGCCCCCGGCCCCTGCCCTGCCCCCACTGCCCACCAGCCCGCTGGCCCATGCGGTGCAGCCGGTGCCCGCAGCGCGCATCGCAGCAGCCACCGCGGCGCCGCTGCCTGCGCGCGGCCCGCCCTCCCTCCTCTGATCCGTTCGCTTTCTGCGCGCGCCTGACGGCATTGCTGCCAGGGCCAGCAGGTCTTCGTTCGTTTGCACGGCAGGCCCCCACGGCAACCCCAGTCACCTTTCTGGGCACCGCTGGTGGCGGCACTGCCGTTTTCAGAGTGCCTTGTTCATGTCTTCGATTGCTTCGCGCCGCGCTGCGGCCATGGGTGCCGCTGCGCGCCTGCCCCTTTTGAATGCCCCTCTTTGCTCCCACAGTGCGCCTCCTTGCGCGCTGCGCCCCATCAGCGCCTGCATGGCAGCAGCGTTGACCCTGCTGCCCCTACTGCCCCTGCTGGCCCCCTCTGCTGCGCAGGCCCAAGGTACCACGGCAGCAGACGCCACCCCCGCCCTGCCCGTGGTCGAGGTCATGGACGGTGCCACCGCCAACGGCAAGCTCAACCTGGACAGTCCAGTGGAGACGGGCAGCCGCCTGGGCCTGACAGCGCGCGAGAACCCCGCCTCCGTCACGGTGGTCGACCGCTCCACCATCGACGCACGCGGTGCACAGAACACGCAGGAAATCCTGCGTGCTGTTCCAGGCGTGGTCGCGCACAACGCGCCTGGCTCCATGGCCGCGCAATATCGGGGCTTCACCAGCAACTCGGTGGCGCAGCTTTACAACGGCATCAACCCGCAGTACGGCAGCGCCACACGCGCAGTCGATAGCTGGATTTACGACCGCGTCGAAGCCATCGGTGGCGCGTCGAGCTTTCTGTATGGCTCAGGCGGCGTGGGCGGGTCCATCAACTACCTCACCAAGACGGCCGAGCGCAGCAACTTTGCTGAGGGCCAGGTGCGCCTGGGCTCCTACGACCTCAAGGAAGTGTCCGTGGGGCTGAACCGCCGCATGGCAGGGGGCGACGGCAGCGCGGCCCCGGCGCACTATGCACGCATCGACCTCAACCACCGCGACGCAGGCAGCTGGACCGAGGGCACCAAAACACAGTCCACCCAGTTGGCGACCTCGCTGCTGTCGGACCTGGGCGGCGGCTTCAGCCACACGCTGGCCTTCGAGTACCAGAAAGAGCATGTCGACCGCCCCTACTGGGGCACCCCCGTGCTCAACCCCGCCGTGGGCGCATTGACCATCGATCCGGCCACACGCTTCAAGAACTACAACAGCGCCGACGGCATGTACGAGCACCGCGTGCAGTGGCTGCGATCAGTGGCGCAATGGCGAGTGTCTGATGTGCTTCAACTCAAGAACACGTTCTACGCTTACGACGCCCTGCGCGACTACCAAAACGTAGAAATCTATACCTTCAATGCCAACAACACGGCAGTGACGCGCTCCTCACCCTACCTCCAGCGGCATGACCAAACACTGGTGGGAGATCGCATCGAAGGCACCTACCAAGGCCAGCTCGCTGGCAAGAAGAGCGACTGGGCCTTTGGCCTGGACGTGAGCGTGAACAAGCAGACGCGCTTTCCACTGGGTCCGACGGTCAACGTGAGCACGGTCAACCCGTATGACTTCACGACGGAGAACTTCTTCAGCATCCCCGGCATTTCGCCCGTGTGGAGTGCCGACAAAGACAACAAGATCACCAACACCGCGCTGTACCTGGAAAACCGCACGACCTTCATTCCGGGTGTGAACCTGGTCACCGCGCTGCGGCATGAGCGCATCGAGTTGGACTTGGTGAACCGCCGCGCTGTCACGGCCACCAGCCCCGCCACCTTCAGCCGCAGCTACCACCCGACCACCGGCCGCCTGGGTGTGGTGTGGGACATTGCGCCCGGCGCCAACCTGTATGCGCAGGCCTCCAACGCAGCCGATCCACCCTCGGGCTCACTGGCCTCGGCGTCGTTTGCCGATGTGCGCGTCAACAGCGAATTGACGACGGGCCGCCAGGTCGAGGTGGGCAGCAAGTTCGACTTCTGGGATGGCAAGGGCATCGCCACGGTGGCGATGTTTGACATCCGCCGCAAGAACATTGCCTCGCAAGACCCGTCCAACCCGAACCTCACGGTGCTGGTGGGCGAGCAGTCATCCAAAGGGGTGGAGCTGTCGGCGGGCATCCGACCCACGCCGCAGTGGCAACTGCAAGGCAACCTGTCACTGATCCGCGCGCGGTATGAGAACTTTGTGCAGGGCGGCGTCTCACGCACGGGCCACGTGCCGCAATTGGTACCGCAACAGGTGGCCAACCTGTGGGCGTCGTATGCCATCACACCCACCGTCACGGCGAGCGCAGGGGTGCGCCATGTGGGCAAGGTGTACGGCAACGCGGCCAATACCAAGTTCTGGCCGTCGTACACGCTACTGGACCTGGGCCTGGCCTGGAGGATCAACAAGTCCACCACGCTCACAGGCCGCGTGCGCAATGCCACCGACCGCATCTACGCAGAAGAGACGCGCGACCAGGTCTACCTGGGCGCACCGCGCACGCTGGACGTGACGCTGCACACCGCGTTTTAAAAGCCAAGGCGCACCATGCGACATGCCAAACGCTGGCTCTATCTGGTCCACCGCTGGCTGGGGGTGCTGCTGTGCAGCTTCTTTGCCATGTGGTTCATCTCGGGCGTGGTGATGATGTACGTGGGCTACCCCAAGCTCACGCAGGCCGAGCGCCTGGCCCATCTGCCCCCCTTGCGCAACGCCATGTTGGGCCAGGGGCGCCTGCTGGAGCCCGCCGAGGCCCTGCAACGCGCGGGCCTGGCGGGCCCACTGCAAGACTTGCGCCTGGCCATGGCCAGCGGTGGCCGCGCCGTGTATCTGGCCATGCCAGAAGCCCCTGCGGGCAGCACTGCACCACGCCCGCGCAGGGCGGCTGCGCCCGCAGTCATCGACGCCAGCACCGGCGAGCGCGTGCAGCGTGTGGACGCAGCACACGCCATCGCATCGGCGCAAGCCTTTGCACCACAAGATGCCCTGGCGATCGACCACCAGGGCCTCATTGACGAGGACGCATTCACGCACTCGCGCGCGCTCGACGTGCACCGCCCGCTGCACCGCCTGCACCTGGGCGACAACGCGGGCACCGTGGTCTATGTGTCGAGCACCACGGGCGAAGTGGTGCGCGACGCGCCATGGCACGAGCGCGCCTGGAACTACGCCGGTGCCTGGATCCACTGGCTGTATCCCTTTCGGGGCAACGTCTTCAACGATTACTGGACGGACATCGTCAACTGGCTGTCCATAGCAGGCACCGTGCTGGCGGTAACAGGCACGGTGGTGGGCGTGCTGCGCTGGCGCTTCACGGGTGGCCCCTACAAGACCGGGGCGCGCACGCCCTACCGTGGCTTCATGATGCGCTGGCACCATGTGTTCGGACTGGTGTTTGCCACCATTACGTTCACCTGGATCTTCAGCGGCCTCATGTCCATGAACCCGTGGAAGATTTTTGACAGTGGTGCCGCGCCGCTGCGGGTTCAAGCCATGAACGGCGGCCCGCTGTTGCTGCCCACGCAGGCCGCATCCGTGCAGGCCTTGCTGTCAGTGGCCTCACCCCACACGCGAGAACTGCGTTGGGTGCGCAGCGCAGGCCATACCCTGGTGCTGGCCCACGGCCCCCTTGGCGCCCCGGCGCTGCTGGACGCCGCCACGGGTGCGCCCTACACCTGGGCGCCGGGCGCAGTGGCAAATGCCGCCGCACGCCTGCTGCCGCATGCGGTGGTTCACACCGAAACCCTGAGCACCTACGACCTGCACTACTACGACCGCGCCGCTCACACCATGACCGGCGGCGACAAGCCCCTGCCTGTACTGCGCCTGGTGTTTGACGACCCACACGCTACCTGGGTCCACGTTGACCCGCACACCGGCGCGGTGCTGGGCCGCACCGACAGCTACCGCCGCACCAGCCGCTGGCTGTTTGCCATGCTGCACAGCTGGGACTGGCTGCCACTGCTAGAGCGCCGCCCACTGTGGGACCTCGTGCTCATTGTGTTGAGCCTGGGCGGGCTGGTGATGAGCCTGACAGGCGTTGTGATGGGGTGGCGGCGACTAGGACACAAGCTGCATGCATTCGGCACTGGAGCCGCCAGGTAAGCGAGCGCAGCCAGCGCTTTTCGCTAACGCGAGGTCATTCAACGCTTATCAAAGATGTTTCTGATGGTTACACTCCGCTCCGCGTCCCAGTTGCCCCCGGGCGAAGACGTCTACGCAAAACCAAACGCCGTAGAGCTTGCTGACGACCTCCCAGGCGTGCGCGAGATCGTCAACAGGTTCCATGGCGCAACCCCATCGAGAAAAGCACCATGAAAAAAACCTCCACGTTGATCACCACACTGCTACTGACGCTGGCCGCCAGCGCGGCCCTCGCCCAAGGCGGCTACAACCGCCCCCCCGCAGGAGACAAGCAATATGCCCAGTGCCTGACATACGCAGACCGCTTGTATGAAGGCGGCAACGAAGCCAGCCCCGTGAAGGGCCAGACCAAGGCACAGGCCTGGTGCACCTGCATGTGGAACGAAACCCCTGATGACTTCAAAGGCAACCTGGTCAAGTTTGCGGAAACCCGCAAAGGCAAGGAAACCAACAAGCTGTGCGAAAAGCACTCTGACTGGAGCGAGTAAGCGCCACGGTGCCCTGGCACCTGTGCCCAATAAAAAAGCTGCCCCATGGCAGCTTTTTTATTGGGCGTGGCAGCCAAGCCCTTGTAGGGGTGTGCGCCCCAAACAGCAGCTTAAAAATCAGCCGCTCACCCCTTGCTGCGCAGCGTGCGGCTCAGCAAGATCACCGGCACCAAGCCAACGGCCACCAGCGCCAATGAAGGCAGCGCGGCCTCACCCAGGCGCTCGTCGCGTGCCAGCTGGTAGGCCACCACGGCCAGGGTGTCGCTGTTGAAGGGGCGCAGCACCATGGTCGCAGGCAGCTCTTTCATCACGTCTACAAAGACCAGCAGCGCGGCGGCGGCGGTGGAGCGGCGCAGCAAAGGCCAGTGCACCCGCGCCATGAGCCCCACGCTGCCCATGCCCAGCATGCGGGCGGAGTCGTCCAGGCTGGCCGGTATGCGTGTGTAACCGCTTTGGACCGACTGCAGCGCCACCGCACAAAAACGCACCAGGTACGCCCACACAATGCCCACCGCCGTGGCAGTAACCAGGGCACCAATGCCCCACTGCGGCACCGCAGCCTGCAGCCAGCCCACGGGCAGCAGCAAGCCCACCACAATCACCGCCCCCGGCACGGCATAGCCCAGGCTGGCCAGTTGCACCACGGCGCGCGTCACACCATCATCGGGCCGGCGGCGCACGGCAAAGGCCAGCACCAAGGCCAGCGCCACGGCAATGGCGGCCGTGATGCTGCCAAGACGCACGCTGTGCCAGGCCCACTCCACAAACCGATCCCACGGCAGCACCGACCAATCGGCCGCCAGCGGGCGCAGCATGAACACGATGGGCGCCACAAAACCCATGAGCACAGGCACCACGCACACCACCCAGGCCAGCACGCGCGGCCCACCGTGCAGCACCAGCGGCTGCGCTTCTGACGAGCCCGCGCGTCCCACGCCGCCGGCGGCAAAGCGCATGCGTTTTTGGGCCCGGTGCTCCAGGTGCAGCAGGGCCAGCACCACCACCAGCAGCATGGTGGCCAGCTGCGCTGCCGCCAGGCGGTTGTCCATCGACAGCCAGGCTTTGTAGATGCCGGTCGTGAAGGTCTGGATGCCGAAGTAGCTGGCCACGCCAAAGTCGGCCAGGGTTTCCATCAGCACCAGCGCCACCCCCGCCGCCACCGCCGGGCGGGCCAGGGGCAGGGCCACAGCGCGGATGCGGCGCGGCAGCGGCGCGCCCAGCAGGCGGGCGGCCTCCATGAGCTGTGCAGCCCGCTCGCCCAACGCCGTGCGCGCCAGCAGGTACACATAGGGGTACAGGCTAAAGATAAAGACCCACACGGCCCCGCCCAGGCTGCGGATCTCGGGCAGCAGGCGGCCCTCCAACCCGAAGGTGTTGCGCAGGCCCACCTGCAGCGGGCCGCTGAACTGCAGAAAGTCGGTGTACGCGTAGGCCGTGACATAGGCCGGCATGGCCAAGGGCAGCAGCAGCAGCCACTCAAACGTGCGGCGCCCCGGAAAATCAAACAGCGTCACCGCCGCCGCTGCGCCCGTACCCACCACCGCAGCGCCCAGGGCCACCATCACACTCAGCCACAGTGTGGTGACCACGTAGCCCGGCAACACTGTGGCGGCCATTTCGCGCAGGATGCTGCCCGCCTGTGCATCGCCCTGCCCAAAAGGCAACCAGGACGCCAAAACGGCCAGCACCGGCAAGGCAAGCACGCCAGCGAGCAGGATCAAAGCCAGGGAACGTAAAGCAAAGGGGCTGCGGCGCAAAGCAAACAATCTGTGGAAGCGAGGTAAGAAGGCAGCGGCAATAGCCGCCCGCGTGCGCGGCAAGGCCTGTGTGCGCACCGCAACGGCAAGGATGCAAATGCGAATTTTAAGCATTCGCCCCCAGCCACCTAGAATGGCGACATGTTTTTAGAGGTCTCCCAACTCGATGTGCGCTACGCGGGCCGCGCACAGGCGGCTGTCCAAGGCGTCTCGCTGGGCCTGCATGCGGGCGATATTGGCGTGCTGATTGGCCCATCGGGCTGCGGCAAAACCACACTGCTGCGCGCTGTGGCGGGGCTGGAGCCCGTCTCGGACGGCGAGATTCGCCTGACCAAGGAAGTGGTGGGCAGCGCCACGCGCAGCGTGCCGCCCGAGCAGCGCCGCATTGGCATGGTGTTCCAGGACTACGCACTGTTCCCTCACCTCTCAGTGGGCCGCAATGTGGCCTTTGGCATTCACCAATTGCCGCGCGCCCAGCAAGCTGCGCGCGTGGCCGAGGTGCTGGAGCTGGTAGGCCTGGCGGGCAGCGAAAACCGCTACCCCCACGAGCTATCGGGCGGCCAGCAGCAGCGCGTGGCCCTGGCCCGGGCGCTGGCACCGCGCCCCCAGCTCATGCTGCTGGACGAGCCCTTCTCCAACCTGGACGTGGACCTGCGCGAGCGTCTGGCGCACGAGGTGCGCGGCATCCTCAAGGCGGCCGGGGCCACGGCCCTGTTCGTCACCCACGACCAATTTGAGGCGTTTGCCATTGGCGACGTGATTGGCGTGATGCACGAAGGCCACCTGCACCAATGGGACGATGCCTACACCCTGTACCACCGCCCGGCTACCCGTTTTGTGGCTGACTTCATCGGGCACGGTGTGTTTGCCCCGGCCACGCTGGTGCAGCGCGGCAGCAACGTGGTGGCCCAAACCCCACTGGGTGATTTGACCGACCTGGCCGAATGCCCCCTGCCCAGCAGCTACCCCGGCGGAGAGTGCGACGTGCTGCTGCGCGCCGACGACATCGTGCACGACGACCAGGCGCCGGTGCAGGCGCAAATCGTGCGCAAGGCGTTCAGAGGCTCGGAGTTTTTGTACACCCTGCAACTGGGCAGCGGCCTGCAGGTGATGGCCCATGTGCCCAGCCACCACGACCATGCCGTGGGCGAGTGGATCGGCATCAAGGCGCAGGTGGACCATGTGGTGACGTTTGCGCGCGGGTAAATCAGCGCGCTGCGGATGCCAGGCCCCGCATTTACCCCATTCTGACCAGCGTGCGACTACCCAGTAGCGGCGTATAGACTTCGGCCAAGCCCCTTGCAACGACCCCGGTCTTGACCACCAGAATGGCAGAACTTCTTTTGTGGATTGCCGTGCATATGCTGCGCGCTGCGGGTGGCCCACTGTATGCGTGGCTGTTTTGCGGACCGGCAAAAAGAAAGCTACGCAAAGAAGGCTCAAGGCACCTCAGAGCCTTGTCAGTGCCTTCCAATGTGCCTAGCTACGCACTCATGGGGAGAGAAGTGCAAGTGCTGCGCACGCAGGAGTCGTTCACGTTTGACGCACACTTTGTCCTGCAATACCAGTGCATACGCGTTCTGAAAAACTCCCAAGGCATCTATTTCTACTACCGCTTCCAAAGCGATGGATCGGCGCTGATCAAACCTATTCCTGAGAGCACTGCCAAAGTCCTTCTGAAGGGCAAGAAACCCCGGCGCCCAGCGACACTCGCCGCTCCAGGCTTCACCCTATCTTGATCCGACGGTTGCGCATTGGGGCGCTAACGGGTCTGATTCGATCAAAAGCAAACAAATTGTCACAAATGGCAGGCCCAATCCCTCTGGGCGATGTTGCCCGTTGAGCCCCCAGCCCGCACACCACAGTGCTGGCGTCCAGCCTGCCGCCACCAGCGGCTGAGCGATGCGCCACAGCGGGGGCGAAAGCACCTGCCATGACCTCTTCTGTAGATTCCAGCCCACGCACCACCAACATCCTGGGCCGCCGCCTGCTGGCCACTTTCATTGCTGTTCTGCTGCTCATGCTGGCGGGCTCGGCCATAGGCATCTGGTCGTTGCGCGCGGTGGACACTGCCACCCGCAACGCCATCGAAGACAACGTGGTGACCGAGCGCCTGGTGGCCGATGCGTACCGCCTGCAGTCCATCAATGCCGAGCGCTACAAAGCCATGGCCTTGAGTTCCGAGCCCGAGGTGGGCGAGATTCTGGCGGCGGACATTGGCCGCACCCAGGCCCAGTACAGCGACCTGATCGCCCAACTGGCCAGCCGCCTGCATACGCCAGCCGAACAGGCCTTGCTGGCCGACACTGACACCAAGGCGAAGGACTTTCAGACCGCCGTGAAAGAGCTGGTGACCGCCCGCGACTTTGGTCTGACCGAGCGCATCCGCAAGGTGTTTGCCGAGCGCTTTGAGCCCAGCGCCGCTGCCCTGCTGGGCGCCCTCCAGCAGTTGGGCCAGTCGCAGCGCAATGCCATTGACGCGGCAGGCGCCCACATCGCCCAGAGCAGCCACAACGCCCAGTGGGCGCTGGCCCTGTTTTGCACGGCGGCGCTGTTGCTGGGCAGCGTGCTGACCTGGTGGCTGGTGCGCAGCATCTCGCGCCCCATCGGCGTGGCCAGCGCCACGGCGCAGCGTGTCTCCAGCCTGGACCTGCGCCAGGACATTGCCGGGCATGAACGCGACGAAGCAGGCCAACTTCTGCTGGCCTTGAACACCATGCAAGAAGCCCTGCGCACGCTGGTGACGCAGGTGCGCCACTCGGCCCACAACGTGCGCCTGGCAGCCCACGAAATGGCACAGGGCAATGCCGACCTGTCGGAGCGCACCGAGGGCACGGCATCGAGCCTGCAAGAGACAGCGGCCGCGCTGGAGCAGGTAACACAGCGCCTGCAGCAATCCACCGAAACCGCCCAGCGCGCTGAGCAGATGGCCAGCCAGGCATCGGCCGTGGCCCAGGAAGGCGGCGCTGCGATGGCCCAAATCATCGAGACCATGCAGGGCATCCAGCGGTCATCGCGCAAGGTGGAAGAGGTCACGGGGGTGATCGACAGTATTGCCTTTCAGACCAACATCCTGGCGCTGAACGCCGCCGTGGAAGCCGCCCGCGCAGGCGAGGCAGGCCGTGGCTTTGCCGTGGTGGCGGCCGAGGTACGCCAGCTGGCCATGCGCGCGGGCGCTGCCGCCCGCGAGATCAAAGGGCTGATCGCCTCGTCAGCCCACAGCGTGGAAGCTGGCACCACCCTGGTCAACGGCGCTGGCCACACCATGGGACATATGGTGGAGTCGATCCGCAACGTGGCGGGCATGATCAGCGACATCAGCGCCGCCACCCATTCACAAACCCGCGACATCCACGACATCAACGCCGCCGTGGCGCGGCTGGACGAGATGACGCAGCAAAACTCGGCCCTGGTGGAGGAGTCTGCTGCCGCATCGGAAGGGCTGCGCCACCAGGCCAATGACCTGACGCACCTGATCAGCCAGTTTGTATTGCCTGCGGAGCGAGCCGAGCCGCTTCAGGTGCGCGATCAGTTGCGCAATCAGGTAGGCAATGGGCTGCCCGCACTGCCAAGGCCTTGAACGCGGACGGCCCAGCGGGCATATCCAGCACACGCCCATGTACAGGGCCCAAAGCAAGCCTACAGTCCACCCACGGATGCGTGGGCCAATCCGCATGTGAGTCCGTAGGACCCAGCACGCTGTTCAGGACTTTGCCTTGCGCTCCAGGGCTTCAATGCCAGACCAGCTCACCTGCGCCAGCAAGGCCTGCAGCGCCTGCACATCCATGTAGTCGGCACTCGCACTGAGCACGACACCGTTCTTCAGAACCACATCGAACTCTGCGTGGCTGTTGTCCTTGTGGTAGCGCTGACGCAAGGTGCGACCGCCCTCTTGCCATGTCTTTTCCACACGCACTTCGTCTTCTTTTTCTGACTGGCCCATGCCTGCGGCCATTGCAGCCATCTGGCCCAGCGCCCCTGCATCGGTGATCTCTACCTTCACTTGCCGGTCACCCTGGGTGTAGGTGGCGCTGGCGTGGCTTGTGGGCAGGCCCAATGCTGCGCCGTCTTGCACTTCCAGTGCGGTGCGCGGCATGCCACCCAATTGCTGTGGCAAGGCCGCTTTCAGGCTCTGCGCGGGCAGCGCTTCACTGTTTTGCGCTTTCTCCATCTGGCGTGCAGCCTCTTGCATCCTCTGGCTGGCGGCCTCCAGGCCTGCGACATCCACAGAGACTTTGCCGGAAGGGGTGCTCACCGTCATGCCCCCAGCCCCGCCAAGCGCCACCGAGGGCCCGTGCGAGCGCGTGAAAAGGGAGCTGACCCCCATCATCAACAGCCCCATCACGATGGCGGCCACCACCACCACGGCCGTGTAGGCCAGTGATTTGTCCGGGGCACTTTTCATCAGCACCGGCAAGCCGGTGTAGAGCAGGTAAAACGAATACAAGGCCGCCAGCAGGCCGAGCATGGACAGCGCAGGCAGCAGGGTGAAAACACCGCCCACAAAGGCGGCGGTCATGGAGTAGGCCGCCAGCTTGAGGGCCTGGATCTGGCTCTTTTGCCCGCCGAAAGTGGGTGCCAGCGCATCAATGATCAGCCCAAGGACAAAGACACCCACCAGGCTCAGCGCATAAGACAGCACCATGTTGACCAGGCCTGAGAACAAGGGCACGCGCACGGACACCCCGAACACGCTGAAGCCAATCAACGACATGCCCACAAAGCCACACAGTGCGGGGATGAGCGCCAGCGGCATGACATAGCCCTTGAACAGGCTGAGCGTGTCGGTGGGCTCCACGTCAATGGTGCTCCAGGCTTGCTGGGGCTGGAGCAAAAGGTGCTTGGCGCGGTCAATGATGGATGGCATGTGGCAGGCCCTGGGTGAGGTTAGATCGCCGCGAAACGCTGCTGCGCCTCACGCGGAAAAAGGGAGGTCGCTGCAGGCGGCGCCACAGAGACCGCAGCCACCGACGCCATGACCTCTGCGCGGGGGCGCAAGGACAGGATGAAACGGGTGCAATGGAACTGTGCCGCGAACTGGCGACGGGGAGCGCGGACGATAGCGGACTCTGGCCGCAAAAGCGCACAGGTTGCCGCACTGCGTTGGCAAAACCGTGTAAAAGTGCGCAGGAAGGTGTGCGTCAACCCTGCTGGCGCAGCCCGTCCACCACAGCCTGCAGGTGGAGCGCCCATGCCCGGCGGTCACGGCCCTGCGGGGTTTCGGGCTCGCCGTAAGTCACCACGGCCTCGATGGCGGGGGCGCTGAGCGTGCGCCAGATAGACCCCAGCAAGGTTTCGTCGCCAATATAGCTGGGCGCAAAACTCGTGGCGCCGCTGGCAAGGTCCACAAACCTGAGCCCCACAGGCTGCACAGGCGCATTGGCCACCACGGCAGCCTGCAGCAAATTGGCATGGAACGGCAGCATGGTGCGGCCGTCGCCCGTGGTGCCTTCCGGGAACACCGCCAGCACCTCGTGGCGCTCCAGGGCCTCTTGCATGGTGCGCACCATGCGCATGGCATCGCGGCGCGAGCTGCGCTCGATGTACAGCGTGCCCGCCGCTGTGGCCAGCGTGCCAATCAGCGGCCAGCCTTGCACATCCGACTTGGAGATAAAGCAGCAATGGCGCGCAGCATGCATCACCGGAATATCAAGCCACGAAATGTGGTTGGCCACCAGCATGACGGGGCCACCCACAGGCGGCTGGCCCTGCACCCGCAGCGAGATGCCCACGCAGGCCAGCATTTGCTGCGACCAAGCCTGCACACGGATGTATTGCTCCTCGGGCGCCAGCCGGGGGAACTGCAGGGTGACCACCCACAGCCCCTTGAGCAAATGGCCCAGCAGACGCAGCATGCGCCAGATGGCACGCAAGGCCTTCATGGCGCGGGCCTGCCTGCGGGTTGCCTACACCGCCGCATGCCCAGCTCAGCCTGGCTCACGCTCAAAGGCCACTTGCCCGCCGACCACCGTGGCGCGCACGCTGCCGGGCAGCTCGTAGCCCGAGAAGGGCGTGTGCTTGCCCTGGCTGCGCAGGGCGTCGGCCTGCACCGTCCATGCGGCCTGGGGGTCGAACACGCACAGGTCGGCCACACCGCCTTCCACGAGCTGGCCCACGCTGGCTTGCAGGGTGCCCAGGGCCGCGCCCAGCACACGGGCAGGCTCGGCGGTGATGGCGGACAGCGCGCGCTGCAGCGGCACGCCCTGGTCTTGCGACCACTTGAACGCCAGCGACAGCAGCAGCTCCAGCCCCGTGGCGCCGGGCTCGGCCTCGGCAAAGGGCAAAGTCTTGGCGTCTTCGTCCACGGGGTTGTGGTCAGACACCAGGGCGTCGATGGTGCCATCGGCCAGCGCAGCGCTGAGCGCATCGCGGTCGCGCTGCTGGCGCAGCGGGGGCGACAGGCGGGCGCGGCTGTCAAAGAAGCCGATGTCCACGTCGGTGAGGTGCAGCGAGTTGATGCTCACGTCGGCCGTGACCTTGAGGCCATCGGCCTTGGCGCGGCGCACCAGCTCCACACCGGCAGCGCTGCTGATACGGCACAGGTGCACGCGCGCGCCTGTGGTTTTGAGCAGTTCAAAAATGGTGTGCAACGCAATGGTCTCGGCCGCCACGGGCACGCCCGACAGGCCCAGGCGTGTGGCCAGCGGGCCACTGGCGGCCACGCCTTTGCCCAGGTGCATCTCTTGCGGGCGCAGCCACACGGTGTAGCCAAAGGTGGCGGCGTACTGCAAGGCGCGTTGCAGCACCTGGGTGCTGGCCAGCGGCACTTCGGCCTGGCCAAAGCCCACGCAGCCGGACTCGGTCAGCTCGGCCATCTCGGTCAGCACCTCGCCCGCCAAGCTGCGCGTGAGGGCCCCCAGCGGGAACAGGCGCGACTGGTGCAGCTTCTCGGCGCGGAACTTGAGCATCTCTACCAGGCCCGGCTCGTCGAGCACGGGGTCGGTGTCGGGCGGGCAGACCAGGCTGGTCACGCCCCCGGCCACGGCGGCGGCCATTTCGGATTCGAGCATGCCCTCGTGCTCATGGCCGGGCTCGCGCAGGCGCGCGGCCAGGTCCACCAAACCTGGTAGGACGATGCAGCCCGACGCATCGATGGTGCGGGTGGGGGCGAAATCGGCCGGGGTGCGGCCCAGGCCCACGATGCGGCCCGCCGCCACGGCGACGTCGCCAATCTGGTCAAGGCCCGAAGCGGGGTCGATCACACGGCCGTTCTGGATCAGGATTTTCATGATTTCAAGCCAAATTGGCCGCCAGCGCTTGATATATAAGCGCTAGCAGCTATCAAATAAATAGCAATCTGCATTACAACAACGCAAGCCTGCGCCACAGCTGACCCACGCCAGTGCCACCGTGGAACCGGCTTTGCCGGGCCAGGGGTGGCGTCCCCCCTTTGGGGGATGACGCGAAGCGGCTCAGGGGGTTAGGCTTCATTTCCGGCAACGATGGACATGACCGCCATGCGCACAGCGATGCCAAACGTCACCTGCGGCAGGATCACGCTCTGCTTGCCATCGACCACGGCGGAGTCGATCTCCACCCCCCGATTGATGGGGCCAGGGTGCATGACGATGGCGTCGGGCTTGGCCAGCTGCAGTTTCTCCTGCGTCAGGCCAAAGCTCTTGAAGTACTCCTGGCTGGAGGGCAGCAGCGCGCCACTCATTCGCTCGTTTTGCAGGCGCAGGGTGATGATCACATCCGCGTCCTTGATGCCTTCTTCGAGCGTGTGGCACACGCGCACGCCCATCTGCGCCATGTCGCTGGGCACCAGCGTGCGCGGGCCCACCACGCGCACTTCAGCGCAGCCCAGCGTCGTCAGGCCGTGGATGTCCGAGCGTGCCACGCGCGAGTGCAGCACGTCGCCCACGATGGCTACGGTGAGATTGCTGAAATCCCTCTTGTAGTGGCGGATGGTGTACATGTCCAGCAGCCCCTGCGTGGGGTGGGCATGGCGGCCATCGCCCGCGTTGATCACGTGCACATGGGGTGCCACATGCTGCGCGATCAGGTACGGTGCCCCCGACTCGCTGTGCCGCACCACGAACAGGTCAGCCGCCATGGCCGACAGGTTGGCGATGGTGTCGAGCAGCGACTCGCCCTTGCTGGCCGAGCTGCGCGCGATATCGAGATTGAGCACGTCGGCCGACAGGCGCTTGGCCGCGATCTCAAACGTGGTGCGCGTACGGGTGCTGTTCTCGAAGAACAGGTTGAACACGCTTTTGCCGCGCAGCAGCGGCACCTTCTTCACCTCGCGGTCGTTCACGCTCACGAAGTTGGCGGCAGTGTCGAGAATGTGCGTGACGATGGACTTGGGCAGGCCTTCGATGGAGAGCAGGTGGATCAGCTCGCCGTTCTTGTTGAGTTGGGGGTTGCGCTTGTGCAGCACGGTCACGCCTCCTGGACTTGGAACTGGAAACTGCCTTGGTCATTGCGGGCCAGGGCCAGCGACTGGCTGCCCGGCAACGCCACGCGGGCAGCGGCAAAGTCGGCCTGGACGGGCAGCTCGCGCCCGCCCCGGTCCACCAGCACGGCCAAGCGCACGCTGGCGGGGCGGCCGTAGTCGAACAGCTCGTTGAGCACGGCGCGGATGGTGCGGCCGGTGTAGAGCACGTCGTCCAGCACCAACACATCGGCGCCGTTCACGTCGAAGGGCAGCGACGTTTGCGCACCGGCGGCCAGCCCGCGCTGGGCAAAGTCGTCGCGGTGCATAACCGAAGACAACACCCCGGCGGGCCCTTCCAGGCCCAGGTCTTTTTGCAGGCGTTCGGCCAGCCAGGCGCCGCCCGAGGCGATGCCCGCTAGGCGCGTGGTGGGGGTCAGCATGCTGCGCACACCGCGCAGCAGCTCGCGGTACAAGGCCTCGGCGTCGAGCACGAGGCTGCCGGCCTGGCCGGCAGGAGAAGTCGTCATGGGAGGTTCCTCAAAAACTGTTCCAGGATGATGCAGGCCGAGGCGGCGTCGGCGTCCTTGGCGCCACTGGCAATGGCTTCGGTGGTGCTGTAGCGCTCATCCACCTCAAACACCTGCAAGCCAAAGCGCCCGCGCAGTTGGCGGCCGAACTTGAGGGCGCGCTGCGTGTTCTCGTGGCTGGCGCCGTCGGGGTGGTAGGGCACGCCAATCACCAGCGCGTCAGGCTGCCACTCTTTGATGCGCAGGGCCACCTGGGCAAAGCGGGCATCGCCCTCGACCTTGATGGTCTCTTGCGGGCTGGCGGTGCGCAGCAGGCGGTTGCCCGAGGCCACCCCGGTGCGCTTGAGCCCAAAATCAAAAGCAAGAAAAGTCTGAAACTGCGCGGGAACGGCGGGCTGAACGGGAAGCCCGGTCATGCGTGCCCCGCCTCAGGAGAGAGCATCCAAGCCTGCAAGCCCAGCAAACCCAGTGCACGGTCATAGCGCTCGGGCACGGGGGTGTCAAAAATCACGGACAAATCCGCGCCGACGGTGAGCCAGGCGTTTTCGGCCAATTCAGACTCCAGCTGCCCCTCGCCCCAGGACGAATAGCCCAGCGTGACCAGCACGCGGCGCGGCCCCGCACCGGTGGACAGGGCCTCCAGCACATCTTTGGACGTGGTCATCGCCAAGCCGCCTGGGATGGCCATGCTGGACGCGTAGGCCGACTCATCGTTTGCCTCGCTGCCTGCGAGCATGGGCTCGTGCAGCACAAAGCCGCGCTCGGTCTGCACCGGGCCGCCCTGGAACACGGGCGTCTGGGTCAGGTCATCGCGGCGCAAGGACAGATCGACCTTGTCAAACAGGCCTTTGAGGGTGATATCGGAGGGTTTGTTGATGATGAGCCCGAGCGCACCGCGTTCGCTGTGCTCGCACAGGTACACCACACTGCGCGCGAAAGACTCATCTTCAAGACCGGGCATGGCGATCAAAAAATGATGCGTCAGGTTGATGGGCGCAGAATCGGAAGACATTGCCCAATTTTAACGGTGAACATGGAGCCCTCTTACGCCACCGGCCTTGTCTGGTTCCGACGCGACCTGCGCGCACTGGACCATGCCGCCCTGTACCACGCACTGACCCAATGCCAGCAAGTGCATTGCGTGTTTGTCTTCGATACCGACATTCTTGCCCCCCTGCCCCGTGCCGACCGGCGCGTGGAGTTCATCCGTGAATCGCTGGTGGAGCTGGACGCACACCTGCGCGAGCTGAGCGGCCATGGCCAGGGAAGCCTCATCGTGCTGCACGCGGCAGCAGTCGATGCGGTGCCGCAGCTGGCCCAAGCCCTGGGCGCCCATGCCGTCTTCATCAACCACGACGACGAGCCCCAGGCCCTACAGCGTGACAGCGCAGTACGCACCCAGCTGGCGCGCAACGGCATAGCACTGCACACCTACAAAGACCACACGGTGATGGAGCGCGGCGAGGTGCTCACCCAGTCGGGCACGCCCTACAGCGTGTTCACCCCCTACAAAAATGCCTGGTTGCGCAAGGTGAATGCCTTTTACCTGAAAAGCTACCCGGTGGAGCGCCACGCACACCGCCTGGCGCCCCGGTCTGCGGCCCATGCGCAGCCCGTGCCCACGCTGGGCGATATCGGCTTTGAGCCCACGGCGCTGGCGCAGCTGAAGCTGCCCACCGGCAGCCGGGGGGCGCAGCAATTGTTTGACGATTTTCTGCAGCGCATCGAGCGCTACGAGGACACGCGCAACTTTCCGGCCGTGAAGGGACCAAGCTACCTGAGTGTGCACCTGCGCTTTGGCACCATCTCGCCCCGCTTGCTGGCCCGCACCGCACACGCTTTGGCACTGCAGGGGAACCCTGGCGCTACCACGTGGCTGAGCGAGCTGATCTGGCGTGATTTTTACTTCCAAATCCTGTTTCACCACCCGCATGTGGTGAAGCACAGCTTCAAGCCCGCCTACGACGCCATTGCATGGGAACAAGGCAAGGCAGCCCAGGCGCTGTTCCAAGCCTGGTGCGATGGGCAAACGGGCTACCCACTGGTTGATGCGGCCATGGCGCAGCTCAACCAGACCGGCTACATGCACAACCGCCTGCGCATGGTGGTGGCCAGCTTTTTGGTGAAGGACCTGGGCATTGACTGGCGCTGGGGCGAACGGTACTTCGCACAGCAGCTCAATGACTTTGACCTGGCCGCCAACAACGGCGGCTGGCAGTGGGCCAGCTCGAGCGGGTGTGATGCGCAGCCTTACTTCCGCATCTTTAACCCCGTCAGCCAGAGTGAGAAATTTGACCCGGACGGCAAGTTCATACGCCGCTACCTACCGCAGCTGGCCAACCTGCGCAACGCGGCGCTGCACGCCCCCTGGGATGCCAAGCCGCTGGAGTTGCAAGAAGCCGGGGTGAGCCTGGGCCACACCTACCCCCACCCCATCGTGCAGCACGACGAGGCGCGCCAGCGAACGCTGGAGCGCTATGCAGTAGTGAAAGCAGCGACCTCCTAGAGTCCGCGAAGGCGGCAAGGTGGGGCAAAGCCCCACACCAGCCGCATCCCGCCCATGAAAAGGCGCCCCGCAGGGCGCCCTTTGTGCGTTGTGCATCAAGACCGCCGCTAGCGGCCGTGATTTCACACCTCGGCAGTCGCAGCCGCAAGGCGCGCGTAGTGCTGAATCAAGCTCAGCAGTTCCTCGTCCGAGTAAGGCTTGCCCAGGTAGTGGTTCACACCCAGTTCCATCGCATGCTCGCGGTGCTTTTCAGCGATCCGCGAGGTGATCATGATGATCGGCAGGTCACGCAGCGCGCTGTCGGCGCGGATGTTGCGGGCCAGGTCGAAGCCATCCATGCGGGGCATTTCGATGTCGGAGAGAACCACAGTGGGACGTTCTTCTTGCAAGCGTTCCAGCGCCTGCAGGCCATCGGCTGCCAACGACACACGGTAGCCTTCGCGCTGCAGCAAACGCTGCGTCACACGGCGCACCGTGATGGAATCGTCCACCACCAGAATCAACGGCACCTGGCTCGGCCCGGCCATCATCGACGAGGTGGGTGCCTTCGGTGCACCGGGGCTGTCGGTCTCCACCAGCATGGACACCCCTGCACTGGCCGCACGCACCTGATCGCCATACACCGTGGACAACGCCACTGGGTTGTAGATCAAGACCACCGCACCCGACGCCAGCACCGACATACCCGCCAAGCCTGGCAGACGCGACAGCTGTGGCCCCAGGTTCTTCACCACCACTTCCTGGTTGCCCAGCACTTCGTCCACGTGCATGGCGATGCGTTGCGAAGCGCTTCGGAACACCACCACCGGGCGGGTCTTGCCTGCGGGCTCATTGCTGCGAGCAGAAGACTGAAGCAGTGCACCCGACCAGAAGAAAGGCACACGCTCCAGGCCATCGTCAAAGTAGCCGCTGCGGTAGGCTTCTTCGAGATCCTGGGCTGACGTGCGGCGCACAATCTCGACCAAGTTGGCAGGCACGCCTACGGCCAGATCTCCCGCGCGCAGCATCACCACCTGCGTCACCGCAGTGGTCAGGGGCAGCACCATACGGAACGCAGCCCCTTGGCCTGCCTGGGTGGACGTTTCGATACGGCCGCCCAAGGCGTTGATTTCCGCACGCACCACGTCCATGCCAATCCCGCGACCGGACAAGCCCGTCACTTCGGTGGCCGTACTGAAGCCCGGCATGAAAATCAGGTTGGCGGCGACTTCGTCACTCAGTTCGTCCCCGGACTCCATCAGCCCTTGGGCCAAAGCCTTCTCGCGGATACGAGGCAAGTTCAGACCGGCACCGTCATCGCGAAACTCCACCGACACGTCATTGCCTTCGTGGCGCAGATCCACCGTGATCGTCCCGGTGGCCGGCTTGCCCGCAGCCAAGCGGGCTTCGGGCTCTTCAATCCCGTGGGCTACGCAGTTGCGCAACAAGTGCTCGAAGGCGGGTGTCATGCGGTCCAACACGCCACGGTCCATTTCAATGGAGCCGCCGGTGATGTCCAACTTGATCTGCTTGCTGGTTTCCTTGGAGGCTTGGCGAACCACAGCGTACAGACGCTCGGCGATGCCTTCAAACTCCACCATGCGGGTGCGCAGCAGGTCACGCTGCAACTCACGCGCTTGGCGGCCCTGAGCGATCAGGTCGTCTTCGGCACCTTCCATGGCGCGTTGCAAATTGCGCTGCACCGTAGCCACGTCGTTCACCGACTCGGCCATCATGCGCGTCAATTCCTGCACCCGCGTGAAGCGGTCGAACTCCAGCGGATCAAACCCTGCTGCAGAGTCTTTGGCCAGCGCCATGCGCGACTGCATCTGCGACTCGGCCTGCACCTCGATGTCGCGCAGCTGTTGGCGCAAGCGGTCCAGGTTGCCTGACAGATCGGTGAGCGAACTGCGGAACTGGCCCAAGCGCACATCCAGGCGCGAGCGGCTGATCATCACCTCACCCGCCTGGTTAACCAAGCGGTCCAGCAACTGCGCACGCACGCGCACCGACTGGTTGGCCGCCACACGCAAGGGCGCCAACTGCGACGGACCAGGCAGGCGCACCGCAGGCGTGGAAGGCATCGCTTCGCTCGCGGCAGTAGGCACCGCAGCCAACTGTGCAGCGTGGGTCGCGGCTGTGTCCGATACCGGTTGCTCTGCCTCAGTTTCTGGCACTTGACCGCCATTGGCACTCAAGGCGTTGAAGTTGGCTTCCAGCCCGTCAAAACTGGCTTGCAACGGCTCGACTTGGTCGGCAGTGACCGTTTCCACGTCGATCTGCTCAATCGCCGACTCCAGGCGGTGGGCCATTTCACCCAGACGCATTGCCCCGGCCAAGCGGGAGCTGCCCTTGAGCGTGTGCAAGGCACGCAACACTTCACTGCGCGCGCTGAGATTGTCAGGCCGAGCAGCCCACTGACGCAGGGCACCACCCAATTGGGGCAGCAGTTCGGCGGCTTCTTCCTCGAAGATCGGGAACAGGTCAGGATCAATGACGTCGACCACATCAATGTCGTCGTCCACGTCGGTACTGATCAACACAGGCGTGGCATCGCGCTTGACCACCGACAGTGCGGGTGCCACCGGGCGAGGCGCCAACACGGGCGCCACTGGCTCTTGGACGATCGGCACTTCGGAGACCGGCTCTTCTACCATTTCTGGCGCTGGCACGACATCGTCCAACGCAGCCTCAGCCTCAGCCTCTGCAGACTCTGGCTCTGCATGCAGCTGTGTGTGCATGTCTTCCAGATCATCATCAGGGGGTGACAAGGTGTTGTTGATCTCCGTCTGCAGGATCTGGCGCAAGGCCTCGACCACCTCGGCACTGGGCTCTTTGAGGAAGCCTGCAGCAAACTGGTGCAGCAAGCGGCGAATGTCTTCAGCAGCCGCCATGAACACAGCGGCTTGCTCCTCGGTACCACGGGACTGCAACTGCACATGCTGCAGCGCATGTTCCAGCACCCGCGCCATATCGGACAACGCCGTAAAGCCCACCGTGGCCGAACTGCCAGCCAGCGAATGCGCCAAGGCTACAGCGGTGTCAGGCACTGGCTCGTGGAGTTCGAGCGCCCATTCCTGCAGGCTGGTAACCAAACGGCGCGACCACTCATCGGCCTCGTTGAGGTACACGTTGTACAGCGGCAAGCCGATGCGCAAGGTCTCAATGACTTTGACCGCTTCTTCACGGGCCACATCTTCCATGGCCAGATCTGCGTCGCTGGCCTCGTCTGGCACCACCGCGGCAGGCTCTGCTACTTCGGCAACAGGCAGGTCCTGCACCACCAAAGGTTCTTCCGCGATGTCCGGAACCGAAAGATCCAACGGTGTCTCTTCGACAGACAACACGTCCACTGCGGGTTCAGAAGCAGCTTCGACCAACTCAATGTCCAGCGCTGGGAGCGCGTCCTCGGCCACCGGCAAGGTTTCAGCAACCACTGCCTCCAACTCTGGAAGCGCAGGATCCTCTGCCACCGCAGGGGCAGCCGAGGCGTCCATCAAGCCAAGGTCTGGCAACGACAAATCCAGAAGGCCATCGTTGGCAGCTTCTGCAGCCACCGCAGGGGCAGAGACAACCTCGGCTGGAGGTGTTGGGGCTGGCTGTTCAGATTCAGAGAGTGCGGAAGTGAACGCAGAAAAGTCGATTTCTTCTGCCTCAGTGGCCGTCACAGGCTCTGGCAACAAGACTTCGTTGCTTTCGCTCAGCAGCAAGCCATCCGCAGCAATCTCGGTCGACTGGAAGTCTTGGATTGGCAGCGCCGCCTCCACCACTTCAGGCACTGAAGGCACGATATCCTGAATGGACTCCGCCGCGACAGCCTCGGGCAAGGCTTGCTCAACAGCGCCAGCCTCGCCAGGCAGTGCGAGAGGCACCACCGCGCCTTCAAGACGCATGGCATCGGCAGAGCGGCGGAACGCATCCGACTGCCACGGCGTTGTCGCACCTGTCGCAATGTCGCTGGCCCAGCGGTCAAAGGCCTGCAGCGCGTCGGATGACAACTGCAGCAAGACAGGTTGCATCGGCTTTTGCTCGGCCAACCAGGCGTTGAGCAATTGCTCCATCGACCAGGCCGCTTCACCGAAATCATTCAACCCCACCATGCGCGAGCTGCCCTTGAGGGTGTGAAACGCGCGACGCAACGTGGTTTGTTCGCTCAGGTTGCCGGGTTCGTCGTTCAGTGCAGCAATCGCCGTCGTTCCGTTGACAACGACTTCACGGGCTTCCTCCAGGAAGACTTCCAGCAGTTCATCCTCAACAGCCAAAGGCTCTTTGACTGCCAGAACCACAGGCGCAGGCTGTGCAACCGGAGCGGCCACAGGCACGGGGGCTGTGTCGAAAGAAATCTCGGGGGCCAGCGGTGCCTCCACCGGGGCTTCCAGCACCGGGGCCTCGTCCATCGCGCCAGGGAAAGGCGAGAAATCGGTCGGTACGCCATCGGGCTCTTCCACTTGGAAGCGCGGAATGACGTCTGGCAACGGCAGCGGTGCGCGTTCTTCCAGCTTGGCTGGTGTTTCTTCGCGCGCATCCGAGGCGCGACCACGCACCTTGCCCGTGAGAATGCGTAGCTCGCCCAACTCCTCGTCGTAAACGAACAGCTTGCGTGCCATGGCGCGCTGGTAGCTGAGCATGTCGATCAGGAAGCCCAGGGCCCCCAGGCTACTGCCCAGCTTTTCAAAGGCGCCGGGCTTTTCGTCTTCGGGTATCTCGTTGATCAGCAAACGCTCAACGGTGTCGCGCATGCGCACCACCGCCAACGAAGCTTGGTCCAAGCCCAGCACCGAGAGCACGCCGCGCATCTGAGCCATAAAGCCCGGCACGGCGGCCAGCAAAGAAGTATCTTGTGGGCTGCGGAAAAAGAGGTCCATGGCCTTCTCGGCCTCGGCCAAGGTGGCACGCAACTCGTCCACCACACTGCCCATGGTCTGGTTGTCGCTGACACGGCGGTACAGCTCTTCCATCCAGAGTTCCAGAGGTTCTGGCTCGGCACCGGCGCCCACTGCGGCCAAGCGTTCAGCCAGGCGCTCGGCGCGCTGCACCATCTGTTCGTCGGCAGCGTCCAGTTCTTCAAAAGCGGCCTGCAGGTACAACACCGAGGTGGCCACCTCCATTGCCAGGGCCGCAGAAGGAGGCTCACCCGTGCGGGTGATGGACTCCATCGTTTGCGTCAAGGCAACTGCCAAGCTTTCGCTGCCGGGGTTGAGTTTGCGCAACGAGTCACAGACCAAACTGAACTGGTCTGCGGCGGGCTTGACCTTGTTGCGGTCCCCCCCAGCCAAGGCAGACCAAGTCTCCGTAGCGGCAGCAATGCGCTTGCGCGCCTGGGCCAACAAGGCGGGGTCAAAGCGACCAAACCGCACGGTTTCATAGTCAACGGGCTTGAAGCGGTCGAGCGCGAACGCGTGCCGAACAGCTTGCAGTGCAGGCGTTTGTGCGCTTTCAGATTGCTTGGCTTGCGAGCAAAAGAACAGCAAGTCCTGGACCAACCGGTCTGCAATGGTGGTATCACCCTTGGCCAGCGTGGCGTACTGCATGAGCACGCGCGATGCAACGCGCTTGACGTACACGTCCGGCGGCAACAGCCCTTCCGTGAAGGCTTCGAAGAAGCCTGCGCAGATCTTCCAGAACGCGCGGGCTTGGCGATCCTGTTGTGCTGCCACGAACCCCAGGCAGGTATCACGCATGCTGCGGGCGGCCTTGAGATCGCCCGTTTTCACAATTTTCAGAACCGCCGCATCCAGACGCGCACGCGCGTCTGCGCCGTACAGCAACGGAGTGGCTGTCACCGTCAGATCAGGCTCCCTGAAGCGCCGCTCCACCGGCCACAGATCGGCCGGATGCACACGGTCCGCGCCAGCCAGAGCCTGGACATCGCGGTATTGAGGGAACAGAGCAACGGGTGAAGCAGGCTTGCCAGCGAGGACGCTTTCCAGATACTCAATCAACGCGAAGCTGGCCCGCTCAATGGCAGCAGCAGCCTCGTCGGTGCACAGTTCAGGGCGCTGTACAAACTTCTGAACAGCGGATTCCATGGCTCGCAAAACCAAGGCCGTAGGGCCCATGCCCACCATTTCCAAGGCTCCACTGGCTTGGTGCAGTTGTTGCCTTGCAATGCGCAAAGAACCAGCGTCCAGAGAAGCCAGATCTGATTCCTGGGCTTGTTCAGCATCGCGCACAAAGCGGCGCATCGATTTGACGGCCCCGCCGAGGGATTTGCGCAGTTCGTCAAGCACCCAAGCCAGTGGCCCGAGATCTTGATCTCCGTGGGTCCACTCTGCGGCCGGTGCATTATTGACATCAATAGATGACATGGATTCGTCCCCGGCTGCAAAGAGCCAGCTGGTTGATGACTAGCGTCAGGCGATCTTGAAACGTGCCACCGATTGGCGCAGTTCTTCGGCCATGTGCGAGAGCTCACGAACCTGTTGTGCCGTGGTACGGGTACCTTCACCAGTTTGCTCGGTCACCGCAAAAATGTGCTGGATGTTGTCAGCCACTTCGTTAGCCAAAACGGCTTCACGTGATGTCGAAGACGAGATCAGCTCAATCAGTTCAGCCAGACGGCGCGACACGCGGTCAATTTCGGACAGCGCGGTACCGGCAGAGTCAGACAGACGCGCACCTTCCACCACCCCCTGCGTGGAACGCTCCATAGCGGCCACAGCGTCTTGGGTGTCGGTCTGAATGGCCTTCACCAGCGCAGAAATCTGGCGCGTCGCATCTGCGGAACGTTCCGCCAGACGCTGCACTTCTTCCGCCACCACAGAGAAGCCGCGACCGGCTTCACCAGCAGATGCGGCCTGAATAGCTGCGTTCAGCGCCAGCACGTTGGTCTGTTCGGTAATATCAGAAATCAGTTCAGTGATTTCACCAATCTCTTGCGAGGACTCACCCAGGCGCTTGATACGCTTGGAGGTGTCCTGAATCTGGTCACGGATGGAGTTCATACCACCGATGGCGTTTTGCACGGCCTGCAGACCGGAGTCAGCGGCTTGCAGCGATTGACGGGCCACCGTAGCAGACTCTTGGGCTTGGGTGGACACTTCGTTAATGCGGGTCGCCATGTCCAGAACAGAGCGGCCGGTTTCACGAATTTCGCGCAGCTGCTCGGTAGAGGCAGCCAGCAGCTCGGTCGACGTGCTGTCCACCTGGGCAGTCGTCTGGGCCACTCGGGTCGCCGTGTTCTGCACGCTGCCCACCAGTTGGCGCAATTCTTCCACCGTGTAATTCACCGAGTCAGCAATAGCGCCGGTGATGTCTTCCGTCACCGTGGCTTCCTGGGTCAAGTCGCCTTCAGCAACCGATTGCAGTTCGTTCATCAAACGCAAAATGGCGGCCTGGTTGGCGTCATTGACGCGCTTGGCTTCCTGTTCTTGGCGCTTGGCGTCCTTTTGTTGAACTTCCGCAGTGCGTTGGCGGTTACGGCTGTCCAGCAGCTGAACACGCGAGAGCAAGAAACCGCAAACCAGCAAGAACGCGCTGGCCAACACCAGAGCAGCCAATTGGCCGGCGCCCACACCGGTTTGGGCAGACAGCTTGCTTTGCAGCGTTTCCAGTTGGCGACGCAATGGTTCGCTGTCTGCAATGATGGCGGACTGGGCTTCACGCGCAGACACCAGACCTTGCAGGTTGCCCAGAATCGCGCTGGCTTGTGTGCGCGTCTGTTCGTACAGCTTCACCAGCCCGTCCAATTGCTCGCGGGTCTGAGCGTCCTTGGTGGCAGCCAAACGCAGTTCAGGGCTACCGTCCAACATGCCTTGTGCGATTTCTTTGAACGAGTTCAAGTCCTTGCCCAGCAAGAACACGGCCTCAGGACTCACACCTTCCATGGTCTGGAATTCGTTGGCGGACTTACCAATACGCTGGGTCAACATCACCAGCTGGCCGGCTGCAGAGATTTCAGAGGCGGGAGCGTTTTGCTGCAGTTTCAAGGAAGACACTGTTTCAGCGATTTCCAGCAGGTCAGACGACTGGCGGTTGATGGTGCGCAGAGCGTCACCCACCTGGGTCAGGATCTTTTGCTGGCCCATCACCACGCCAGCATTGCGCTCAGCGCGCTCCATCATGGGGTTCACAGCGTCCAGTTCCGGCTTGTAGGGCTCGCCCAGAGCAGGCACGCCCAACTCGCCATCACCACCGGTCAAAGCGCGGATGTTACGGGCCAACACGCCCGAGCTTTCCACCACGTCCGGAAACGCCTGGGGACTACCCACCAGCGCCTGCGAAACCGATTTAGCCAAACGCTGCGACTGCATCAAGGACTGGCCGGTCGCAGCCAGTTGCTGCGCAGACTGGTCGGCTTGGCGCAGCACCCATGCGGCAATCAAGCCAAGGGCCACCACGCCCACGGCCAGCAATGCCAGCAGGCGGCGCTGGTGCGCAGCCGCCGTCGCACTGCCCAGCACGGGCAAGGTAATCTGCTCCGCGTCAACGCCCAAGGCGTCTCCCGCATCAGGATCGGGAGAGTAGGAATCGTTTTCGCCCTGGACACTGTTCATGGCATCCACCTGGTAGGGATCACGCGACGTGCTCCCATCGGGGCCACCAGCAGACAGCAAATCGTTGTTGCCGTCAGCGCCAGGCTCTGCATCTTGCGGTGCAGGCTTCCGATTGAACAGTTTTCCAAATTGATTGACGACGGACATGGTGCAGCCTTACAGAAAAACTCAAGCACTGATGCTTAGGAATGCGGGATGTTGGGACAGGATTTGGAGATTCAGCTCTTGCCAGCGAACGCCACCCGCGTCGACATAGACAGTGCCGAAAAAGGCAGGAGCGTCTTCAGGAGGTGCCTCGGATGAAACAAAGGCATCCGTGCCGCGCAAGCCAGCCAAGCGGTCCACCAGCAGCGCCGCATTGACATCCAATGCGGCGTTGAACGCCAGCAAACTGGACTCCGACAGCATTTGATCGGTCCGCTGCACGGACGAGCCCAGCAGGCCGGCCAGATCGACCACCCCCACCAAGCCACCGCGCAAATTGGCAACCCCCAGGAACCACGCCTGGGTGTAGGGCACAGGCTGCACAGCAACCCAGGGGAAAATTTCGCCCGACTGCGCCAAAGGCAACAAATAAGACTGGCCAGCAGATTCGACTGCCAGCCAGGATGACACGGACAAGCCCTCAACCCTCGCGGCCTGCAAACGGCCGGCAAGACGTACCTGGAGCTCCCGGAGGGCTTCGCGATTGGCCATGAACGCGCCGCTGCCTCAGTTCAGCGCGTCAATTTTGGACTGCAGCTCAGCCGGGTCCACCGGCTTGGTGATGTAGCCACGGGCACCTTGGCGCATCCCCCAGACGCGGTCTGTTTCCTGGTTTTTGCTGGTGCACATGATGATGGGCACATCGGCATACAGCGGGTCGCGGCTGATGGCACGGGTCAGCTGAAAGCCGTTTTGACCGGGCATGACAACGTCCATCAAGATCAGGTCTGGCTTCTCTTCAGCCAGACGACGAAAAGCTTCTTCGGCGTTTTCTGCCGTGCGCACTTGCATGCCTTTTTTCTGCAGCAGGTCTGTCAAAAACATCAACTCGGTCTTCGAGTCGTCGACGACCAGCACTTTCTGGATGGGCATTACATCGCTCCTAGTTGGGAATTACCAAATTGCTGCACAGCCTGCAGCAACTGGTCTTTGGTAAAGGGTTTGGTGAGGTATTCCTGGCAGCCGACCATGCGGCCACGGGCCTTGTCGAACACGCCATCTTTGGAGGAAAGCATCACCACCGGGGTGTCTGCAAAACGGGCATTGCGCTTGATGATCGCGCAAGTTTGATACCCGTCTAACTTCGGCATGAGGATGTCACAGAAAATCAGCTGAGGCTGATAGTCATTCACCTTGGCCAAAGCATCGAAGCCGTCGTCAGCCAACAAGACTTCGTGCCCCCCCTGCTTGAGAAAAATCTCGGCGCTTCGACGGATGGTGTTGCTGTCATCCACCACGAGCACCTTGAAAGATGCGCCTGTTGTAGTCAATTGTTACTGCTCCCGATGGAAAAAATAAACACCGCAGCAGGAGCCGCGCTTCAAATCTGCACCATCTCAAAATCTTCTTTGCGGGCTCCGCATTCTGGACAAGTCCAGTTCATGGGGACCTGGTCCCAAGGCGTGTTGGGTGCGATGCCATGTTCGGGCGAACCAGCCGCCTCGTCATAGATCCAACCACAGATCAAACACATCCACGTCTTAGAGTCGATCACAGCTTAATGGGCCTTCACATAGAATGCAACGATTGTATCTAGTCATCTCTGCGGGCTGCTGCTTCTATGCCACCATTGATGCAGGAACTGGATCATGACAACTCACACCCCCCTCCCCCCCGCGCCCGATGACCTGGACAGTGACGACGCATCGGACGAATCCAGCCCGGCTTGCATTTTGGTCTTCAATGCCAGCGACCCCAGCGGCGCAGGCGGCCTGACGGGCGACATTGCCACCATTTCTTCCGTGGGCGGTCACGCCATCGCCGTGGTCACGGGCGCTTACGCACGTGACACCGCGCAGATCTTCGAGCACTTCTGCTTGGAAGACGAGGCCGTGGCCGAGCAGGCCCGAGCCGTGCTGGAAGACCTGCCCGTGCAGGCCATCAAGGTCGGTTTTGTGGGCAGCCCCGAGAACATCAGCGCCATTGCCGAGATCACCACCGACTACGACGAGGTGCCCGTCATCGCCTACATGCCCAACCTATCGTGGTGGCGTGAAGAGCTGATCGACGAGTACCTGGACGCCTTTCGCGAACTGCTGTTACCGCAAACTTCAGTGTTGGTTGGAAACCACAGCACGCTGTGG
This sequence comes from Acidovorax sp. 106, assembly GCF_003663825.1. NCBI lineage: Bacteria > Pseudomonadati > Pseudomonadota > Betaproteobacteria > Burkholderiales > Comamonadaceae > Acidovorax > Acidovorax sp. 106. The sequence continues at coordinate 2,816,648 of NZ_RCCC01000001.1, read as the reverse complement.
CGCTGGCTGTTGCCTGACTGGAGCAGCGACCGCAGCCCCACCGCCCGCGACATTGCCCGGGCCGCTTCCGAGATGGGCGTGCCCTACACCCTGGTCACCGGCATTCCGCTGCCCGAGCAGTTTGTCGAGAACGTTCTCGCGTCCCCCCAGACGGTGTTGGGCAGCGGCAAGTTCGAGCTGTTCGACGCCACCTTCTCGGGCGCGGGCGACACATTGTCGGCAGCGCTCACGGCGCTAGTGGGCAGCGGCAACGACCTGGGCGAGGCCACCAGCGAAGCCCTGAACTACCTGGACCGCTGCCTGGACGCCGGCTTTCGACCCGGCATGGGCCACATCATTCCCGACCGCATGTTCTGGGCCCAGCCCGATGACGACGAGTCAGAAGACAGCGAAGCAGATTCCCTTGACGAAACACAAGCCATCGAAGGCTTTGTAATGCCCCCCCATGACACCAAGCACTGATCTCAATATTCCTCTGTTTGAACGCGCCAAGGCGCTGATCCCCGGCGGCGTGAACTCTCCCGTGCGGGCCTTCAAGGCCGTGGGCGGCACGCCACGTTTCGTCAAACGTGCGCAAGGCGCTTACTTCTGGGACGCCAACGACCAGCGCTTTATCGACTACATCGGCTCCTGGGGCCCCATGATCCTGGGCCACGGCCACCCCGCCGTGCTCGAAGCCGTGCAAAAGGCGGCGCTCGAAGGCTTCAGCTTCGGCGCCCCCACCGAGCGCGAAGTGGAGCTGGCCGAAGAAATCCTGGGCCTGGTGCCATCGATGGAGATGATCCGCCTCGTCAGCTCGGGCACCGAAGCGGGCATGAGTGCCATTCGCCTCGCACGCGGCGCCACGGGTCGCAGCAAGTTCATCAAGTTCGAGGGCTGCTACCACGGCCATGCCGACTCGCTGCTGGTCAAGGCCGGCTCGGGCCTGGCCACCTTTGGCAACGCCACCAGCGCGGGCGTGCCGCCTGAAGTGGTGCAGCACACCCTGGTGCTCGAATACAACAACGTCGCCCAGCTCGAAGAAGCCTTTGCCCTGCACGGCAAAGAATTGGCCTGCGTGATGATCGAGCCTATCGCGGGCAACATGAACTTTGTGCGCGCCAGCGTGCCCTTCATGCAGCGCTGCCGCGAGCTGTGCACCGAACACGGCGCGCTGCTGGTGCTCGATGAAGTGATGACCGGCTTGCGCGTGGCCCTGGGCAGCGCGCAAAGCGTGTATGCCAAGAGCATCCCCGGCTTCAAGCCGGACATCACCGTGCTGGGCAAGGTCATTGGCGGCGGCATGCCGCTGGCGGCCTTCGGCGGCCCACGCGCCATCATGGAACACCTGGCCCCGCTGGGCGGCGTGTACCAGGCAGGCACCTTGTCGGGCAACCCGGTGGCCACGGCCTGCGGGCTGACCACGCTGCGCGAGATCAAGAAGCCCGGCTTCTTCGATGCACTGTCGGCCTCCACCCGCTCGCTGGTCGATGGGCTGGCCCAGGCCGCCAAGGAAGAAGGCGTGCCCTTCAGCGCCGACTGCGAAGGCGGCATGTTCGGCTTCTTCCTGCTGCCCGAGCTGCCCCAGAACTACCCTGCCGTGCTCAAGACCGACAGCGCCCGCTTCAACCAGCTGTTCCACGGGCTGCTGGATCGCGGCGTGTACATCGCCCCCGCACTGTACGAGGCGGGCTTTGTCAGCGGCGCCCACACGGCCGACGACATCGCCGCCACCGTGGCAGCCGCGCGCGAAGTGTTCAAAACACTATAAAAAGAATAGCTGCTAGCGCTTATTTGGTAAGCGCTAGAGCCCCATTTTCTTTCAACCTGTAGCAGAGACGACAGCACCTCTGCCCGGTTCACACCATCGTCATGCGGCGCAGGCAGTCTCGGGGGCTTTACCCCACCGGCCTGCGCCATGACCGACAAACTCCTCTCATCCCCCCACCCCATCCGCGACGCCGCTGAAGCCCACCCCAGCCGCCGCCACTTTGTGCGCCAGATGGGCCTGGCCGCCGCCGCCCTGGGCACCCTGCCCCTGGCCGCCTGCGGTGGCAGCGACGATGTACCCGCTGTGCAGTTTGCCCACGGCATTGCCAGTGGCGACCCGCTGGCAGACCGCGTGATGCTGTGGACGCGCGTGACGCCGCCCACAGGCCACACCAGCGACATCCCCGTCGATTGGGAAGTCGCCACCGACAGCACCTTCACCACCCTCGTAGCGCAGGGCCAGACCACGGCACTCGCCAGCAAGGACTTCACCGTCAAGGTCGATGCCACCGGCTTGAAGGCCGCCACTGCGTACCACTTCCGCTTCAAGGCCTATGCAGCCACATCCACCACCGGCCGCACCCGCACCCTGCCCACGGGCAGCGTGGCGCAGGTCAAGCTGGCGGTGTTCTCGTGCGCCAACTACCCCGCGGGCTACTTCAACGTGTACGCCGACGCGGCCAAGCGCAACGACCTGGACGCCACGGTGCACCTGGGCGACTACATCTACGAATACGGCCAGGGGGGCTACGCCTCGGCCAACGCCAGCGCCATGGGCCGCCTGTCCGCACCCGCCAATGAAATCGTGAGCCTGGCCGACTATCGCCAGCGCCACGCCCAGTACAAGACCGATGCCGACCTGCAGGCCCTGCACGCCGCTGCCCCCATGATTGCCGTGTGGGACGACCACGAAGTCACCAACGACACCTGGCGCGACGGGGCCGAGAACCACCAAAGCGCCACCGAAGGCAGCTTCAGCGTTCGCAAAGCCGCCGCCATGCAGGCCTACCACGAGTGGATGCCCACCCGCAACGCGCAGCCTGAGCTGATCTACCGCAGCTTTGCCTTTGGCAACCTGGTGGCCCTGCACATGCTCGACACGCGCGTGATCGCCCGCGACGAGCAACTGAGCTACAGCAAGTTCTTCACCGCCAGCGGCTTCGATGCGGCAGGCTTTACGGCAGCGGTGGGCAACCCCAGCCGCCAGCTGATGGGCACCACCCAAACGCAATGGCTGCAGCAGCAAATGGCCGCATCCACCGCCACCTGGCAGGTGCTGGGCCAGCAGGTGCTGATGGGGCGCATGAACATCCCTGCGCCCATCCTCATGGAAACCCTGCAGCCCGGCGCAGGCGTGAGCGTCAGCCAGTACGCCGCCCTGGTGGCGCGTGCGCAGAGCAACCCCAGCAGCCTCACGCCCGCAGAGCAGGCCATCCTGGCGCAGCCCTCCATTCCCTACAACCTGGACGCCTGGGACGGCTACCAGGCCGCACGCGAAACCGTGCTGGCCACCTCGCGCAGCCTGGGCAAAAACCTGGTGGTGCTGGCGGGCGACACGCACAACGCCTGGGCCAACGAGCTGCTGGACATGAACGGCAAGGCCGTGGGCGTGGAGTTCGCCACCTCGTCCGTCACCTCGCCCGGGTTTGAGGAATACCTGCCCAATGAAAAGCCCGCCACGCTGGCAGGCGCGCTCGAGCAGCTGATTGGCCCACTGCAATACTGCGACACCTCGCGCCGTGGCTACATGGTGGTCACCGCCACAGCCACCGAATGCCGGGCCGACTGGGTGTATGTGAGCACCATCACCAGCCGCAGCTACACAGCCAGCACGGACAAATCGCTCAAGGTGGTGGCGGGTGCAGCGGGTGTGGGCCGCATCGTCGCAGCCTGACGCCGCGCAGCCGCAGGCCGCACCACCACACCACCCAGCGTGGCCTGCGCGCAGCCTCTACAGCAACCCCCGCAGCTCGCGCGCGGCCTCCTGCAGCAGCGGCAGCATGTCGCGCTGCAGGGTTTGCCCCTGCATTTGCTGGGGTGACGCCACCACATTGAGCGCCGCCACTGTCAGCCCTTGCAGATTGCGCAGTGGCACTGCCAGGGCGTGCACACCCAGCTCATGCTCTTCCACGGCCAGGCAAAAATCGTCGCGCCGCGCCTGGGCCACCACCTTGCGCAGGGCGCCCACTTGCGTGAGGGTGTGGGGCGTGAGCCGCTGCAGCGTGCAGCCCTTGAGCCACTGCGTGAACTCCGCCGCAGGCAGCGCGGCCAGCAGCACCCGCCCAGTCGATGTGGGGTGCGCAGGCAACCGCGCCCCCAAATGCAGGCCATAGGCCATAGTGCGCGATGGCGCGCCATACACCCCGCTGCGCGCCACGATCACCACCTCATCGCTATCGAGCACCACGGCAGAGAACGACTGCTGCGTTTGCGCCGCCAGCCGGTTGAGCGTGGGCTGCAGCACGCGGGGCAACCGGGCTGACGCGAGGTAGCTGCCTGAGAAGCGCAACACCTTGGGTGCCAGCCAGAAGTAGCTACCGTCCGTCTCCAGGTAGCCCAGGTGCGCCAGCGTCAGCAGGTGCCTGCGCGCCGCCGCCCGCGTCAGCCCCGTGCGCTGCGCGGCCAGCGTGGCATTGAGCCGCTGGCGCTCGGTGTCAAAGCTCTCCAGCACCGCCATGCCTTTGGCCATGCCCTCGATGAGATCGGACTTGGCGATGGGAAAAGTGGCCATAAAACAAACTCCTGCGACGGCTCATACCACCGCGCCAGCACCCGGCAGCGCACCGCAAGGCACCGGAGTGGCGCGCAACGGGCGTCATGACGCGCGTCAATTACTGCGCGATGATCGCACACGGCGCGCAATCATCGCACGCTATCCAGCCCAGCCACTGGTCGCAGCGCCCCTTGGCGCCTACGCTCAACCCCGTTGTTTTCAACGATCTTTCACCACCTACAACGAGGTACAGAGACATGCGAACCCAAGTTGCCATCATCGGTGCAGGCCCTGCGGGCTTGCTGCTCGGCCAATTGCTGCACAAGTCCGGCATCGACGCCGTCATCATCGAGCAGCGCAGCCCCGCCTACGTGCTCAGCCGCATCCGCGCCGGGGTGCTGGAGCAAGTGGCCATGGACCTGCTGGACCAAGCAGGCGTGAGCGCCCGCGCCCATGCCGAAGGCCTGCCGCACGATGGCTTTGAGCTGCTGTTCAAGGGCAAGCGCCACCGCATCAACATGCACCAGTTGACGGGCGGCAGCCGCGTCACGGTCTACGGCCAGACCGAAGTGACGCAAGACCTGATGGACGCCCGCGCCGCCGCAGGGCTGACCACCGTGTACGAAGCCGCCAACGTAAAAGTGCACGACTTTGACGGAGCCACGCCGCGTGTCACTTACGAAAAAGACGGCCAGACCCACACCCTCACTTGCGACTTCATCGCAGGCTGCGACGGCTACCACGGCGTGTGCCGCGCCAGCGTGCCCGAGGACGCCATCCGCACCTACGAGCGCGTGTACCCCTTTGGTTGGCTGGGCCTGCTGGCCGATGTGAAGCCCGTGGCGCACGAGCTGATCTACGCCCACACCGACCGGGGCTTTGCGCTGTGCAGCATGCGCAGCAACACCCGCAGCCGCTACTACCTGCAAGTGCCGCTGACCGACAAGGTCGAGAACTGGAGCGACGACGCCTTCTGGGCCGAGATGCGCAACCGCCTGGACCCCGAAGCCCGCGAGAACCTGACCACCGGCCCCTCGCTCGAAAAGAGCATCGCCCCCCTGCGCAGCTTTGTGGCCGAGCCCATGCGCTTTGGCAGCCTGTTCCTTGCGGGCGACGCCGCCCACATCGTGCCCCCCACCGGCGCCAAGGGTCTGAACCTGGCCGCCAGCGACGTGGGCTATTTGTGGAATGCGCTGGCCGACTTCTACAACGACAAATCCCGCGCAGGCATCGACACCTACTCTGACCGCTGCTTGCGCCGGGTGTGGCGCGCCGAGCGCTTCTCGTGGTGGTTCACTTCGCTGATGCACCACTTCCCAGAGACCGGCGCGTTTGGCCAGAAGATGCAGGAGGCGGAGCTGGATTACCTGGTGAATTCGGAGGCTGCTTCGCGGTCGCTGGCAGAGAACTATGTGGGGTTGCCGATGAATTTTGGTGCTTGATTCAGCGCCATTCCGCTACTAAAACCATAGCTTCTAGCGCTTTATTGATAAGCGCTGGAGGCTATTTTTATTGAAATTTCACATCAAAAACACATATAGCAAACCCAACGGCGATCAGCTATCAAAGTGCCGTACCCATTTGATGCCGGCTACTGCTTGCGAAATGGAAGATGAGTGCCCATCTATCGCACTCCCCCAAGGGGCCAAGGATTCAAAAAGAGTGTTACATCAGCCACCGACGCAAGGTTGGAGGACTTTGCCCGTGGGGTACCATTTTTCACAAGATCAATAGACCTTACTTGCGAGGAGAACCAAGTGAACGAGACTGGCTTGTCGATAAAAATCAAGATTCGCACCTTGGCCGTAGCGGCTTGTTTAGGACTTGGCTTGACGGCATTGCCCGCACACTCATGCAGTCGAACGCCAACCGCAGTCGACAGTTTTGTAGTCAAGTTAAAGCGTTACCCAACATTCGTGCAACCTGTTGGATTTGGTCAGCCAGTCATCTTTCGTGGTGTGGTTGAGTCAGTGGCCAAACTGCCGCCAAAGAGTCACGCAAAAACGGCAAAGGACGCGCGGCAATACTGGGGGATACAGTTCAAAGCCGTGCATTGGTACGGCTCCAACCAACAGGCAGAGCAAGCGACGGTGCTGACGCCAGTAGAACCGACAGAGATGGAAATATTCTGCGGAATCAGGCCTTTTGTAGCAAAGGCTGGTGAAGAGTGGTTGGTTTTTGCTTACCGCGAAAAAGACGGCAAATTTTCACCTGATACAGACGTGAGTTTGCGAATCCAAAATGGGCAAATCCCACCCGAAATCTTGCGTCAACTGCCGTGAGTGGTGGGTGGAACAGAGTCTCTCGCTCAGCCGATCCACAGCGTTGATCCTGCGAAAGGTGCGTGATTGATGACAAAAGTTTGGGTGCTTCTGTCATGCGCACCTAATAGCGGCGTCTCCAGCCTTCGCGTCCATCCCCCACCCCGTTAGATGTGCAACGGCCCGGGAAGTCCAGCGCGGATCACTGCTGCTGAGAGACCGACTTCCCACCCACCGCAATCGGCAACCCCAGCACCCAAAGCGCCATCGCCTGCGCCTGCACCTCACTGACCTGGGGGTGCCGAGGCATCACAGTACGCCCCCACTCACCCACACTGCCCTCGCGGATCTTCCGGGCCAGATAGGCGGCGGCGTCGGAGCGGTCTTGGTAGCGGGCCGCAATCTGGCGGAAGGATGGGCCGACGTAGCGGCGGTCCATGCCGTGGCAGCGCAAACAATCGCTGGCTTCCACCAAGGCTTGCCCGGCCAGTGAGGTGGTTTTGGGGGCTACTGCGGCCCCTGAAGCCCCGGCTGCAGGAGCGGTAGGGGCTGCAGGGTTTGCAGAGGCCGGTGGCTGCGGTGCTACGTGCCCCGGTGCTTCGGTCTGCGGGGGCTTGGCCGTGAGCACCATGCGCACGCCCAGGTTGAGCATGCCCAAGGTGATCAGCAGCCCGAAGGCGATCAGCGCCCACCCCAGCCAGCGGGGCCGGGGCGGTGGGGTGTCATCGTCTGGCTGCATGGTCTGCGCCTTGAGCGATGTGGGGCAGATGGCCGATCAATGACGGAATCAATGGCGGAAGTGGCGCACGCCGCTGAACACCATGGCCACGCCGCGTTCGTTGGCGGCGTCGATCACTTCCTGGTCGCGCATGGAGCCACCGGGCTGGATGACGCAGGTGGCGCCTGCATCCACCACCACGTCGAGGCCGTCGCGGAAGGGGAAGAAGGCATCGCTGGCCACCACAGTGCCTTGCAGCGACAGCTTGGCGTGTTCAGCCTTGATGCTGGCGATGCGGGCCGAGTCGAGGCGGCTCATCTGGCCGGCGCCCACGCCCATGGTCATGCCGTTCTTGCAGAAGACGATGGCGTTGCTCTTGACGTACTTGGCCACCTTCCAGGCGAACAGCAGGTCCGACATTTCTTCCAGCGACGGCTGCTTGTGCGTCACCACCTTCAGGTCGATGAGCGACAGCTCGTGGTTGTCGGCCGATTGCAGCAGCAGGCCCGAGCCGATGCGCTTGGTGTCCATGGCGTTGCGGCCACGGCTCCAGTGGGTGGTGCCGCCGTGCGCGGGCAGCGCGATCTTGAGCAGGCGCACATTGGCCTTGGCCTTGAAGATTTCCAGCGCTTCGGGGGTGAAGTCTGGGGCCATCAGCACTTCTACAAACTGCTTGCTGACTTGGGCGGCTGCGGCACCGTCCACGGCACGGTTGAAGGCAATGATGCCGCCGAAGGCGCTGGTGGGGTCGGTCTGGAAGGCTTTGCTGTAGCTGTCCAGCGCGTCCAGGCCCACGGCCACGCCGCAGGGGTTGGCGTGCTTGACGATGACGCAGGCAGCGGCGTCAAAGCTCTTGACGCATTCCCACGCGGCATCGGCGTCGGCGATGTTGTTGTAGCTGAGTTCTTTGCCCTGCAGCTGCACGCCGGTGACCAGCGAGCCGGGTGCGGGGTGCAGGTCACGGTACAGCGCGGCTTGCTGGTGGCTGTTTTCGCCATAGCGCAGGTCTTGCACCTTGATGAAAGCACCGTTGCTTTGGCCAGGGAACTGGCTGCGCTCGGGCACATAGGTTTCCGACAGCTTGGCTTCGTCGAAGGTGACGGAGGAGAGGTAGTCGCTGATGGCGCCGTCGTACTGGGCGATGCGGTTGAACGCGGCCACCGACAGGGCAAAGCGCAGTTTGTCGCTCAGCTTGCCGTTGGCTTTGAGTTCGGCCAGCACGGCGTCGTACTGGTCGGCGGCGGTGATCACGCCCACGTCGGCCCAGTTTTTGGCGGCGCTGCGCACCATGGCGGGGCCGCCAATGTCGATGTTCTCGATGGCGTCTGCCAGTGTGCAACCTGCCTTGGCCACGGTGGCTTCAAAGGGGTAGAGGTTGACCACCAGCAGGTCGATGGTGTCGATGCCGTGTTCCTTCAGAGCCGCCATGTGGGCAGGCAGCTCGCGGCGGGCCAGCAGGCCGCCGTGGACCTTGGGGTGCAGCGTCTTCACGCGGCCATCCAGCATTTCGGGGAACTGGGTGACTTCGGCCACCTCGGTCACGGGCAGGCCTTCTTTGGCCAGCAGTTGCGCAGTGCCGCCGGTGGACAGCAGCTTGATGCCCAGCGCGTGCAGGGCTTTGGCAAAGTCAACGATGCCGGTCTTGTCGGATACGGAAAGGAGTGCGTTCATGGCCATGGTGGAGGTAAAGTTTGAAATGAAATCGGGCTCTAGCGCTTATCTAATAAGCGCTGGCAGCTATATTTTCTATAGCAACCAGCCCTGAGGGCACCTGCGGTGCGGCTCAGAGCAGTTTGTGCTCCACCAGCTTCTTGCGCAAGGTGTTGCGGTTCAGGCCCAGCCATTCGGCCGCGCGGGACTGGTTGTTTTCGGCGTGGCTCATCACCACCTCCAGCAGCGGCTTTTCGACCACGCGCACCAGCATGTCGTACATGCCGTCGGGCGTTTCACCGCCCAGGTCGCGGAAGTAGCCCTGGAGGCTTTCACGGACGCACTCTTCTATGTGTTGTTTGCTCATGCAGGCAATCCCTCTTGTTCTTCTGCGTCGATCAGCGCCGCCGTGGCGGCGGGCATGCGGTCCATCTGGGTGCCCAGGGCTTCCAGAAAATCGGCCACCGCCTGCCACTGCGTGGCGCTGTCTTCTAGTGTGTTGATGTGCTGCCTGAAGGCTTCGCCGCCCGGCAGGGCGCGCAGGTACCACGCAATGTGCTTGCGGGCGCTGCGCACGCCGGTCAGCTCGCCATACAGGCTGTAATGGTCGTGCAAATGGTCTAGCAGCAGGCGGCGCACCTCGGCCACCAGGGGTGGCGCCAGGTGCTCACCTGTGTCCAGAAAGTGGGCGATCTCGCGGAAGATCCAGGGCCGCCCCTGGGCGGCGCGGCCGATCATGATGGCGTCGGCACCGGTGTAGGCCAGCACATCGCGCGCCTTTTCGGGCGAGGTGATGTCGCCGTTGGCCACCACGGGCACCTTCACCGCCGCTTTGACGGCGGCGATGGTGTCGTACTCGGCCTGGCCTTTGTAGCCCTGCTCGCGCGTGCGGCCGTGCACCGTCAGCATCTGGATGCCAATGGATTCGAACTGACGCGCCAGAGAGACAGCGTTTTTGTGCTGCTGGCACCAGCCGGTGCGCATCTTCAGCGTGACAGGCACGTTGAACGGCGCACACGCTTCGACCACCGCCTGCGCGATGGACACGGCCAGCGCCTCGTCCTGCATCAGGGCGGAGCCCGCCCACTTGTTGCATACCTTCTTGGCCGGGCAGCCCATGTTGATGTCGATGATTTGCGCGCCGCGCTCTACGTTGTAGACCGCCGCCTCGGCCATCATCTGCGCCTCGGTACCGGCAATTTGCACGGCAATGGGGCCCGGCTCTCCTTCGTGGTTGGCCCGGCGCGAGGTCTTGAGGCTGTTCCACAAGTCCTTGCGCGAGGTCACCATTTCACTCACTGCATACCCAGCCCCCAGCGCCTTGCACAGTTGGCGAAAAGGCCGGTCCGTCACGCCCGCCATGGGGGCGACGAACAGGCGATTCGCCAAAGGAAACTGGCCGATGTGCATAGGGTGTGCGGGAGGGGTTGGCAGCGAATGCTGAAAAAGGAGGCAGGATTGTACCTGCTCAAAATTTCAGCAAATGAAAAACGCAACAGAATATTTCACGGGGCCTCGGATGGCCACCCACCTCCCATCGGACGCCACCGCAGCAGCCCCCTACACTCCCAGCCTATGGAAATATGGATGCACCAGTTGCTGCAATGGCTGGCCCTGCCGCAGTTTGGGCTGAGCACGGTGTTTGTGGTCTCGTTCATCTCGGCCACGTTGCTGCCGCTGGGGTCAGAGCCTGCGGTCTTCGGGCTCATCAAGCTCAACCCCGATCTGTTTTGGCCCGCCATTGCCGTGGCCACCGTAGGCAACACGCTGGGCGGCGCCGTGAGCTGGTGGATGGGCCTGGGCGCCCACAAGGCGGTGGACCGGGCCCGTGGCAGCGCCACCGAGGTGCACGCCCTGAACTGGCTGCGCCGCTTTGGCCCCCGCGCCTGCCTGCTGAGCTGGCTGCCCGGCGTGGGCGACCCGTTGTGCGCCGTGGCAGGCTGGCTTCAACTGCCCTTTTGGCCCTGCCTGGCGTACATGGCGGTGGGCAAGTTCCTGCGCTACCTGGTGATGACCAGCGTGCTGCTGTACTTCATGCCGGGGCAGGTGGGGTTGTAGGGGCTATCGAGGCGTGAGGGCTGGCCTGGGCGCACCGCACCGCATCGCACCGCATCGCATCGCATCGCATCGCATCGCATCGCCAATTCGCTATCGATTCAATAGCTGCCAGCGCTTATTCTGCAGGCGCTAGAGGCCATTTTTACCTCAAACCTACGCTCTGCCATCGCCAGAAAAGACGACATACCCCTGCGGGCACCATCAGGCCATGATGGTGTGAAACGCGCCTGCACACACCCAAGCCAGCCACCACAAGCACAAAGCCCCGCATCAGCGGGGCTTTGTGCTTGGCGGGGTTCAAACGCCGGTCAGCAGAGGCGCTTAACGCACCTTGCAGCGCTTACACGTTGAACAAGAAATTCAACACGTCGCCATCCTTGACCACGTATTCCTTGCCTTCGGCGCGCATCTTGCCCGCATCCTTGGCGCCTTGCTCGCCCTTGAACTGGATGAAGTCTTCAAACGCGATGGTCTGGGCGCGGATGAAGCCGCGCTCGAAGTCGCCGTGGATCACACCCGCCGCTTGCGGAGCGGTGTCACCCACGCGGATGGTCCAGGCGCGCACTTCCTTCACGCCAGCGGTGAAGTAGGTTTGCAGGCCCAGCAGCTTGAAGCCAGCGCGGATCAGGCGGTTCAGGCCGGGTTCGTCCTGGCCCATTTCGGCCAGGAACATGTCGCGGTCTTCATCGCTCATTTCCGACATTTCGGATTCCATCTTGGCGCAGATGGCGACCACGGGGGCGTTCTGGGCGGCGGCGTATTCCTTGAGTCGGTCGAGCAGCGGGTTGTTCTCAAAGCCGTCTTCGCTCACGTTGCCCACAAACATGGCGGGCTTGGCGGTGATCAGGCAAAACGGCTTGAGCAGCGGTGCGTCTTCCTTGCTTACGGGCACGGTGCGGGCGGGCTTGCCTTGGTCCAGCGCTGCCTGAATGGGCGTGAGCAGCGCAACGATCTTGGCGGCTTCCTTGTCGTTGCCCGACTTGGCGGCCTTGCTGTAGCGGTTCAGCGCCTTTTCCACGGTGGACAGGTCGGCCAGGCACAACTCGGTCTGGATGACTTCGATGTCGGCAATCGGGTCCACGCGGCCTGCGACGTGGATCACGTTGTCGTCTTCAAAGCAGCGCACCACGTTGACGATGGCGTCGGTTTCGCGGATGTGGGCCAGGAACTGGTTGCCCAGGCCTTCGCCCTTGCTGGCGCCCGCCACCAGGCCGGCAATGTCCACAAACTCCACGATGGCGGGGACGATGCGCTCGGGGGTGATGATCTGGGCCAGTTGCTGCAGGCGCGGGTCGGGCACTTCCACCACGCCGGTGTTGGGCTCGATGGTGCAGAACGGGTAGTTCTCGGCGGCGATGCCGGCCTTGGTCAGCGCGTTGAAGAGGGTGGACTTGCCCACATTGGGCAGGCCCACGATGCCGCATTTGAGGCTCATGGAAATTCCTTGTGTATCACCCCTCTTTGCGCGCCACAGGCCTTATGGAGGCTGGGCCGCAAATCCAGGCCAACGCCAGACGGGCGGCGGCCTTGAAGGGGCTGGGGAGAAGACACCGCCACGCAAAGCTGGACGATTCCAGTCATTTGCAGCGACAGCGCCTTGGGGTGGCGCGGATTTTAACCTTGGGCCACCGTGGCCCCCGCCCGGGGCAGGCTTAGAACAGCACCCGGCTGCGCAAGGTGCCCGCCACGCCCGCCAGCTTGTCCAGCGCCAGCGGGGACGAGGCCGCGTCGATGTCGATCACCACATAGCCAATCTTTTCGTTGGTCTGCAGGTACTGGGCGGCGATGTTGATGTGGTTGTCCGAGAAGATGCGATTGATCTCGGAGAGCACGCCCGGCACGTTGCGGTGGATGTGCAGCAGGCGGTGCTTGCCAGGGTGGGCGGGCAGCGCCACCTCGGGGAAGTTGACCGATGAGGTGCTGGTGCCGTTGTCGCTGTACTTCACCAGCTTTTCTGCCACCTCGGTGCCGATGTTGGCCTGCGCCTCCATGGTGGAGCCGCCGATGTGGGGGGTGAGGATCACGTTGTCCAGCCCGCGCAGGGGCGACTGGAACTCGTCCTTGTTGGTGCGCGGCTCGACCGGAAACACGTCGATGGCCGCGCCCAGCAGCTGCTTGGCTTTCAGCGCTTCGGCCAGGGCGTCAATATCGACCACCGTGCCGCGCGCGGCGTTGATGAGGATGCCGCCGGGCTTCATGGCGGCGATTTCAGCCGCGCCGATCATGCCTTCGGTCGAGGGCAGCTCGGGCACATGCAGGCTGACGATGTCGCTTTGCGCCAGCAGGTCGTGCAGCTTGTGCACCTGGCGCGCATTGCCCAGGGGCAGCTTGCTCACCACGTCAAAGAAGGCCACCTGCATGCCCAAGGCCTCGGCCAGCACCGACAGCTGCGTGCCGATGGAGCCATAGCCCACGATGCCCAGCGTCTTGCCGCGAATCTCGTAAGCGTTGTCGGCCGACTTGAGCCAGCCGCCCCGGTGGGCCACGGCGCTTTTCTCAGGCACGCCGCGCAGCAGCAAGATGGCTTCGGCCAGCACCAGCTCGGCCACGGAGCGGGTGTTGGAGTACGGCGCGTTGAACACCGCGATGCCACGCTCGCGCGCGGCATTCAGGTCGACCTGGTTGGTGCCAATGCAAAAGCAGCCCACGGCCACCAGCTTGTGCGCCTGCGCAAACACGGCTTCGGTGAGCTGCGTGCGCGAACGGATGCCGAGGAAGTGCACGTCAGCGATCTTGCGCTGGAGTTCATCGTCCGGCAGTGCGCCAGACACGGTTTCGATCTGGGTGTAGCCAGCGGCGCGAAGGATTTCTACGGCAGAGCTGTGGATGCCCTCGAGCAACAAAAATTTGATCTTGCTTTTGTCCAGCGAATTGGTGGTCATGAAAATCCCTGTGGAGTGAAATGGGTGGCTGGGGCAGCGCGCACTGGCTGGTCGACAAGCATGGTGCAATGCACAAAACCTTGCAAGTCCGGGCAAATCCATCTCAAGACAGTCACACAAGCGTCACAATTGGACACACCGCCAGGGCCGCAACGGGTTTTCACCGTTGTGAGTGCCCAGGCAACCATGGGACAACGACACATTTTTGACACACTGCGCGCCTAGCATCGGCCGCTCTGCGCCCAAAGCCATCCTTGGAGATCAAATTTATGCAACTGAAGAAACTGGCCCTGACGGCCGCCATCGCCGTGGGTGCGTGCATTCCTGCACATGCCCAGACGGAAATCCAGTGGTGGCATTCGATGAATGCGGCCTTGGGTGACTGGGTGAACGACTTGGCCAAGCAATACAACGCCAGCCAGACCCAATACAAGATCGTGCCCACTTACAAAGGCACGTATGACGAATCGATGACAGCCGGTATTGCTGCCTTCCGCGCAGGCAATGCACCGCACATCATCCAGGTGTTTGAAGTGGGCACCGCCACCATGATGGCCAGCAAGGGCGCCATCGTGCCTGCAGGCAAGGTGCTGACCGACGGTGGCTTCAAGTTCGAACCTACCGAGTACGTGTCTGCCGTGGCCGGCTACTACACCGCCCCCAACGGCCAGATGCTGAGCTACCCGCTCAACAGCTCCACCACCATCTTCTATTACAACAAGGACGCCTTCAAAAAGGCAGGCCTGGACGCCAACAAGCCGCCCAAGACCTGGCCCGAAGTGTTTGAAGCCGCCTCCAAGCTCAAGGCCAGCGGCCACAGCTGCCCGTTCACCACCAGCTGGATCAGCTGGACGCAGCTCGAGAGCTTCTCGCTGTGGCACAACACGCTGTTCGCCAGCAAGAACAACGGCTTTGACGGCACAGACGCCCAACTGCAGATCAACACCCCGCTGCACGTGCGCCACTTTGAGAACCTGGCCAAGGCCTCCAAGGAAGGCAGCTTTGTGTACAAGGGCCGTGGCAACACCGCCGATGCGTCGTTCCCGTCGGGCGAGTGCGCCATGATCACCGGCTCGTCGGGCCTGTACGCCCGCGTGGCCAAGGAAGCCAAGTTTGCCTACGGCATCTCGGCCCTGCCCTACTACCCCGATGTGAAGGGTGCCCCGCAGAACACCGCCATTGGCGGCGCCAGCCTGTGGATCATGGCTGGCAAGAAGTCTGAAGAGTACAAAGGCGTGGCCAGCTTCTTGAACTTCTTGAACGACACCAAGGTGCAAGCCGCCAGCCACCAGCGCACCGGCTACCTGCCTGTGACCACGGCGGCCTACAAGCTGACCGAGGCCTCGGGCTTCTATGAAAAGAACCCCGGCACCGACGTGGCCGTGACGCAGATGATCAAGAAGGCCACCGACAAGTCGCGCGGCATTCGCTTGGGCAACTTTGTCCAGATCCGCGCCATCATCGACGAGGAAACCGAGCAAATCTGGTCGGGCAAGAAGTCGCCCAAGGAAGCTTTGGACAACGCCGTGACCCGTGGCAACGAGCAACTGGCGCGCTTTGCCCGCGCCAACCGCTAAGCGTTAGCGCTACCCCCTTGATGGGGCGAAGGAGCTAGGCCCGCGCCTGAATCCCTTGCCTTCATCGTTGGCCCGCACCCCCGCAAACCCCGGTTTGCAAGGGCTGCGGGCTGTTTTGTTCAGACGGATACCCTATGGAAAAACGCGTTTTATTTCGCTCCGCATGGCTGCCGTGGGTGCTTTTGCTCCCCCAGTTGGCCGTGATCAGCATCTTTTTCTTCTGGCCGGCGGGCCAGGCCCTGGTGCAGTCGTTCCAGATGCAGGATGCCTTTGGCATGTCCAACGAATGGGTGGGCCTGGACAACTTCCGCACCCTGTTTGAAGACCCTGGCTACCTCGCCTCGTTCAAGACAACGGCCTTCTTCTCCATCGCGGTGGCGGTGTCGGGCATCAGCATCTCGCTGTTGCTGGCCATCTTTGCCGACCGCATCGTGCGCGGCGCGCTGGTGTACAAAACCGCGCTGCTGCTGCCTTACGCTGTGGCCCCTGCGGTGGCTGGCGTGCTGTGGATGTTCATGTTCTCGCCCTCGCTGGGGGTGGTGGCGTATTTGCTGCGCAAGTCCGGACTGGACTGGAACCACTTGCTCAACTCCGACCATGCGATGACGCTGATCGTGATTGCGGCCGTGTGGAAACAGATCTCCTACAACTTCCTGTTCTTCCTGGCAGGGCTGCAGTCCATCCCCAAATCGCTGATCGAAGCGGCGGCCATTGACGGTGCAGGCCCTTGGCGCCGGTTCTGGAGCATCCAGTTTCCGCTGCTGTCGCCCACCACGTTCTTCCTGTTGGTGATCAACGTGGTGTACGCCTTCTTCGACACCTTCGCCATCGTGGACTCCACCACGCAGGGCGGCCCTGGACAGGACACCTCGATCCTGGTCTACAAGGTCTATCACGATGGCTTCAAGGCCATGGACATGGGCGGATCGGCGGCGCAATCGGTGGTGCTGATGGCCATCGTGGTCGTACTGACAGTCATCCAGTTCCGCTACGTTGAAAAGAAAGTGCAGTATTGAAATGGTTGAACGCAGTCCTTTCTTAAAGGCGTTCTCGCACCTGATCATGGTGCTGGGCGTCATCATCGTGGGCTTCCCGCTGTACCTGGCGTTTGTGGCGTCTACCCACACCGCGCAGGACATCGTGCAGGTGCCCATGCCCCTGCTGCCCGGCGGCAATTTCTGGGAGACCTACAAAACCGCCCTGTTCGGCGGCGGCACGGGCCCTGGCTCCAGCGCCCCGGTGGCGCACATGATGTGGGTGAGCTTCGTCACCGCCATGGTCATCACCGTGGGCAAGATCGCCATCTCGCTGCTGTCGGCCTTCGCCATCGTGTACTTCCGCTTCCCCTTCAAGGGCATCTGCTTTTGGCTCATCTTCATCACGCTGATGCTGCCCGTGGAAGTGCGCATTGGCCCCACCTACCAGGTGGTGTCCAACCTGGGCATGCTCAACACCTATGCGGGCCTGACGGTGCCGCTCATTGCATCGGCCACAGCCACCTTCCTGTTCCGCCAGTTTTTCCTGACGGTGCCGGACGAGCTGGTGGAGGCCGCGCGCATCGACGGTGCAGGCCCGCTGCGTTTCTTCAAAGACATCCTGGTGCCGCTGTCGCGCACGTCCATCGCGGCGCTGTTCGTGATCCAGTTTATCTATGGCTGGAACCAGTACCTGTGGCCGCTGCTCGTGACCACCTCAGAAGACATGTACCCCGTGGTGATCGGCATCAAACGCATGATTGCGGGCGGCGACACCGGCAACGAATGGAACGTGGTGATGGCCACGGCCCTGTTGGCCATGCTGCCCCCCGCCCTGGTGGTGGTGTTCATGCAGCGCTGGTTCGTCAAGGGCCTGGTCGATACAGAAAAATAAACAAAATCTGCCTCCAGCGCTTACCAATCAAGCGCTAGCAGCTATCAATTTAAGAGCAAAATGGCATCCATCTCTCTTCGCAATATCGTCAAACGCTACGGCCACGGCCCCAAGGCCAACCAGGTCATCCATGGCGTGAACGCTGAAATCAAGCACGGCGAATTCGTCGTCATCGTCGGCCCCTCAGGCTGCGGCAAGTCCACCCTGCTGCGCATGGTGGCCGGGCTGGAAGAAATCTCGGGCGGCGAGCTGCACATTGGCGATCGCATCGTGAACGACCTGGAACCCGCCCAGCGCGACATCGCCATGGTGTTCCAGAACTATGCGCTGTACCCGCACATGACGAACTACGAGAACATGGCCTACGGCCTGAAGATCGCCAAAGTGCCCAAGGATGAAATCAAGGCGCGTGTGGACAAGGCCGCCAAGATTTTGGAGCTATCGCACCTGCTCGAGCGCAAGCCGCGCGAGCTCTCGGGCGGCCAGCGCCAGCGCGTGGCCATGGGCCGTGCCATCGTGCGCCAGCCACAGGTGTTCTTGTTTGACGAGCCCCTGTCCAACCTGGACGCCAAGCTGCGCGCGCAAACCCGCCTGGAGATCCAGAAGCTGCACCGCGAGCTGGGCATCACCAGCCTGTTCGTCACCCACGACCAGGTCGAGGCCATGACCTTGGCGCAGCGCATGATCGTGATGAACGCAGGCAACATGGAACAGTTCGGCACGCCCGAAGAGGTCTATCACACGCCTGCGTCCACCTTTGTGGCCAGCTTCATCGGCTCGCCGCCGATGAACCTGCTCAAGCACGCGCCGAACAGCAAGCCCGGCACCATCCTGGGCATCCGCCCCGAGCACATGGACATTGGCAAGGACGGCTGGGAAGTGCGCGTGGACACCATCGAGCTGCTGGGCGCCGAGCGCCTGGTGTACGCCTCCATGGGCGAAGACAACATGATCGTGCGCATTGACGAGGGCCGCCCCTCGCCCAAGCCCGGCGACACCATCCGCGTGGCCCCGCGCGAAGACCGCCTGCACTGGTTCAACGCCGAAACCGGCAAACGCATCTAAGCCCGCGCACGGCCCACCATGGCAGGCATCCTCGCCACCGTGCCGGTGCTGGCATCGCTGAACTTGGCAGAGTCCCGGCAGTTCTACATCGAGCTGCTGGGCTTTGACTGCCTGCATGCGTCAGCCGACTACCTGATGCTGGCGCGGGGCGGCTGTGAGTTGCACCTGTGGCGCTGCACCGAACGCCACATCGCCGAAAACACCTCGTGCTACGTGCGGTGCGACACCGCCGCACTGCACGCCGACTTTGCGCAGCGCGGCCTGCAGGTAGCGCCCCCGCAGCTGCGCGACTGGGGCATGCGCGAGTTCTACGTCATCGACCCCCACGGTAACCTGCTCAAGTTTGGCGAATCTGCCTGAACGGATCGCACTGGCCTGAGCCCCTGCCCACAGCCCCTTCCTTTGCCAGATGCAGGCGATCACCGCCCCTCCTGGCCCTCCCCCCGCTGGACTGCCCACCGTGGCATTGGCAAACTGGCTCGGCGAAGAGACCTTGATCTTGCGGACCTAAGAAAGCGTCCCCACCCCACACCCCGGCGACATGCAGCAGGTTCATCCCCGCCTAGATCGTGTGCACGCTTTTGATACGGCCGCCGGCCTGCGGCGATAACCGCCATCAAGACACGGGGGGCTGCACCTGCGCCGCATCACGCAACTGCATACGCAGCAGCACGGCAGCCAAGGCGGCGCTGGCCACAGCGGCTACGCCCAGGCTGGCATAGACCCCTGCCAAGCCCCACACGGCAGGCAGCACCAGCAAGCAGGGCACCAGCATGTACCCCTGCGGTGCCAGGGCCAGCCATGCTGCCTGGCGAGCCCGCCCGGCAGCCTGCAGCGACACGACCGCCACCATGTACAAACCAAAGGTGGCAAAGCAGGCATGGACGATTCGACACGCCACTACGGCCTGCGCCTGCACGGCCGGGTCGTCCGTGAACCAAGTCACCACCGACGGGGCCAGCACGATCATGCCCAGCGCATACAGCACGGCAAAGCCTCCGGCGATCCACAACATGAGCCACACGGCGCGCGCATAGCGCTGCGATTGCCCAGCCCCCCAGGCAAAGCCCAGCAAGGCCTGCGCGCCCAAGCAAAAACCCACCAAAGGCAGCACCCCGCCAGCCTGCAAGCGCAAGGCAATGGCCACTGCGGCCACCGCAGTCTCGCCAAAGGCGCTGGCACTGCGATACACCAGCGCATACGCCAGGGCTGCCAAACCCGTGGCAGCCGCCGCACCCGCCCCCACAGAGGCCACGCTGCGCAGGGCCTCTGCGTCCCAGCGCATCTGGCTGGGTGCCACCCGCAGACGCCCCCACCGCCGATAAAAATACACCCCATACGCCGCCAGGGCCGCCAGGCAAGACACCGACGTAGCGTACGCTGCCCCGACCACACCGCCGTCCAGATAGAAGATAAAGATCGGGTCCAGGATCACATTCAAAGCAAACGAGCCAATCAGCGTCCACATGCTAAAGCGCGCATTCCCCTCTGCAATCGCCACAAAGTCACACAACATTTGCAACAGCATGAATGGCACCGTCCAGACAAACACCGTGGCATAAGCCACTGCCGCATCCATGTCCTGCGGTTGCGCCCCCATCCATTGCAGCAACGGCGCGAGGAATGGGGCCACCAGCAACGCCAGCACCCCACCCAGGGCAGCCACCAGCAATACCATGGTCGAGGCGATGCCACTGGCACGATCGGCCTGTTCGGCCCCCAGGTAACGGGCGATGGCGCTGGCAGCCCCCACACCAAACCCCTCGCCCACGGCGGAAAACACCATCACCAGCGGAAAGCACAAGGCCACAGCCGCCAGCGCATGGGTGCCCAGCTGTCCCACAAAAAATGCGTTGACAAGCTGATGCCCGGCATTGGCCGACAGCCCGATCACCGAAGGAATGGCCAACGACCAGATCAGACGCTGAAGTTGGGGTGACTGCATGTCCGGCAGCCGCCCCCTCAACCACTGCGCCAAAGCGCCAGACGGCGGGGCATCGGATGACGGCGCCAAGCTCTGCGCACTCACAGTGCCACCTCTTCATCGGCCTGCGCGCGGCGCGTTGCCGTCGTGGACAGGAGCGAAGCCAGCGACCGGGCAATTTCCCCAGCACGCACCGCCATCACCGACAGCAGGGTGTCCGACAGCCCGTGGGTGGATTCCGAGAAGCCCTGCGCAAAAATGGGCGCTCGCACATGGGCAGGCAGTTGCAGGCGATAGTCACGCCCCACTTGCCAGCTACCGCGCACAGCCTCAGGCAGTGAGGCGAGCAGGGACTGACTGGCATCGCGCTGGTACCCTGTAGCGAGAACCACGGCCTGATAAGGGCGAGAGGATGCGCCGTTCACCGAAGGCTGCCCATGCCCACCCGCCACGGTTTGCAAGTCCAAATACACCCCGTCACTGGCCCCATGCACTGCCTGCACTGCGTAGCCTGGCAAAACACGGTACTGGTCAATGCCACTGACGCGCTGCGCGTATTGCATGGCACTGATGCGCTCAATCAAGTCGCGGTCCACCACTGCATAGTTCGTGTTGCGAAACTCGGCCAGCAAATTCGCCCGCACCGCAGCCGGCTGGGCGTGGAAGAAGTTCACGTAGTCCGGCGCAAAGATGTGATTGATGGACGGCGCATCTTCTGCGGGCTTGAGCGCATTGCCCCGGAAGATCAGGTCGATCTGAGCATGTGGATAGCGCTGCGAAAGGTCCAGGAACACCTCCGCTGCGCTTTGCCCGCCCCCCACCACGGCCACCCGATCTGGTGGGCATTGCGACCATCCCTGCATCTGAAGCTGCTCCAGATAACGCCCGGTGTGAAACACCCGCGGATCGCTCAGCGCATGGAAGGGTGCTGGAATGTAAGGAGCGCCCCCGGGCGCAATCACCAGCGACCGGCAGCGTCGCATGTGTTCACGCCCGTGCGCGTCGTGCGAATGCACCTGCAAGGCCACCACTTCACCGCGCTCGTATTCCGGGGTCACCTGCGAGACGGTTTCCCCATACCGACAGTCCGCACTGAAATGCCCAGCCACCCAGCGCAGATAGTCATTGAACTCAATGCGGCTGGGAAACAGCGTCTTTTGATCAATGAAGGCTTCCAGGCGATCGCTCTGGCGCAAGTAGTTCACAAAAGAATAGACGCTGGTGGGATTGCGCAGCGACACCAGATCCTTGAGAAAGGCGATCTGCATATCAGTGCCGGGCAACAGCATGTGCCCATGCCAGGCAAACTGCTTTTGCTTTTCCACAAAACAGCGCGACCACTGCGGCCCGCCCGAGGCCGCCAGCTCGTCCATTGCAATCGCCAAAGAAATATTGGAAGGGCCAAAGCCCACGCCCATCACGTCATACGTTGGTACAGGTGCCAGCATGTTGCAGTCTTTCTTCAGAGTTCAAGGGATTCAGGACGTTTGCGCTGTGGATGCTGGCGACTGAGCGCCGGATGCCGGGCGCCATAGTCGGTTAGCGAAATACTTCTCTCGCAGCAGCATCACCAACGTGGCCCGCTTGTGTGCAAAGTCAAAGTCTTTGATCGACGCAAACCCAGAGCGCTCAAGGTTGCGCACCTGGCGCACATGGCTGGCCGCAGGCTCGCCCACGATGCGCTGCGTGCGGGGCTCGTCCAGAAACAGGTAGTGCATCAACGACGGCAGCCAGGCACTGATCCATGCTCCGCCGGAATACGCCAGCTCCCCCACCAGCACATGCCAGCCCCGGTCATAGTCGTTCGCGTCGTAGTAGGGCCCCAGCCGGTTCTCTTTGGCCCAATAGATTTCCATATACCCAAAGGGCTGGCGGTCAAATTCGGCAATCAGCGGCACCATGTGGGGATCGTCCAGGCGTGCTTGCAGGTAGTTGCGGTGGTACGCCAGGTCTCCCTCTTCCTGAAAGAACGGGGCCACATGCGGCGCATTCATCCAGCGGTGCAAGCGCTCCAGGTCTTGCTCCACATTGGCCACCCGAAAGGCCACCGACTGCCCCAGCCAGGGAATGAATCGCTCGTACACATAGCCACCCACTTTGGCGAGCCGCAAGGGATGCCAGTTCGCGCCTGTGCGGACGTGATGCTGCGGGTAAGGGAATGCGGCTCGCTGCGTGGGCAGCCACAAATCGGGCAACTGCCAGAGCATGCTGACTTGCGCAAACCACTGCGCACCTTGCGCCCTCACAATGCCCCGCTGTTGCAACCAGGGCAGCTGCGCATGCCAATCGTCGGCCAGAAGCTCCAGCTGCACCAGATCAGGATGGGCCAAGCAAAGGGCCTCCAATGCAGCCAGTAGCGGCGCCACCGCAGCGCTCTGCTCTGTGTCCACCCCGCCGCCGTCCCACTTCGCCAACACCTGCAGCCGGGCCTGTTGCGCTTCGTGCGCAGACATGTGCACTTGCATGCGCAGCACCTCGACGCCATCGCGCAAAACACGCAAAACGCTTAACTCGCGCTCGTGGTCCGGTTCGCAGGGATACTGCACTTGCAGGGGCTGCATGCCCAGGGTAGCGGTGGAATAGCGCAAGAATGGAGTCGAATGGGTTGTCGGGTTTTTCATGTGCATCACCATTGATAACGGGTTGTCAGCAACACTTGACGGCGGGCGCCGTAGTTGCACGAACCATCGCTGGAGCAGTTGCCCAGATAGGCCTTGTCCGTGAGGTTGTTGAGGTTCAGGGCCACATCCCACCCCCCTTGCCGATACCCCACCAGCGCGTCCAGCAAAGTCACGCCCGGCGTCACCACCGTGTTGGCGTCATCGCCAAAGCTGCTTCCCACGCGACGCACCCCCATGCCTGCGCGCCAACCGGCACCCAAAGTGCGCTCAAGCCATGCCGATGCGGTGTCACGCGCCACCAGGGCCGGGCGATTGCCGACGTTGCCATCGTTATTGCGGGTAATGCGCGCATTCAGATGCGTGTAAGCCCCGCGCACATGCCAGACGCGCGCCAGCACGGTGTCGGCCTCCAGCTCCAGCCCCCGCACCTGCACTTCGCCGCGCTGAATCTGCCCCCCGGTCGCCAGGTGGTCTGGGTCGGCCGTCAGCACATTGCGTTTGGTCAGATCAAACAATGCCGCTGTCACCCAGGTCTGCTGGCCAGCGGGGGCCCATTTCACGCCCACCTCTGACTGGCGGCCGCGCTCTGGCACAAAGTTTTGCCCCAACGCGGTCTGCCCGACCACGGGCTTGAACGAAGTAGCCACGCTGGCGTAGGGCGTCCACCCCTGCAGGCCCAGCCAGCTCAATCCCACACGCCCCGAGGTGGCGCCATCCTCCTGGCGGGTACTGATCGAGGCCAGTCGGTCGTTTACCAGGTTGGTGCCGCGGTCGTGGCGCGCGCCCAGCGTCAGCAGGTAGCGAGAGTCCCACTTGATCTGGTCCTGCACATACAAGCCCGTCTGCGTGAGGGTGCTGCGCGCATCTTCATACACCGGCGCCGCGCTCAACGACTGGCCATACACGGGCGCGATCACATCCAGCGAAGGGGCCGTGCCGTACGACTTCTGCCCATCAAGCCGCACCCGGGTGTAATCCAGGCCCACCAGCAAGGTGTTTTCCGCCTGGCCCCAGCGCGCGGCCCATTCCAGGTTCTGGTCTGCCGTGAGTACCGTGGCCTTTTGCTGCACGGCAAAGTCTGCGCGGTCAATGGTGCGCAGGTCATCGCGCAAGCCTGTCATGTACAGGCTGCGGTAGTCCACCTTGGAGGTCGCGTACCGAACCGCCTGCCGGGCACGCAGCGCATCACTAAAGCGCTTGTCCAAGAGGTAGCCCACGCTGCGCTGCTCGGAGTCAAAATGGTCTACGCCCGGCTCGCCCGTGTAACGGTTGCTCGGTATGCGCCCATAGGGCCCGGGCTGCGAGGTCCCCACAGCGGGCAGGTACATGTTCGGGGGTACGCTGTCGTTTTGCAGGTAGGCCAGCAAAGTCAAAGACATGCTCGCATCGGGCTTCCAGGTCAGCGCAGGTGCCACATACAGACGGTTGTCCTTGGTGTAGTCCACCTGGCCCCGGGCCTCGCGCCCCACCACGGTCAAGCGGTAGCTCCAGTCCCCTTGCTCGTCGATGGCCCCTCCTACATCGGCAGTGATTTGCTTGCGCCCCTTGGTGCCCACGGTCACCCCCACCTCGCGGATGGGCTGCGTGCTGGGCCGCTTGCTTTGGGCATTGACCAGCCCACCCACTTCGGTCTGCCCGTAAAGCACCGAGCTGGGCCCGCGCAATATTTCGAGTCGCTCCAGTCCATAGGGCTCCTGGTTGAACCCCGTGAATCCCTGGGTGGGCAAGGACAGCCCATCACGAAATATCCCCGAAGAGCCCACATCAAAGCCACGAATGGTGAACTGGTCAAAGCGGGGGTCTACCCCCCACTGCTCGGCCCGCACACCGGCGGAATAGCGCAATGCCTGAGGCACACTCTGGGCCTGCTGGGCCTCCAGCGATTCCCGCGTGAGCACCGTGATGGACTGAGGCACCTCCTGCAACGGGGTGTCAGATTTGGTTCCCACACTGCTGCGGGGAGCCGCCGTGGTCGGCGGGCTGTCACCTTGAACAGTCATCTCCGGCAAGGTGGTCTGGCCGTGCGCCTGCAGAGCCCCCAGACCCAGCCCCAATGCGGCCAAGGCCCCCGCCAAACGCGATAGGGGAAAGCGGAATGGGCCATCGACCCAGTACATGGGATGCATGAAAAATACTCCTCGGTTTTAAAAATGGAAGACGCACCTGCCTCGGTGCACGCGCCGCTGCAACGCGCGCTCAGAATCGGCCTCAGGCAGGGGTGACAACGCTGCTCACCTGCAGCAGACTGGCGGCAAAGCTCTGGTGAAAGCGGGGGTCATTGACGATGCTCAGGTGGGTGGCGCCTTCAATCACCTGCACACGCTCCACGCGGCTGGAGTAGTCATTCCAGTCAATCACGTTCATCGCGCGCAGCAAAGAGTCCTGGGCGATCCAGGCGTGAATCGGGCAATCCAAAGGCCGCATGGTGTAGTTGCGAAACACCAGTGCGTTGTCCATGAGCGTCCAGAAAATATGCTCACGCGAACCCACTGCGGGCCCATCCAGCGGCAAGGTGTCGGGGCTGTTGTTCACGTAATGCAGGAACTGGGTGTACACCGTGGCATCCATGCGCTGCAGCAGTTGCTGCCACTGCGCCTGCATGCGGCTTTGGGGCAACCAGGCATCGATGTCTGCCTGCACCCGGGCCCGCACAGCCGGCTCCATGGGGCGCTCACCGCCCACGGCAAACTCCGCATCCAGCGCGCAGACGTCCAACATCCCCACGAACTGCACTGGCACCTGCCCCTCCAGCAACCGGGCGGTTTCCAGGGCCAACACCCCTCCCCAAGACCAGCCCAGCAACACCGCCGCACGGCCCTGGCTGTGCATGCGGATGTAGTCAGCGTATCGGCGTGCCAAAAACTCCACCGCAGTCCCATCAGCGACCTGCGCGTGCGGCACCGCAGACTGGGCAGCGGCGTCGGCCGCAGACAGGGAATGGCAAACAAATCCGACCGCGATCTGATCCGGCCCCAACGCACGCACCAGCCCCAGGTACTCGCGGGTGCTGACCAACAAACCTGGAAAGCAATACAACACGGGTGCCATCAAAGACGGCGTAGCGGGCTGCTGCAAATGGACAACGTCCTGCCAAACCTGCGCCGCCGTGTCGCGATCGTCTCGCGCCTCGATAGCTCGCGCCAGGCTGCGGATGTCCGTGTGGTGAAACAGATCCGCCATGCCCAAGCTGTGCCCGGGCACTGCCCCATCCAGCAAACTCAGCAGGCCCAGCGCACTCAACGAGTCGCCCCCCAGGTCGAAAAAGTTGTCGGTCACCCCCACCAAAGGCGTCTTCAGCACCTCTTGCCACAACCCCAACAGCGTCTGCTCCAGAGCAGTGCTGGCAGGCTCTACCTTGCGCGGCACCTGGGTCGGCTCGGGCAAGGCGTTACGGTCCATTTTTCCAGCCGGCGTCAAAGGCAGCGAGGGCACTGCCACCACGACGCTGGGGACCATGAACTCGGGCAGCGACTGCAAGAGCTGGGCACGCAGCGTGTTCGGGTTGACCTCGGCCCCTGGGGCTGGCACCACATACCCCACCAACCGCTGGCCTTTGAGCGCTGCAGCCCCATCCGCCACGCCTTGCAGTGAACGCAGCGCGGATTCCACCTCACCCAACTCCACCCGATAGCCACGGACCTTGACCTGCTGGTCGACCCGGCCCAGGTACTCCACCACCCCGTCGGTGCGCCAACGCGCCCGGTCTCCGGTGCGGTACATGCGTGCACCGTCTACGCCCGCAAACGGATCGGGCACAAAGCGCTCGGCCGTGGCCGCAGGCTGCCCGTGATAGCCCCGTGCCAAACAGGCACCGCCGATGTACAGCTCGCCCGCCACGCCCGGAGGCACGGGCTGCATGAGTGCATCCAGCACATACGCACGGCGGGGGCCCACAGCACGCCCCACGGGCGCATAAGCACTGTCGAAAGTGGTGCCAGCCGGCACCTTCCAGGCCAGTGGCGAGATAACGGCCTCCGTGGGGCCATAACCATTGATCAGCCAGTCGGGCGCCAGGGCGCGCTGGACCTGCTCAAAGGTGGCCCTCGGCATGCCCTCGCCACCAAACGACAACAGGCGCAAGCGACGATCCGCCGGATGGTCTTGCGCCCACTGGGCCAAGGTCTGCAGGTAGCTGGTTGGGAACCCAGCATTGTTCACCTGCATGTCTTGCATGGCCTGCAAGGTTTGCGCCGCCGTCCACAGGGCAGGTGGCCGCAGCACCACACAGCCTCCCACCAGCAGCGGAACCACCCAGCGCTCCAGCGCCCCATCAAAGCTGATCGAGAGAAAGTGCAGCTCTCGGGACTCGCAGCTCATGCCATAGAGATGTGCCGTGGCCTGGCAGTGCAGCGACAGGGGCCCATGCTCTACGGCCACCCCTTTGGGAAGCCCGGTGGAGCCCGAGGTATAGATCACATACGCTAGGTGGTGCGGCATGCAAGGGCCCATCCGGCGCGCTGCGCTCGGGCCTGCAAGCGCCAGGCTGCCCCCTGGCGCGGGCCACGCGGGCGCATCCCATGCCCACAGCCGATCCGCCACGGGCAGCCCGGTACACACCTGCGACAAAGGCTCGACCAAAGCGGCATCCGTCAGCAGGCAATGGGCCCTCGAATCCGTCAGCATGTGCTGAATGCGTGGCGCGGGGTAGTGGGGATCGAGTGGCAAGAAGGCGGCACCCGCCTTCCACACCGCCAGCAACACCACCAGCAAAGACGCACTGCGCTCCATGGCTACGGCCACTACCACTTCACTGCCCGCGCCCAGCTGTATCAAGCGATCGGCCAGACACTGCGCGCGTGCATGCAGCTGGGCATGGGTCAACACCTCGTTGCCGCACTGCACTGCGGGCCGCTCGCCATGCTCCGCCAGCAGGGCCAGCATCTGCTGGTGTACGGGCTGCGGTCGATAGTCCGGCGCAGGCCACGGCGCACTCAGGCGCTCCAGCTCTTGCGCCGAGACCCACGGCAAGGTGTTGACAGCGCGTTGCGGCTGGGCCAAACCTTGCTCCAGCAGGGCCAGCCAGCGATGCAAAGCATCCAGCGCCCGCTCACGGCTCAAGAGCGACGGCGGGTATCGCAAACCGATGCACAGCCCACCGCCATGGGCGGGCTGAGCGGTCAGCACCAGATCGGCTCGCAGCGTCTGCTCGCGCCGCATTTGCACCTGCACACCCGTCGTCTCTGTGGCATAGCGCTCTGGCTGGTCGCGCCATTCAAATGCCACCTGGTATGGCAACACTTGGGCATGCATGCCATCGCTGTTGAGCTGTTGCAGCACCCATTCAAACGGAATGGCAGCATGCTCCGCATCCCGTGTGTCTTGCGCCCGAATGGCGTCTACCAGATGCGCCAAGGTGTGCTGTGCCTGCACGTCCACGCAGGTCACACGCACATCCTCCCAAGGCCCTACCGTGCCTTGCCTGTGCGGGCCACGCGCGTCCACCACGGTGGCCAATCGCACACTCGACTGCGCCGCCCATCGCGACAGCCACTGCACGACCCCAGCCCGCAGCAATTGGGGCAGGTGCCATCCTGCCGCCGCACAGCACGCCTGCCACGCCTGCAGCGCCCGGCCACTGATCCATATCTGCGCGGTCTCTGTGGGCACTAAAGGCCCTACCGCAGGTCCATGCTCCCAGGGCAGCTCCAACGGGGCCGTGGGCATCTGCAGCTTGTCTAACCAATAGTGAAGGTGCTCTTCCAGCCCCCCTGCCTCCCAGGCCTTTCGCTGCGCGACCAAGCACTCCATAACGTCATGTGCATCGACCTCTGGGTCGCTCTTATGGGCAGGCTGCGCCAGGTGCGTTAGGTGCGCCATCAGTTCTCGCACGATCTGGTCAACCGAGACGCCATCAGCCACGATGCGATGCAGGGCCAGCACCATGCGAGAGCCCCCGCACCACGCCCGTATGCCGGACTCAGTCTCCAGCGAGAAATCGGGCTGCTCGCGCCAGCGCTGCCATTGCGGCAAAGGGTCCAACCGAATGGCGTGGGCCGTGTCGGGCCGCAACGCAATCGCCCCCCAAGGCAAGCGCTGCAGCGTGGCCCGTAGCATCGCATGCGCCTGCTGGCACAGGTTCAGGGCATGGCGCAAGGCAACGGCATCCACCGCTTTCGGCCACTCCACCACCACCTCGGTGTACACGCGCGCATCGGTATGCACCATGGTGTTGGCAAACCACAAAGCATGCTGGCCGGGCGACGCCAGCACCTCCTGCCCCTGTACCCCAAAATGCCGATCTCCCATGAAGCCTCCCTCTTGTCAGGCGTTATTAGCAACAGCAGAACGCAAATGATAATGACTTTTATTCTCAATAAATTAACAAATTGTAGAAATCAAGGTTTGCTTCGAACGGCTTTTCGCATTCCACCGACGGCAGGGATAGCCATTCATGCGCCTCTATAGAGGCGCCAAAAAAAACGGGCAGAGACACTGCAAAATCAAGACCTGCACAAGGAGCACCCATGCACACACCCTGGCCCTACCCCCACTGGATTGCCCACCGCGGCGCTGGCAAGCTGGCCCCTGAAAACACCCTGGCCGCCTTCCGCCTGGGCGCACAGCACGGCTATCGCATGTTCGAGTGCGACGCCAAGCTCAGCGCCGACGGCGTGCCCTTCTTGCTGCACGACGCCACGCTGGAGCGCACCACCAATGGCAAGGGCACAGGCAGCGACCTGCCTCTGGGCGCTCTGGCGCAGTTGGACGCCGGCAGCTGGCATTCGCGCACCTATGCAGGCGAGGCGGTGCCCACACTCGAAGCCCTGGCGCGCTTTTGCCTGGCCAACGGTTACTTTTTGAACATCGAGATCAAGCCCACGCCCGGCCAGGAAGAGCAGACGGGCCGCGTGGTGGGCGAGACCGCCACACGCCTGTGGCAAGGCCAGACCGTGCCGCCCCTGTTCTCGTCCTTCAAGCCCGAAGCGCTGGCCGGTGCACAAGCCACAGCCGCGCACATTCCACGCGCCCTGCTGATCGATGCGCTGTGGGACGGCTGCCTGGACGAAGCCCGCCACCTGGGCTGCGTGGCCATCGTGTGCAACCACGCGCTGTGGGACGCAGCGCTGGTCGCACAGGTCAAGGCCCTGGGCATGCGCACCCTGAGCTACACCGTCAACGACGAATGGGCCGCGCAGCGCCTGATCAATCTGGGCACCGACGGCATCATCACCGACCGCGTGGACCTGTTTTCGCCCGCCGCGCCCTAGGGCGTGTCGTCACCCCAACCCCAGCCCCAATACCAGCGCCACCGTGGAACCGGCTTTGCAGGGCCACCGATGGCGTCCCCCTTCCAGGGGGAAGGCGCGCAGCGCCTCAGGGGGTCAATCGAGCTTCGCGCCTGACTTCTTCACCACCTCGGCCCAGCGCGGCATCTCAGCGGCCAGGAAGGCCGCAAAATCATCAGCGCCCATGAAAGCTGGGGCGGCGCCCTGGCTGACCATGCGGTTCCTCACGTCCGGCATTTGCAGCACCTGCTTGAACGCATCGCTGAGCTTGTTCACCGCCTCCTTGGGCGTGCCTGCCGGGGCCAAAAAGCCGTAGAACCCCACCACCTCAAAGCCCTTGATGCCGCTCTCGATCACGGTGGGCACATCGGGCAACGCGGGGTTGCGTTCGCGGCTCGTCACGGCCAGGGCGCGCACCTTGCCCTGCTTGTGGTACGAGGCGGCCTGCGGAATGCTCTCGGCCATGAACTGCACCTGCCCGGCCATCAGGTCGGTAAAAGCGGGGGCGCTGCCACGGTAAGGGATGTGCACCATGAACAGGCCCGTGGCGGACTTGAACATCTCGGGCACCAAATGGCTGATGCCGCCGTTGCCTGCGGAGCCAAAGTTGACCTGGCCTGGACGCGCCTTGGCATAGACCATGAACTCCTGCAGGTTCTTGGCGGGCACGTTGGGGTTGACCAGCAAGGCCAGCGGCTGCATGGCCGTGCGGGCCACGGGCACAAAGTCTTTGAGCGTGGCGTAGGGCAGCTTGCTGTACAGCGCAGGGTTGATGACCATCACCCCCGTGTTGGCCAGCATGATGGTGTGCCCGTCGGCCGGTGACTTCATCACCTCTTGTGCGCCCACCGTGCCCCCGGCGCCCGATTTGTAGTCCATCACCACAGGCTGGCCCAGCACGGTTTGCAGCTTGTCAGACAGCAAGCGCGCATGCTGGTCCAGCGGCCCTCCGGCAGGAAAGCCCACGACGATGCGCACAGGTTTGGTGGGGAAGGCGTGCACCGTGGCCGCACAAGCAAATGCAGCGGCAGTGAGCAAAGCGCGAAGGGGCTTCATGGGGGTGTCTCCGGTTGTTATGGGTGAAGAGCCAAAAGACTAACACCCCTGCCCGGCCGAGCAACAGAGCCGAAGGCTTATGCGCTCAAGCGCTCAAGCACGCCAGATGCGTTGGCCCAGCCCATGCGATGTCGCGCAGGCCAGCACCAGAACAGCGTAGGTGGCCATCTTGCCGTCGCGCCCCGTCAACCACAGGCCCGCCAGCAACACCAGCGCGCACACACCAAAATCCAACAGCCATTGCATGCCGCGCCCCAGGCCCGCAGCGCGCCCGCGCAGCACCAGCCGCCCCAGCACGGCCATGGCCACTGCCATCCAAAATGCGGGGGCCAGAAAATTGAGAAGATGGTTGAGGCTGTCGAGCGGACCCATGTGTGCAGTTGACCCAGATCAAGGCTTACCCAGGCTGGGAGCCGCAGTTTGTGTAACGATTTTATAATCCGCCACCATGGCAGTCTGGGCCCTCGGCATCAACCACACCACCGCGCCGCTCGATCTGCGCGGCAGGTTTGCGTTCGCGCTCGATCAGATCGCTCCCACGCTGCACGGTTTGCGCCAGTCCTTGGGCACCTCCGGCAGCCACCCGGGGGTGGAAACCGCCATTATCTCCACCTGCAATCGCACCGAAATTTACTGCGCTGGCCAGCAGGCTGCGCTGGACCACACGCTGGGCTGGCTGGCCCACAGCGGCGGTGTAAGCCCCGCGTTGCTGCGCTCGCACTCCTACACCCTGGAAGACAGCCTCGTCGCGCGCCACGCCTTCCGCGTGGCCAGTGGACTGGATTCGATGGTGCTGGGCGAGGCCCAGATTCTGGGCCAGATGAAGGACGCCGTGCGCGCCGCCGAAACGGCTGGCGCCCTGGGCACCACGCTCAACCAGCTCTTTCAGCGCAGCTTTGCTGTGGCCAAAGAGGTGCGCAGCAGCACCGAAATCGGCGCACACAGCATCAGTATGGCGGCGGCGGCTGTGCGCCTGGCAGGCCAGCTGTTTGAAGACATCTCCGAGACCAAGATTTTGTTCGTCGGCGCGGGCGAGATGATTGAGCTGTGCGCCACGCACTTCGCCGCCAAGAACCCCAAAGCCATTGCCATTGCCAACCGCACGCTGGAGCGCGGCGAAAAGCTCGCCAGCCGCTTTGGCGGCGAGGTGATGCGCCTGGCCGACTTGCCTGAGCGCCTGCACGAGTTCGACGCCGTCATCAGCTGCACCGCCAGCAGCCTGCCCATCATCGGCCTGGGCGCGGTGGAACGCGCTTTGAAGAAGCGCCGCCACCGCCCCATGTTCATGGTGGACTTGGCTGTGCCGCGCGACATCGAGCCTGAGGTCAAGGCCCTGGGCGATGTGTACCTCTACACCGTGGACGATCTGGCCACCGTGGTGCAAACCGCACAGGCCAACCGCCAAGCCGCCGTAGCACAGGCCGAGGCGATCATCGACGCGGGCGTGCAGAGCTTCATGCACTGGATGGAGCTGCGCAGCCCCGCAGGCGCAGCAGGTGGCGTGGTGCCGTTGATCCAGCAGCTCAATGCGCAAACGGACGAGTGGCGCGCCGCTGAGATCGCACGCGCCAAGAAGCTGCTGGCCAAGGGCGAGGACGTGGATGCCGTGCTCGAAGCGCTCTCGCGCGGGCTGACACAAAAGATGCTGCACGGCACCTTGGCCGAACTGCGCGCTGGCGACGCCGAAATGCGCGCCCAGACGGCCCAGACCGTCTCGCGCCTGTTCCTGCGCTCGCAAAGCAAAAACGGCCAGTAGCGGCGCCCGCCTGCTCACTCGCCGCCCCGATTTCAAGCCAAATCGGCCTCCAGCGCTTTATCAATAAGCGCTAGCAGCTACCAAATTCGTAGCAGATTCTTTTTTAGACACCCATGAAACCCTTTCTCCGAAGCCAACTGGAGCGCTATGCACAGCGCCTGGGCGAGCTGGACTTTTTGCTCTCGCGCGAAGACATCATGAGCGACATGGCGCAGTACCGCCGCATTTCTGTCGAACACGCCGAAGTCACGCAGATCGCAGGCCGCTATGCCCGCTACCAGCAGCGCGAGGCCGACCTGGCCGGTGCCCGCGAGATGCTTGCCGACCCGGACATGGCCGAAATGGCGCAAGAAGAAATCACCAGCGCAGAAGCCGAGCTGCTGCAACTGGAAGACGAACTGCAGCGCCTGCTGCTGCCCAAGGACCCGGACGACGCGCGCAACGCGTTTGTGGAAATCCGCGCCGGTACGGGTGGCGACGAATCGGCCCTGTTCGCTGGCGACTTGACCCGCATGTACTCCCGCTACGCCGCCACCGTGGGCTGGAAGGTGGAGGTGGTGAGCGAGAACGCGGCCGAGCTGGGCGGCTACAAGGAAATCGTGCTGCGCATTGAAGGCGCCCCCGGAAGCGGCCCTTCGGGCAGCGGCGTGTACGGCGCGCTCAAGTTCGAGTCTGGCGGCCACCGCGTGCAGCGCGTGCCCGCCACCGAGACGCAAGGCCGCATCCACACCAGCGCCTGCACCGTGGCCGTGATGCCCGAGCCCGACGAGCACGAGGCCGTCAAGCTCAACCCGGCCGACCTGCGCATCGACACCTTCCGCGCATCCGGCGCGGGAGGCCAGCACATCAACAAGACGGATTCGGCCGTGCGCGTGGTGCACTTGCCCACCGGCATCGTGGCCGAATGCCAGGACGGCCGCAGCCAGCACGCCAACAAGGCCAAGGCGCTGCAAGTGCTGCAGGCCCGCATCCAAGAAAAAGAACGCAGCGAACGTGCCGCCAAAGAGGCCGCGCTGCGCAAGGGCCTGATCGGCAGCGGCGACCGCAGCGACCGCATCCGCACCTACAACTTCCCGCAGGGGCGCCTCACGGACCACCGCATCAACCTCACGCTGTACAAACTGCTGTACGTGATGGAAGGCGACCTGGGCGATGTACTGCAGGCCCTGGCCCATGCGCGCGAGGCCGAGCAACTGGAAGAGCTGGAGATGGGCGCCACGGGCTGATCCCTGAGGGATTTGAATCAAATTCGCCCCTAGCGCTTGATAAATAAGCGCAAGCAGCTATCAAAATCATAGTGAACAACACCACCCCCACCCTGGCCCACGCCCTGAACCAGGCCCACACCCTGGGCTTGGCGCGCATCGACGCGCAATTGCTGCTGCTGCACGCCGTGGGCCGCCCCGACGCGGGCCGCGCCTGGCTGCTGGCGCACGACACCGACGCGATGGACGAGACCGTGCACGCCCAATTCATCGCCCTGTGCCAGCGCCGCTTGGCGGGCGAACCGGTGGCCTACCTGACTGGACGCAAGGAGTTCTACGGCCTGCCACTGCAGGTGGACGCGCGCGTGCTGGACCCGCGCCCCGACACCGAAACACTGGTGGACTGGGCACTGGAGGTGATCGCCCCGCAGACATCACCGCGCGTGGTGGACCTGGGCACCGGCAGCGGCGCCATCGCCCTGGCGCTGCAAAGCCAACGCGCCGACGCCCAGGTGCTGGCGGTGGACGCCAGTGCCGATGCCTTGGCCGTAGCGCAGGCCAATGGAGAGCGGCTGGGTTTGCCCGTGCGGTTTCAGCGCGGTGATTGGCTGCAAGGCGTGGATGGGCTTTTTGACGCCATCGTCTCCAACCCGCCCTACATCGCCAGCGCCGACCCGCACCTGGCCGCGCTGCAGCATGAGCCCCTGCAGGCGCTGGCCAGCGGCAGCGACGGGCTGGACGACATCCGCACCATCGTCGCCCAGGCTCCCGCACACCTGCAGCCTGGGGGCTGGCTGCTGCTGGAGCATGGCTACGACCAGTCCCAGCCCGTGCAGGCGCTGCTCACCGCGCAAGGTTTTGACAACGTACAAAGCCGCACAGACCTGGCAGGCATCGCCCGCTGTTCTGGTGGCCAGTGGCCGACAGTGAAATAATCTCCCCCATTGCGGGCCCTCAGCCTTCCACCGCCCGCCCCTTTCAAGGAGTTTTCCCATGAGCGACACCCAACAACGCATCGACACCCTCGTCAAATCCAGCGACATCCTGCTGTTCATGAAGGGCAGCGCCAGCTTCCCCATGTGCGGCTTCTCGGGCCGTGCGATCCAGATCCTGAAGGCTTGCGGCGTGGACCCCAAGGCCGTGGTTACTGTGAATGTGCTTGAGGACGACGCCATCCGCCAAGGCATCAAGGAATACAGCAACTGGCCCACCATCCCCCAGCTGTACGTCAAGGGCGAGTTCATTGGCGGCTCGGACATCATGATGGAGATGTACGAATCGGGCGAACTCAAGCAAGTGCTGGGCACCGAGGGCTGATGACTCCGAGGCCGCAGCGCCTCTCTGCAGCCAGACAGGCCGCCCTTTGGGGCGGCCTTTGTTTTTGGCGCGCCCCCTGACAGCGGCTGCTTGCGCAGGGCCCGTGCAGCATGCCTGCAACAGCGGCACCAACACAGGGCTTATCCCACGTTGAGGGGCGGCATGTTGTGTGCTTGAATGGGTGCGTGACCCACATCACAGGAGCATGCAATGACCAGCCATAGCCTTGTTCCCCAAAGCCCCGCACTGCACCTGCCGGTGGCCCAGATGCGCAATGTGTTCCACCCTGGAGATGTCGAGCGCAAGCTCGCACGGCTGCAGGATGCGGGCAGCCAGCGCGAATACGAAAACCTGCGCACCGTCTACGAACGCATGCTGGAGCGCGGCCCCGAGCGCTTTCACGTCAAGCCGTCGGGCGTGCCCGACATGAGCGGCCTGTACGAGCTGCTGCCCAACTTCACCGAGGTGCTGGACGACATCAAACGCCACGTGGCGCTGGCACAGGACAGCAGCGATGGCCTGGAGGTGACGCCCATGCTGCTGCTCGGCCCCCCCGGCATTGGAAAAACCCACTTTGCAAAGCACCTGGCCGACCTGCTGGGCACCGGCATGAACCTGCTGCCCATGAGTTCGATGACGGCAGGCTGGCTGCTGTCGGGCTCGTCCGCACAATGGAAGGGCGCACGCCCCGGCAAGGTGTTTGAAGCCCTCATCGAGGGCGAATACGCCAACCCCGTGATCGTGGTGGACGAGATCGACAAGGCCAGCAGCGATGCGCAGTACGACCCGCTGGGCGCGCTCTACAGCCTGCTGGAGCACGACACGGCCCAGAGCTTCACCGACGAATTTGCCGAAGTGGCGATTGATGCCAGCCAGGTCATCTGGATCACCACGGCCAATGACACGCGCGGCATCCCTGACCCCATCCTCAACCGCATGAACGTGTTTGAGGTGGAGGCCCCCTCGCTGGAGCAGGCGCGCACCATTGCCCTGAACCTGTACCAGAACATTCGCCACAGCCACGACTGGGGCCGCCTGCTCGACCCCGAACCACTGGACGATGTGCTGGACTGCCTGGCCCGCATGCCTCCGCGCGAAATGCGCCGGGCATGGATGACAGGCTTTGGCAACGCCCGACTGGACCGGCGATCGGCCGTGGAAGTGGGCGACCTGCCCAAGGCCGCCACCGCACGGGGGCGCATGGGCTTTGTGCAGTAAGCACCCCACCGAAACGCCTTCAGCGGCAGTCTGTGCATCTGACGGCTTTGCACTGACTGCCGCCACCCACTGGCCCGCAGCCCAAGCCGTAAAGGCATGGGCAGCGGGCCATGCATGGGCAGATACACTCCAAGGGCCGGTGTGCCATAGCGCCACGCTCTGTCACCTTTCATGACCCAAAGCCTTCTTGTCATCGTGCTGCTGATCGCAGCCAGTGCTTTTTTCTCCATGGCCGAGATCTCGTTGGCCGCAGCGCGACGCCTGCGCTTGCGCCAAATGGCCGACGAGGGCGACCCCCGTGCCGAACGGGTGCTGCGCATGCAAGAGCAGCCCGGTGACTACTTCACCGTGGTGCAGGTGGGGCAAAACGCCGTGGCGATCCTGGGCGGTATCGTGGGAGAAGGCGCGCTGAGCCCCCACTTCAGCTCATTGTTTGAGGTCTGGATGGCCGAGTCCACCGCGCAGACGGCGGGCTTCATGGTCTCGTTCCTGGTCATCACCTCGCTGTTCATTCTGTTTGCCGACCTGTTCCCCAAGCGCTTGGGCATGGCTGAGCCTGAACGCATCGCTGTGCGGCTGGCCCCACCCATGGCATGGTGCATGGCGCTGCTGCGCCCGCTGGTGTGGTTTTACAGCCGGGGGGCCGATGCGTTGTTCAGGCTGCTGGGCCTGTCGTCGCTGCGCGATGAACGCATCACCTCCGACGACATCTTGGCCATGATGGAAGCAGGTGCCCGCGCAGGTGTGCTGGCCGCACGCGAGCAGCAGGTCATCACCAATGTGTTCGAGCTGGACACGCGCACGGTGTCCAGCGCCATGTCGCCGCGCGATCGGGTTGCGTTCTTCCTGCGCGACGAGCCCGACTCCGTTATCCGCCTGCGCATTGCTGCGGAGCCGTTTTCGACGTACCCCGTGTGCGAAGGCGATATCGACCATGTGGTCGGCTATGTGGATGCCAAGGATTTGTTCCAGCGGGTGCTGAACAACCAGCCGATTTCGCTGGCCGATGACAGCCTGGTGCGCAAGGTGCTCATCGTGCCGGACCGGCTCACGCTGTCTGAAGTGCTGGAGCAGTTCCGGCAAGTGCACGAAGACTTTGCGGTGATCGTGAACGAATATAGCCTGGTCGTTGGCGTGGTGACGCTGAACGATGTGATGAGCACCGTGATGGGCGACCTGGTGGTGGGCCCTGCCGACGAAGAGCAGATTGTTCAACGTGACGACAACTCGTGGCTGATCGATGGCGTGACCCCCATCAGCGATGTGTTGCGCGTATTGGCGCTGGACGAGCCCCCCCATGCGGGCGAGTACGAAACCCTGGCGGGCTTCTTGATGGTGATGCTGCGGCGCGTGCCCCGGCGCACGGACAGCGTGACCTGGGGTGGCTTCAAATTTGAGGTGCTGGACGTGGACAGTTACCGCATCGACCAGGTCATGGTGTCGCGCCAGCCTGCCACGGAAGCGGCCAGCGCCACGCACAGCAATGGCTGAATACAGACCCGCACGCGGGTCTGACAGTGCCTATCAGCCCATGGCTGTTTTGGAGTCCATCACCCAATTGCGCTGGGCCGAGAAAACGGCGTTGGGGTATGGCGGCTTGCCACGGCTGCCGTTGTAGCGCCCCAGGGCCATGAACAGATCACCCTGCTCCCGGTCAATGTAGTGGCGCAAGATGACGCAGCCAAAGCGCAGGTTGGTCTGCATGTGAAACAACTTGCCAGCGTCGCCATCGCCAATCACGCGCGTCCAGAACGGCATGACCTGCATGTAGCCCCGGGCCCCGACGCTGGAGACTGCGAACTTGCGGAACGCGCTCTCGACCTGGATCAGGCCCATCACCAAAGACACATCCAGTCCGGCCCGCTTGGACTCGTACCACACGGTTTGCAGGAAGTCGCGACGCACCTCCCACTCGGGCTTGCGCTTGCGCAGGCGGTCACTCATCGTGCCCAGCCAGCGCAGGTAGCCCAGGCGTGACTCGGTGGAGAAAAACTCTGGCTCCGGGGGAGCCTGGTTGGCAATGGCAGAACTCAAGGCGGTGCGCACAGAGTCCATCAAAGGCTCTTCGAGCTGCCCTCCCGCATGGGCCAGTCCTGGCGCAGCCAGCCACCCCGCAGGGGCGGCAGCCGCCATCAAACAAGCCCGCCGAGACACGCCCAGCGGCCATTCCTTCTGCAAACTCACATCCCCACGCACACCGTCACCCTCCATCGTCATACCGCCATGCGGCCCTTCACATGGGCCCACACGTCTGCCACAGCCACTTTGGTGGCGGCCGCATCGCGGCGGTGCTGGTATTCGACCACACCGTCCTTGAGGCTCTTGTCGCCAATGGTCACGCGGTGCGGCACGCCAATCAGTTCCCAATCGGCAAACATGGCGCCAGGGCGCTCACCCCGGTCGTCCAGCAAGACATCCACGCCTTGCGCCAGCATCTCGGCATACAGCTTTTCAGCGGCGGCCTTCACCTCTTCGCTGCGGTCCATGCCAATGGGGCAGATGACCACGGTGAAAGGCGCAATCGCGTCGGGCCAAATGATGCCCCGCTCATCGTGATTTTGCTCAATGGCCGCCGCTGGCAAACGGGTAATACCGATGCCATAGCAGCCCATTTCCAGTGGCTGCGGCTTGCCGTTTTCATCCAGGAAGGTCGCGTTCATAGCACGGCTGTACTTGGTGCCGAGGTAGAACACGTGGCCGACTTCGATACCGCGCTCAATGGCCAGCTCGCCCTTGCCATCTGGCGACAGGTCACCAGCCACCACGTTGCGCAAGTCAGCCACGACATCGGGCTCAGGCAAATCACGCCCCCAGTTCACGCCGGTGATGTGGAAATCCACCTCGTTGGCGCCGCACACCCAGTCGGCCATGGCGGCGACTTCGCGGTCAACCACCAGCTTCAGGGGCTTTTTGAGGCCAATGGGGCCCAGGTAGCCGGGCTTGCAGCCAAAGTGGTCTTCGATCTCGGCCACGGTAGCAAAGCGGAAGTTTTCCAGCCCCGGCACTTTGTTGACCTTGATTTCGTTCATGTCGTGATCGCCGCGCAGCAGGAGCAGCCACACCTGGGTTTTGACGATCTCACCTTGCTCGTTGGTGGTGTCGGTGGCCAGGACCAGCGACTTCACGGTGCGCTGCAGAGGCAGCCCCAGCAGGTCGGCCACGTCGGCGCAAGTGCTCTTGCCGGGCGTTGGTGTCTTGGCGAGCCCCTGGGCGGCCGCTGCGCGCGGGCCTTGTGGGGCCAGGGCTTCGGCCTTTTCCATGTTGGCGGCGTAGTCGCTGCCAGGGCAGTACACGATCGCGTCCTCGCCTGTGGCGGCAATCACCTGGAACTCTTCGCTCAGGTCCCCACCAATGGCGCCGCTGTCAGCCGCCACGGCGCGGTAGGTCAAACCAAACCGGTCAAAAATACGGCGGTATGC
Organism: Acidovorax sp. 106; assembly: GCF_003663825.1. Taxonomy (NCBI): domain Bacteria; kingdom Pseudomonadati; phylum Pseudomonadota; class Betaproteobacteria; order Burkholderiales; family Comamonadaceae; genus Acidovorax; species Acidovorax sp. 106. The sequence continues at coordinate 2,776,364 of NZ_RCCC01000001.1, read as the reverse complement.
GGCAGCCATCACCTGGTAGCTGGCCTTGGCTGAAGTCTGGTCGCGGTCGAACGAGTACGCGTCCTTCATGATGAACTCGCGGCCACGCATCAAGCCAAAGCGGGGGCGGCGTTCATCGCGGAATTTAGTTTGAATCTGGTAAAAATTCTTGGGCAGTTGCTTGTAGCTGCGCAATTCCTGCCGCGCAATGTCCGTCACCACCTCTTCACTGGTGGGCTGCACCACAAAGTCACGACCATGGCGGTCGCGGATGCGCAACAGCTCGGGACCCATCTTTTCAAAACGCCCCGTTTCCTGCCAAAGCTCAGCCGGCTGGATCACCGGCATGGCGCATTCCACCGCCCCGGCCCGGTTCATCTCCTCACGCACAATCGCTTCAACCTTGCGAATCACCCGCAGGCCCATGGGCATGTAGTTGTAGATGCCTGCGCCCAGCTTCTTGATCAGCCCCGCCCGCATCATGAGTTTGTGACTGACCACTTCGGCGTCGGCCGGAGCTTCCTTGAGGGTGGAGATAAAGAATTGAGAGGCTTTCATCGGAGCGATTTCAGTCTATTCAGACCGGTCCTCTTGTCGGCCGCATAGCGCCGTGCATAATGGACACAGTTTAAAAAATTGGGGTTCGATTATGCTTGACCGGGACGGCTTTCGGCCGAACGTCGGCATCATCCTGCTCAACCAAAAGAACCAAGTGTTCTGGGGCAAGCGGATCCGCACCCACAGCTGGCAGTTTCCACAAGGCGGTATTGACCGGGGAGAAACCCCTGAGCAAGCCATGTTTCGGGAACTGCACGAAGAGGTGGGATTATTGCCCAACCATGTGCGCTTGGTTGCCCGCACAAGGGATTGGTTGCGCTATGAGGTGCCTGACCGGTACATCCGCCGCGACGCGCGCGGACACTACAAGGGCCAGAAACAAATCTGGTATCTGCTACAACTCGTGGGACACGACTGGGACTTGAACCTGCGCGCCACCAACCACCCTGAGTTTGACGCATGGCGTTGGAACGACTACTGGGTGCCACTGGATGTCGTGGTGGAGTTCAAGCGGGGCGTCTATGAAATGGCGCTGACCGAGTTAGCCCGATTCCTGCCCCGACACGACCAACGCAATCGCTACTTGCGCAGCGGAATGCGGGCACGAGACCCTGAACAGGCTGCGCCAACAATGTTCAGAACGGGCTCACTGCTGCTGCACCCTGGCATGGAGTTACCGCCCGGCGCGAGCTTCGATCCCGATCCGCAAAACAGCATGCCAGCAGAGTTGGAGGCCATTCCGCCATTGGCAATGGCCATGGCACCATCAAAGTCTCAGCCCAGTTGAGAGCGGGAAGTACACCTTCACCGACCAAGAGCCAGACAGACAAAAGGCCGCCCCCGGAGATTCTTCGGGGGCGGCCTTTTGCATGTGAGCCACACTTCGCTTGAATCCTTGCGAAATTCAGACTGCGGACAAAACCAAGTTATCGCGATGCACCATCTCCGCCTCTGCGGTGTAGCCTAACAATCGCTCAAATTCGGCGGACGGCTTGCGACACAGCAATCGGGCCTCCGCCGCCGCATAGTTGGCCAGACCCCTGGCAATCTCCACGCCCGCAGGGTCTCGCACAGCGATTACATCACCCCGAGAAAAATCACCCTCCACACTGGTCATGCCAATGGGCAGCAGACTTTTCCCCTCCTCCCGCACCTTGGAGGCAGCACCAGCATCCACCGTCACCGCTCCACGCAATTGCAGGTGGTCGGCCATCCATTGCTTGCGCGCCTGCTGTTTTTGGGTTTGGGCCACCAACAATGTGCCCAGAGCATCGCCACCTGCCAGCTTCAGCAAGACGTCCGGCTCCCTTCCCCAGGCAATCACGGTCGAGGCCCCCGACCCCGCAGCGCGCTTGGCTGCCAGAATCTTGGTAATCATGCCCCCCTTGCCAATGCTCGACCCAGCCCCGCCCGCCATCGCTTCGAGCGCAAGATCACCGGCTTTGGCTTCATGCACAAACTGTGCGGAGGGGTCTCGGCGCGGGTCTGCGGTGTACAAGCCCTTTTGATCGGTCAAGATGACGAGGGCATCGGCCTCCACCAAATTGGCCACCAGCGCGCCCAGCGTGTCGTTGTCACCAAACTTGATTTCGTCGGTGACCACTGTGTCGTTTTCATTGATCACAGGAACCACCCCCAGTCGCAGTAGCGTCAGCAGGGTGGAACGGGCATTCAAATACCGCTCACGGTCAGCCAGATCAGCATGCGTGAGCAGCACCTGGGCGCTGCCCATGCCTTGCTCACGCAATTTGGTCTCGTACATCTGAGCCAATCCCATTTGCCCAACGGCCGCTGCAGCCTGCAACTCGTGGATCTCCTGCGGACGCGACGCCCAGCCCAGGCGCTTCATCCCCTCGGCAATAGCCCCGCTCGACACCATCACCACTTCGCGCGGTGCACCCCCTTCGCCACGCACCAAAGCCGCAAGCTGGCGACTCCATTCGCCAATGGCCGCTTCATCCAGGCCCCGCCCCTCGTTCGTCACCAAGCTGGAACCTACCTTGACCACGATGCGGCGGGCATCACGCAATACGCTAGAAACCATGTTGAAGGTCTTTTTATCCGAAAGCGCTTGATCTAAAAGCGCAGAAAGCTACAAAATTTATAGCAAATCAGGACGAAGCATCATCCGCAAAACGGGGATCGACTTCCACCGGGGTGTTTTCGACCATCTGCTCCGCCTTGACGTGGCGGTAGATGGCATGGATCAAAGGCTCGCAGCCCTCTCGCGTCAGCGCAGAAATCTCGAACACCGGGCCCTTCCATTTGAAGCGCTTCACAAAGTCCTTGACTCGCGCCTCGCGCTCCTCCGTCGGCACCATGTCGAGCTTGTTCAACACCAGCCAACGGGGCTTGTCGTAGAGCTGCGCATCGTATTTCTTGAGTTCACCCACAATGGCCTTGGCCTGGGCCACGGGGTCCACCGCATCATCGAACGGCGCCAGATCCACAACGTGCAGCAACAACCGGGTGCGCTGCAAGTGGCGCAAAAACTGGTGCCCCAGCCCCGCCCCCTCCGAGGCCCCCTCGATCAAGCCAGGGATATCAGCAACCACAAAACTCTGCTCAGGCCCCACGCGGACGACACCCAGGTTCGGGTGCAATGTGGTGAAAGGGTAGTCCGCAATCTTGGGGCGTGCGTTGGAGACTGCGGTGATGAAGGTCGACTTGCCGGCGTTAGGCATCCCCAACAGCCCCACGTCTGCCAGAACCTTCAACTCCAGCTTGAGATTTTTCTTCTCGCCGGGCCAGCCTGGCGTTTTCTGGCGCGGCGCACGGTTGATGGCACTTTTGAAACGCATATTGCCAAAACCGCCATCCCCACCCTTGGCGATGGTGATCACTTCACCCGGGTTGAGCAATTCATAAAGCACTTCGCCCGTTTCCGCATCCGTGATGATCGTCCCGACAGGCATCTTCAGGGTGATGTCATCCCCCGCGGCGCCAAACATGTCCGAGCCCATACCATGCTCACCCCGCTTGGCATCATGCCGGCGGGAGTAACGGAAATCCACCAACGTGTTCAAGTTGGGATCCGCCACAGCAAACACATGCCCACCGCGCCCACCATCGCCTCCATTGGGCCCGCCGAATTCCTTGTATTTTTCGTGGCGAAATGACACACAGCCATTGCCACCATCGCCTGCGGCAATGTCAATATAGGCTTCATCGACGAACTTCATGGGATATCCAGTTTACAAAAGAGGCTAGGTGCGATTGACCTTCCCACACAAAGAAGATCCAGACCCCACTCCATCACCACAGGAGAGACAAGGCCAGAGGCATACCAACAGCCAAAAGATGCGCAACGTCTAACCCCCAAGGGGCTGACCACATCAGAGAATCGCGCATCTTGCCAGAACAGCCAAATGCGAAAACAAAAAACGACAAAGCCCCGGCAGTGCGGGGCTTTGGTTTCAACCAGAGGCTAAGCTCAGGCTGGGGTCACATTGACTGTGTGCTTGGACAATGCACCCTTGGTGCCGAACGAGACATGCCCGTCAACCAATGCAAACAGAGTGTGGTCCTTGCCCACACCGACGTTGCTGCCGGGATGGAAACGGGTACCGCGCTGACGCACTATGATGGAACCAGCGCTGATCAATTCACCGCCGAAGGCCTTGACACCAAGCATCTTTGGCTTGGAATCACGACCATTTCGCGTAGAGCCGCCGCCTTTTTTCTGTGCCATGACATTGACTCCTGATTAAGCAGCAATCGCACCGATTTGCAGTTCAGTGAACTGCTGGCGATGGCCTTGGCGTTTTTGATAGTGCTTGCGACGGCGCATCTTGAAGATGTGCACCTTGTCGTGCTTGCCGTGCGCCACGACAGTGGCTTTCACGGTTGCGCCGGACACCAGGGGTGTGCCAATCTTCAATTCTGCGCCGTTGCCGACTGCCAGAACTTGATCGATCACAATTTCCTGGCCTACGTCCGCAGCAATCTGTTCTACTTTAATTTTTTCGCCGGAAGCAACGCGATACTGCTTGCCGCCGGTTTTTATGACCGCGTACATGTGAGCCTCTTTGAATTGAGTTCTGCAGACCTATTTCTGCAGAGCCCTAGATTATGCCATAGACCACAAAAAGTACCACCTCCGCCACAAAGCCGCCGCGCGCGAGCCCAGCCATTCCTATAATTGAAGGCACTTTCGGTAGCCGCCATCTTGACTGACAACACCCCCCCCACCACCACAAGCGCCCCCCTCTCACTGGTTGCAGAGGACATGCGAGAAGTTGATCGAGTCATTGGACAACGGTTGACGTCAACGGTGCCTTTGGTGGGGCAAATCTCACAGTACATCATTGCTGCAGGCGGCAAGCGCCTGCGGCCAGCTTTGTTGCTGATGGTGTGTGGTGCACTGAACTACCAGGGTCGGCACAGCCACACTTTAGCCGCCGTGGTGGAGCTCATCCATACCGCCACTCTCCTGCATGACGACGTAGTGGATGCATCCACCCTGCGCAGAGGACGCGCCACCGCCAACGAGACCTTCGGCAACCCTGCCAGTGTGCTGGTCGGCGACTTCCTGCACACCCGGTCCTTCCAGATGATGGTTGAAACAGGCAGCATGCGGGTGATGGAGATTCTCTCCGAGGCGACCAACATCATTGCGGAGGGCGAGGTCCTGCAATTGATGAACATGCACGACGCATCACTGACTGAAACCGACTACCTCAAAGTCATCCGCTCCAAAACAGCCAAGCTGTTCGAGGCCAGCGCACGCCTGGGTGCGGTTCTGGCCGAAAGTACGACACAGATTGAGGAGGCCTGCGCCACTTATGGACAGGCGCTCGGCACCGCATTCCAAATTATTGATGACGTCCTCGATTACGACGGCAATGCCTCAGAGATGGGTAAAAATTTAGGCGATGATCTGCGCGAAGGCAAAGCCACACTTCCGTTGATTGCAGCCATGGCACGCGGCACGCCAGAACAAGCCAAAACCATCCGCCACGCCATTGAGGAAGGCTCAACGGAGCAACTGGCCGCCATCATCGATATCGTCAAACAAACAGGTGCTCTACAGGTCGCACGCCAAGCAGCCTCCGATGAGGCCCACAGAGCCATTGCGGCCATTGCCATATTGCCGCCAACACCCCACTCTGATGGCATGCGCGCACTCGCAAACCAACTGACTGAGCGCCGGGCTTAACAAAGGGCAATCTACGGCCTCCGCATCCCCCCAAAGCCACACAACCGCCAACAAATTCAAAGTAGCCCCCCCTGGTAGCGGCCAGCGCACGGATCCGCATGCCCCATCACGAAAAAAGGGGTGCACAAATTGCCGACACGGCCCACGCCCATTCAGGCAACACCAAGTTCTCGCATTTCAGCGGCACAACTTGCACCAGTTAGGCGACACACCACCGTTGCGGTAGAGCCACCAACACAGCCCCGCATACAGCCCAAAACCGATGGGCGATGATAGGATGAGCCGCTGTTCACATTAATGCTCTATTGGTTACATGGCTGCTGTTGACACTGCTCCTAAAGACGCTTCTGCAATTGCCCTTCCCGGGTTGGGGCGGGCGCTCATGTCTGCGGGCAAGCTGGCACAAAAAGCCGCAGAGGAAATTTACCAAAAGTCACAAAATAATCGCACCAGCTTTATTGCTGAGCTGACAGGGTCCGGTGTCGTTTCTGCCTCAGATCTGGCACACACGGTTTCTGCAGTTTTTGGTGCTCCTTTGCTGGACTTGGAGGCCATTGACCCCCAACGGCTTCCCAAAGATCTGCTTGACGCAAAAATCTGCCAGTCTTACAAAGTTGTGGTTCTCAGCAAGAGAAACAACCGACTGATTGTTGCGACCGCAGACCCCACTGATCAGGAAGCTGCAGAAAAAATCAAGTTCACCACCCAAATGGGAGTGGACTGGATCATTGCCGAATACGACAAGCTCAATCGCTTGGTCGAAGCGAGCACAAAGTCCACGACGGAGTCGATGGAGAGCCTGACTAGCGGTGAATTCGATTTTGACGAATCGGTTACGGAAGAGGTTCCGGAATCCATTGATACAGGCGCCAATGAGGTCGAAGACGCCCCCGTCGTTAAGTTCTTGCACAAAATGCTGCTCGATGCATTCAATATGCGGGCATCCGATTTGCATTTTGAACCCTACGAGCACCAATATCGCGTACGCTTTCGTGTTGACGGGGAGTTGAAGGAAATCTCGTCTCCACCCATTGCCATCAAAGATAAACTCGCTTCCCGTATCAAGGTGATATCTCGCATGGATATCTCCGAGAAACGAGTACCTCAAGATGGAAAAATGAAGCTCAAGGTGGGGCCGGACCGTGTGATTGACTTCCGGGTCAGCACCTTGCCAACTTTATTTGGCGAAAAAATCGTGATCCGTATCCTGGACCCCAGCAGTGCCAAACTGGGCATTGATGCACTGGGCTATGAGCCAGAGGAAAAAGAGCGTCTCCTTTCTGCAATTGGTCGCCCCTACGGAATGATTTTGGTAACAGGCCCAACAGGCTCCGGAAAAACGGTGTCTCTGTATACCTGCCTGAACCTGCTCAACAAACCGGGCGTCAACATTGCGACGGCGGAAGACCCCTCTGAAATTAATCTTCCAGGGGTCAATCAGGTCAACGTGAACGACAAGGCAGGCCTCACTTTTGCGGTGGCCTTGAAGTCTTTCCTGCGTCAAGATCCGGACATCATCATGGTGGGTGAAATCCGAGACTTGGAAACCGCTGATATTTCCATCAAAGCGGCCCAAACAGGCCACTTGGTTTTATCCACACTGCACACGAACGATGCCCCCACGACATTGACGCGGATGCGCAACATGGGTATCGCACCATTCAATATTGCATCGAGCGTGATTTTGATCACTGCCCAGCGTTTGGCCAGACGCCTGTGCGCAGCCTGTAAAGCCCCTGCGGATGTACCCCACGAGGCCTTGGTGGAGGCCGGATACACCGAGGAAGAAATCGATGGATCCTGGATCACCTACAAACCCGTAGGCTGCTCTGCGTGCAATAACGGGTACAAAGGGCGCGTGGGTATTTACCAAGTCATGCCCATCTCTGAGGAGATACAACGCATTATCTTGCGCGATGGAAGCGCCCTCGAAATTGCAGAACAGGCACGTAACGAGGGCGTGCGATCCTTGCGCGCATCAGGCCTCTACAAAGCCAAACTCGGCCTCACTTCGCTGGAAGAAGTGCTCGCCGTGACCAACGAATAACAGACAGATAGACAGGGAACAGCATGGCAACCGCAGCATCGAGGGACATCAAAGAGTTTGTCTTTGAATGGGAGGGCAAGGACCGCGCAGGCAAGGTGGTGCGCGGGGAAATTCGGGCTGTCGGCGAGAACCAGGTTCAGGCCACGCTGCGCCGACAAGGCGTTTTTCCGACCAAGATCAAAAAGAGACGCACCCGCTCCGGCAAGAAGATCAAACCCAAAGACATTGCACTCTTCACCCGGCAATTGGCGACCATGATGAAGGCAGGTGTTCCACTGCTGCAGTCTTTTGACATTGTCGGGCGTGGCAACACCAACGCCAGCGTGACCAAACTGTTGAATGACATTCGTACAGATGTTGAGACCGGCACCTCATTGAACGCCGCGTTTCGCAAGCACCCCATGTACTTCGACAGCCTGTATTGCAACTTGGTGGAAGCCGGGGAAGCAGCAGGTATTCTCGAAGCGCTGCTGGACCGGCTTGCAACTTACATGGAGAAGACAGAGGCGATCAAATCCAAGATCAAATCGGCTTTGATGTACCCGATCTCGGTGGTCATTGTTGCCTTTGTGGTAGTGACTGTGATCATGATTTTCGTGATCCCTGCATTCAAAGAGGTTTTCACCTCTTTTGGCGCTGATTTACCCGCACCCACACTGTTTGTGATGGCTATCAGCGAGGTTTTTGTCAAATGGTGGTGGTTGATTTTCACCATCATCGGCGGAGGATTCTATTTTTTCATGCAGGCCTGGAAGCGCAGTGAAAAAATGCAGAAATTCATGGACCGCTTTCTGCTCAAAATGCCAATTTTTGGTGCATTGATTGATAAGTCCTGCGTTGCCCGCTGGACGCGAACCTTGGCCACCATGTTTGCAGCTGGCGTACCCCTGGTGGAGGCGCTTGACTCAGTCGGCGGAGCTTCGGGTAACTCCGTGTACTCCATTGCAACTGAGAAAATTCAGCAAGAAGTCTCCACCGGCACCAGCCTCACCGTCGCTATGGACAACGCCAAGGTATTTCCCTCCATGGTGATCCAGATGTGCGCCATTGGCGAGGAATCCGGCTCCATTGACCACATGCTCGGCAAAGCGGCGGACTTCTACGAGGCCGAAGTGGACGAAATGGTGGCCGGTCTCTCCAGCCTGATGGAGCCGATCATCATCGTGTTCCTGGGTACCTTGATTGGCGGCATCGTGGTGTCGATGTACCTCCCCATTTTCAAATTGGGTCAGGTCGTTTAATGGCGCTGGAATCTTTGCCAGCCTCAGGGCTGGCTGCGCTGTTTGGGCTTCTCATTGGCAGTTTCTTGAACGTTGTCATTTATCGCCTGCCCAAAATGATGGAGCGGCAATGGGCGGTAGAAGCTACAGCCTTTCAGGCCGAGCAGGCTGGCAATGGTGCAGAACCAGCACCACAGGAGCCGTTCAACTTGATGGTCCCCCGGTCACGGTGTCCCTCTTGTGGTCATCTCGTGGCGTGGTACGAGAACATTCCCGTTGTCAGCTACCTCTTTTTGCGCGGCAAGTGCTCTGAATGCGGCACCCGCATCAGCCCCCGGTATCCGCTGGTGGAACTGCTCACAGGCGGGCTGTTTTTTTGGTGCGTGCAGCACTGGGGACTGACGCCTACAGGTTTGGCTTGGTGTGGTTTCTCCGCCGTTTTGGTCGCACTGGCTTTTATCGATTGGGATACGACACTATTGCCGGATGACTTGACCTTGCCATTGCTTTGGGCGGGGCTGCTGGCTTCGATGTTGCAGTGGACCCAAGTGCCACTGGCGTCCTCGGTGGCGGGCGCGGCGGCTGGCTATCTCTCGCTGTGGCTGGTGTACTGGGCATTCAAGCTGGCAACGGGCAAAGAAGGCATGGGGTACGGGGATTTCAAACTGTTCGCCGCCCTCGGCGCATGGTTTGGGTGGGAGGCCCTGGTGCCCATCATCTTGATGTCGTCGGTCATCGGCGCCATGGTGGGCATTGGCATGAAGGTCTTCAGCAGCCTGCGCGAAGGTGGGTATGTGCCCTTCGGTCCCTTTCTGGTGGGGGCCGGCCTCACCGCGATGATCGCAGGGCCCAAGGCCATACTGGACACCGTACTGCGTGGATTTGGGCTCTGAAGATGGGGCGATCCACTCGCCATATCGGACTGACGGGTGGCATTGGCAGCGGCAAGACCACGTTCGGTCTGCTGCTCCAAATCCGTGGCGCGGCCATCATTGACTCTGATCAGATCGCCAAACAAGTCACAGGCCCCCGTGGCGATGCGATGGATGCCATAGCCCAGACCTTTGGGCGGGAGTATGTGGACGATACGGGCGCTCTGGACCGAGCACGCATGCGCCAACTGGCCTACAGCACCCCCCAGGCCAAGTCTGCACTGGAAGCCATCGTTCACCCTCTTGTCAGCCTGCACAGCAGCCAGCAAGCGCAAGCCGCAGAGGCCTCAGGAGCCCGAATCATCGTGTTCGATGTCCCGCTTCTGGTGGAGTCTGGCCGATGGGCGCAAAGACTGGATTCAATTATCGTAGTGGATTGCCCAGAACACCTGCAGATACAGCGTGTAATGGCGCGAAATGGGCTGGAGCGCGCCACGGTAGAGTCGATCTTGGCAGCCCAGGCCCCTCGGCGCATTCGGCGGGCTTCGGCCGATATCGTGATCGACAATGGCGATAATTGCTCGCTTGCCGACTTGCAACAGTTGGCCACAGAAACAGCTGCACTGTTCGGGCTATGATGCGCCTCAATCCCTAGAAGCACTGGCCAGCCCGTTCTTCCCCGACATCAGCGCCAGGCCCATTTCACTGCGCCCAGGAACCTGCCAGCGTGATCCTCTACGAATACCCTTTCAACGAACGACTCAGAACCTACCTCCGACTGGAGCAGTTGTTCCGTCGGCTGGGGGAGCTGATCCCCAGAGCACACCCGCTGGATCACCATTTTGCGCTGGTCACCGTCTTTGAAATCATGGACGTGGCGGCCAGAGCCGACCTCAAATCGGATGTTCTCAAGGACATTGAAAAGCACAAGCACCAGCTCGACGGTTACCGGGGCAACCCCTCCATCTCGGAAGCAGCCCTGGATGCAGTGATCGCACAGCTGGACCGCTGCTTCACCGCACTCAACACGCAGTCGGGCAAGGCAGGGCATGCGCTGACAGAAAACGACTGGCTGATGAGCATTCGCAGCCGCGTAGGCATCCCTGGTGGCACCTGCGGATTTGACCTACCGGCGTACTACGCCTGGCAGCACAAAGATGCAGCTGTGCGCCAAGAGGCGCTGCAAAACTGGTCCTCCACCCTGGCGCCGCTGGCCGAATCCATCTACGTGTTGCTCAAGCTGCTGCGCGACTCTGGCGTACCGCAAAAAGTGGCCGCAGAACGTGGGCAATTTCAGCAAAACCTGCCAGCGGGCCGCACCTTCCAGCTGCTTCGGCTTCGCATCGATCCGGCTTTGGAGCTGATCCCTGAAATCAGCGGGAACCGCTTGATCGTGTCAGTGAGGCTGATGAAGCAAGGTGCCGACGAGCGCCTGCATGCGTGCACTGACGATGCGGCGTTCGAATTGACGCTGTGCGCGTGAGCGCCAAGCCACCCCTATTGGATACGCACGACATGGCTGCCGACACCCCGCCAAAAACCGCTCCTCAGCCCTCTGCCACACGCACCGTGGTGTGCCCGACCTGCGGCGGCGACAGCCTCTACAGCCCCGCCAATCGGTACCGCCCTTTCTGTGGCGAGCGCTGCAAACAGATTGACCTGGGCGCTTGGGCCAGTGAAGACTTCCGCATGCCCACCGAAGCCCCACCGCTGGATGCGCAATACGGCGATCCTCGGGTAGAGCACTGAATTTCATACAAAATAGCCTCTAGCGCCTATCAATAAAGCGCAAGAAGCTATCAATTCAGGAGCGAATTAACCGAGTTGCTCCTGCTCCAGCCAGTCCAGCACCGGGTACGCACCCGGCAGTACGGGGTCCACGGTCAGTGGAAATTGCTGCCAAGCCATGGCCTGGCCCTCGCGCATCTCAAAGGCTCCCGTCCATTCGTGCACCTTGCACCAGTGCAGGCGCACCAAAGCGTGAGGATAGTCGTGCTCGGTCACCTTCCAGACCTGGGCCGGGCCGATGGTGATGCCCAACTCCTCTTCCAGCTCACGGCGCAGGGCCTGTTCCACGGTCTCGCCGGCCTCCAGCTTGCCTCCCGGAAACTCCCAGTACCCCGCATAAGGCTTGCCCGGTGGGCGGGTCGATAGCAGCATGGCGCCATCGCTGCGCAGCAAAATGCCGACCGCTACTTCAGTGTGTTTGCGCGTTTCACTCATCGTGGATCACTTTGACATTCCTTGGAAACAGGGCACCGCACTAGCCAGCAGGCGCAGCAAAGCGGCCCAGAAGAATGCGCCTCATGCCCGCCCCGCGTAGTCGCGCGCAAACTGGTACGCCACACGCCCGCTGCGCGAGCCACGCTCCAGCGCCCACACCAGCGCCTCGGGGCGCGCTGCAGCAATGGCCGCGGCAGACACGCCCAGCGATGCCAACCACTGGGCCACGATGGTCAGGTACTCTTCCTGGCTGAACGGGTAGAAGCTGACCCACAGGCCAAAGCGCTCCGACAGCGAAATCTTCTCTTCCACCACCTCACCGGGGTGCACCTCACCGTCTTCAGTGTGGGTGTAGGTCAAGTTTTCTGCCATGTACTCGGGCAACAGGTGGCGGCGGTTGCTGGTGGCATAGATCAGCACATTGGGCGTGGCCGCAGCCACCGAGCCATCCAGAATCGATTTGAGCGCCTTGTAGCCCGGCTCGCCCTCTTCAAAGCTCAGGTCGTCGCAGAACACGATGAATTTCTCGGGCCGCTCCGAGACCACATCCACGATGTCCGGCAAATCCACGAGATCGGCTTTATCCACCTCGATCAGACGCAGCCCCTGGCTGGCAAAGGCATTCAGGCAGGCCTTGATGAGCGAGGACTTGCCTGTGCCACGGGCCCCGGTCAGCAAGACGTTGTTCGCCGTTTTGCCCTGTACAAACTGCAGCGTATTGCGCTCGATCTTTTCTTTTTGCCCATCGATTTCCTTCAGGTCCGCCAGCTGCATGGCACCCACATGCCGCACAGGCTCCAGCGTGCCATGCCCACTGCTGCGCTTGCGGTAACGCCAGGCAATGGCCTGCGACCAGTCTGGCGCAGACAGCGGCTGCGGCAGCACCGATTCGATGCGGCCGATGAGCTGCTCGGCCCGCTCCATCAACCGTTCAAACTTTTCATTCATATGGGCACCTAGCGCTTGATAAATAAGCGCAGACAGCTATCAAATTAATAGCAAATCAGTATCAAATCAAGAACGGTAGTCGGCGTTGATTGTCACGTAGTCATGGCTGAAGTCGCAGGTCCACACGGTGTCTGATGCCTCGCCCCGGCCCAGAACCACCCGCACCGTGATCTCGCTTTGCTTCATCACGCGCTGGCCATCTTCTTCGCGGTAAGCGGGGTTGCGCCCACCGCTCACGGCCACGTGCACATCGTCCAGGTACAGGTCGATGCGGGTCTGGTCCAGATCCGCAATGCCCGCGTAGCCCACAGCCGCCAAAATGCGGCCCAGGTTGGGGTCGCTCGCGTAAAAAGCGGTTTTGACCAGCGGCGAATGGGCAATGGCATAGGCCACCTGGCGGCATTCCTCGCCGGTATTGCCGCCTTCTACGCGCACGGTGATGAACTTGGTAGCCCCCTCGCCGTCGCGCACGATGGCCTGGGCCAGCTTTTGGGCCACGCCCAGCATGGCGGCCAACAGGGTTTGCCCGTCCGCACTGTCCAGTGAGGTGATCGGTGCGTGGGCGGCCTTGTTGGTGGCCACCACCACAAAGGAATCGTTGGTCGAGGTATCTCCGTCGATAGTCACCCGGTTGAACGAGCGGTCTGCCAGATGGCGGGCCAGTTGCTGCACCACCGACGCATCCACGCACGCATCGGTGGCCAAAAAGCCCAGCATGGTCGCCATGTTGGGGCGGATCATTCCCGCACCTTTGCTGATGCCGGTGATCGACACAGTGGCACCACCCACCGAAGCCTGCGCACTGAAGGCCTTGGGCAAGGTGTCGGTCGTCATGATGCCTTCTGCGGCGCGGGCCCAGTGGCCTGTCTGCGCATCGGCCAGCGCGGCAGGCAGCCCTGCCTCAATGCGATCGGTGGGCAGCGACTCCATGATCACGCCGGTGGAGAAAGGCAGCACTTGCTCGGGGGCCACGTTCAACAAGCCAGCCAACGCCTTGCAGGTAGAGCGAGCGCGGGCCAAGCCATCTGCCCCCGTACCGGCATTGGCGTTGCCCGTGTTGATGACCATGGCGCGGACGCCTTTGCCAGTAGCCAAATGCTCACGACTGACCTGCACGGGCGCCGCACAAAAACGGTTTTGCGTGAAGACCCCTGCCACGCTGGCCCCCTCGTCCAGCAAAAACACCGTCAGGTCCTTGCGGTTGGCCTTGCGGACGCCCGCTTCAGTCACGCCAATACGAACGCCTGCAATCGGATGCAGGTCAGCGGCCACTGGGGCCAGAAGGTTCACGGGCATAGAGTGCTCTTTCAGAAAAACTGCGCAAGATTATGCGCAAAGACATGGCATCCAAATGAAAACACGGGCCGCAGCCCGTGTTTCCGTACTCTCAGCGATCAGGCCAGCTTACCGTGGCACTGCTTGTATTTCTTGCCGCTACCGCAGGGGCATGGGTCGTTACGGCCCACACGCAGGCCTTCAAAAGCCCCTTCATCACCACCCAGCGCTTGCCCTTCAGGGACGGTCTGGGCTTCCCCAGTTTCTGTGGGGGCGGTATAGGTCACATTGGAGATGTGCTCGGCACGGGCTTCCAGCTGCTGAGCGGCTTCGTCGAGCTGCGCGGGCGACTGCACCTGCACCGTCATCAAAATCTTGGTGACTTCGTTCTTGACGCTGTCGATCAACTGGCGGAACAGCTCGAAGGCTTCGCGCTTGTACTCTTGCTTGGGTTGCTTTTGGGCATAGCCACGCAAATGGATGCCCTGGCGCAGGTAGTCCAAAGAGCTCAAGTGGTCACGCCAGTTGGAGTCAAAGCTCTGCAGCAATACCGCACGCTCAAACTGGGTGAAGTTCTCACGCCCCACCAGCTCCACCTTGGCATCGAAGGCGGCATGGGCCAGCTTGACCACGCGCTCCAGGATTTCTTCGTCGGTGATGGACTCTGATTGGGCAACCATGTCTTGCAACGAGACGGCGATTTGCCACTCTTCATTGAGCGCTTTCTCCAGTGCTGGCAGGTCCCACTGCTCTTCGACCGACTCAACAGGCACATACAAGCGCACCAAGTCGGTCATGGAGTCTTCGCGCATGGCGGCGAGCACATCCGCCAGGTCCGATGCGTCCAGAATGTCGTTGCGCTGCTGGTAGATCACCTTGCGCTGGTCGTTGGCCACATCGTCGTATTCCAGCAGTTGCTTGCGGATATCGAAGTTGCGGGCTTCCACTTTGCGCTGGGCCGACTCAATGCTGCGGGTCACGATGCCTGCCTCGATGGCCTCACCGTCGGGCATCTTCAGGCGATCCATGATGGACTTGACGCGGTCACCCGCGAAGATGCGCATCAGCGAATCGTCCAGGCTCAGGTAAAAGCGCGACGAGCCAGGGTCACCTTGGCGGCCAGAGCGGCCACGCAGTTGGTTGTCGATGCGGCGCGATTCATGGCGCTCGGTGGCGATGATGCGCAAGCCGCCCAATGCCTTGATTTTTTCGTGGTCTACCTTCCAGTCGGCGCGCACTTTCTCAATCTGCGCATGGCGGGCGGCTTCGTCCAAAGACTCGTCCGCCTCAATCGCAGAGATGAGCTTTTCAATGTTGCCGCCCAGCACGATGTCGGTACCACGGCCCGCCATGTTGGTAGCGATGGTGATCATGCCCTCACGCCCGGCCTGGGCCACGATGTCGGCCTCACGGGCATGCTGCTTGGCGTTGAGCACCTGGTGGGGCAAGCCCTCTTTGTTCAAGAGCTGGTCAATGATTTCCGAATTCTCGATCGATGTGGTGCCCACCAGCACAGGCTGGCCTCGCTCGTGGCACTCGCGAATGTCCTTGATGGCCGCTTCGTACTTTTCGCGGGTGGTCTTGTACACACGGTCGAGCTGGTCATCGCGCAGGCTCTGGCGGTTGGGTGGGATCACCACGGTTTCCAGGCCGTAGATTTCCTGAAACTCATAGGCTTCGGTATCGGCAGTGCCGGTCATGCCCGAGAGCTTGTTGTACAAGCGGAAGTAGTTCTGGAAGGTGATCGACGCCAGGGTCTGGTTTTCAGCCTGGATGTTGACGCCTTCCTTGGCCTCCACGGCCTGGTGCAGGCCATCGCTCCAGCGGCGGCCCGACATCAAACGGCCAGTGAACTCGTCCACGATGACGATTTCACCGTTTTGCACCACATAGTGCTGGTCACGGTGATAGAGATGATTGGCACGCAGCGCTGCATACAGGTGGTGCATCAGCGTGATGTTGGCAGGGTCGTACACCGAGGCGCCTTCGGCAATCAGCCCCTGGCTGGCCAAAATGCGTTCGGCCGACTCGTGGCCCTGCTCCGTCAAGAACACCTGGTGGGTTTTCTCATCCAGCGTGAAGTCACCGGGCTTGGTCACACCCTCGCCCGTGCGAGGATCGGCTTCACCCTCTTGGCGCACCAGCAGCGGTACCACCTTGTTCATCGCGATATACATCGCCGTGTGGTCTTCGGCTTGCCCACTGATGATGAGCGGCGTGCGCGCTTCGTCGATCAAGATGGAGTCCACCTCGTCCACGATGGCGTAGTTCAAGCCCTGCTGCACACGGTCATGGGCTTCATACACCATGTTGTCGCGCAGGTAGTCAAAACCGTACTCGTTGTTGGTGCCGTAGGTGATGTCTGCACGGTACGCGGCCTGCTTTTCCTCGCGCGGCATGTTGGGCAGGTTGATGCCCACGGTCAGGCCCAGGAAGTTGTAGAGGCGACCCATCCACTGGGCATCGCGATTGGCCAGGTAGTCGTTCACGGTGACCACATGAACCCCCTTGCCTGACAAGGCATTGAGGTACACCGGCAGCGTAGCGGTCAGGGTCTTGCCCTCGCCCGTGCGCATTTCGGAGATCTTGCCGTGGTGCAGGGCCATCCCACCCAGCATCTGCACGTCAAAGTGGCGCATCTTCATCACGCGCTTGGAGCCTTCGCGCACGACGGCAAAGGCCTCAGGCAAGAGGGCATCCAGCGATTCGCCTTGGGCTACCCGGTCCTTGAACTCCTGGGTCTTGGCGCGCAATGCGTCGTCAGACAGCTTCTCATACTCAGGCTCCATCTCGTTGATGCGAGCGACCACTTTGCGGTATTGCTTGAGAAGCCGGTCATTGCGGCTGCCGAATATTTTGGTGAGGAAGTTGGTGGCCATGCGAACAGGACCGTTCAACACACCAACGCGGTGCCGTTGAACGACCGAAATCCCTAATAAGAATTGAGTTCAGTTGGGTCCGTCGCTCAAGAATGCAAGCACTCCGAGGCCGAACACAGGACTGGCGATTTTACCTGCCCGCAGGTGTAGGGTTTTGCTGCGCTACTACAGCCCCCTTGGATGCAGCAGCCAGCGCGAGATCCGCCTTGCCCGTTCCTGCATTCAGGAATTTTTGCGGATCCTGAAAGACGCCCTGCACCAGCACTTCAAAATGCAGATGCGGCCCCGTTGATCGGCCAGTGGTTCCGACCTCCGCAATTTTCTGCCCCCGCTTGACCAGATCACCCTGCTTGACCAGCGTGCGAGAGGCGTGCGCATAGCGCGTCACCAACTGGTTCCCATGGTCCACCTCGATCATGTTGCCGTAGGCAGGATGAAATTCTTGGGCAATGACCACCCCTCCCGCTGCAGCCAAAATGGGGGTACCGGTATCGGCCTGAAAGTCCAGCCCTGTATGCAACGCCGATTGGCCCGTAAAGGGGTCCAGCCGCCAGCCAAACGCAGAGCCCGCCGCACGCCCACTGACCGGGGCGTGGGTGGGTACCATTTTTTTGCGGATGTGCTGGTCAAAGAGCCTTGACTCCATCACCGTCATCCAATCGACCCGCTGGTTGGTCAGTTTTTCCAGATCATCCAGCGTGGCCTGCAACTCTTCCATCGACAGGTTGCGGGCACCCACCAGGGCACCGCCACGGCCATCATTTTTGGGGATGTCAGAGGGAGACATACCCGAAAGCCCCATGACACGGTCCCCAAGAGATTCCAGCTGCACCATGCGCGCCTGCATATCCCCCACGCGACGGGCCATCGCATCCAGATTGGCCCGCATGAACTTGTCACGCTCTTCAAACTCGTCTTTGACCACCAGCTTGACCAATGAGCCAAACACAGGCCACCCCTCGCGCGCGCCTTTCAAAAAGACCCAGTGGTACAACAGCGCAGCCACCAGCATCAGCCCCAGCGAAAGCAGCAACCCAGCCAACACAAGGCGCACACCCGACAGATGAATAGACCGGGTACGGGCCGAACGAGCGTCCGTGATAATCAAATGCACAAAGTTATCTCCATGCCATAGAGGCCCACCCATGAACCGCCGCCATCACGCCGTTACGTTGCAGCAAGCCAGCGCCGAGTCCCCCACGCTAGCCATGCTGACCGCGCTCACCAGAGACTCCAGCGACCGGCTGAAGGCCATAGAACCATTGATTCCCCCAGGACTGCGAGGCACGCTACAGGCTGGCCCGATTGACGGAACAAGCTGGTGCCTTCTTGTCAGCAGCAACTCGGCTGCGGCCAAGCTGCGCCAAATCCTGCCTGCATTGCAGGCTCATTTGCGGGTCCGGGGGTGGGAGGTTAACTCCATTCGCCTGAAAGTTCAAACTGGCGTGCGTTGAACTGGCGAATGAAAGGATGCTGAGGCATCCACAAGAAAAATGGTGCCGGTTGTCGGAATCGAACTGACGACCTACCGCTTACAAGGCGGGTGCTCTACCAACTGAGCTAAACCGGCGAAGCCCGCATTCTATATCGAAAAACAGGCCTAAAAACAAAAACCGCTATTTCACGCGTTTTAGCGAAGGGCGACCGCCTGCAGGACCGGGCGTTGGGCGAGGGGCATCCCCCGCACCGGATTCGGCATCGGCCGCGGGCACCAGTTGAACAACACGCTCATCTGCCGCCGCCGCGGGCGCCTCCTCCAACACCAGTGTGCTCGACGCTGGCGCGAGTGACACAGGCGAAGAAGGCGCAACCAAACCATCTACCGGCGCTGGAAATGCCATGCCTTGCCCATTTTCACGCGCGTAAATGGCAATGACGCGCCCAACCGGCACAAGGATGTCACGCGGCTTGCCACCAAAGCGGGCCTTGAACTCAATGAAATCATTGCCCAGCTGCAAGGCGCTGGTCGCGTCGTAGCTGATGTTCAGCACGATCTCACCCTCGTGCACAAACTCCCGCGGCACCTGCACCGACTCGTCCACGCGCACCGCCACGTAAGGGGTCAACCCATTGTCGGTACACCACTCGTACAAGGCACGAATCAGGTAAGGGCGCGTAGAAGTCGATTCCTGAGCATTCATGGGCAATGAAACGGTTCGGTCGGTGAAAAGAAGGGACTGCCGCGCTTACTTGCGCATGACCTTTTCAGAAGGTGTCAGCGCTTCAATGTAGGCAGGGCGAGAGAAGATACGCTCCGCATACTTGAGCAACGGGGCAGCATTTTTGCTCAGCTCAATGCCGTAGTAATCCAGGCGCCAGAGCAAAGGCGCAATAGCGACATCCAGCATCGAGAAGTTATCGCCCAGCATGTACTTGTTCTTGAGGAACACAGGCGCCAGTTGGGTCAGTCGGTCACGGATATGAGCACGCGCCTTTTCCAACGCCTTTTCGTTGCCCTTGGTGGCACGCGATTCCAGCGTGTTCACATGCACGAACAGCTCTTTTTCAAAGTTCAGCAAGAACAGGCGGACACGGGCGCGATCGACCGGGTCACCAGGCATCAGTTGCGGATGCGGAAAGCGCTCATCGATGTACTCATTGATGATGTTCGACTCATACAGAATCAGGTCGCGCTCCACCAAAATAGGCACTTGCCCATAGGGGTTCATCACGCTGATGTCTTCTGGCTTGTTGTACAGGTCTACATCGCGGATTTCGAAATCCATGCCTTTTTCAAACAAGACAAAGCGGCAACGGTGGGAAAAAGGGCAAGTGGTTCCCGAGTAAAGCACCATCATGGTGGGAGGCTCCTAAAAATCAAAAGAGTGGGACGCACCAAAGCGCCCACTCTGTAAAAAATTCCGGCGAACCCGCACGCGGGTGTCGCCGGAAGATCAGCGAATTATTTGACGTCTTTCCAGAAAGACGCGTTCAGCCGCCATGCAATGATGGTGAAGAGGCCCAGGAAAATCAGAACCCAGACCCCGACACGGATGCGCGTATTTTGCGCAGGCTCGGCCATCCACTGCATGTAGTTCACCAGATCACCCACCGCCTCGTCGTACTGAACCGGAGTCAGCTTGCCCGGAGTCACTTGCTCCCAACCCTTGAAAACATGGGTCTTTTTGCCGTGACTCTCTTGCTCTTCAAACACGGGACGACGCTCGCCCTGCAACTCCCACAAGGCATGGGGCATGCCAACATTGGGAAACACCAGGTTGTTCCAGCCGGTCAGCTTGGCGTCGTCTCGGTAATAGGTACGCAAGTAGGTGTAGAGGTAATCTGCACCAGACCCCGCCGAGCTGGCACGCGAACGCGCAATCACGGTGAGGTCAGGAGGATTGGCGCCAAACCAAGCCTTGGCTTGTTTTGGATCAATCGCGGACTTCATTGTCTCACCCACCTTGTCGGTGGTGAACAACAGATTGTCCTTCACCTGCTGATCTGAAAGGCCAATGTCCTTCAGACGATTGAAGCGCATGTACGCCGCAGAGTGGCAATTCAGGCAGTAATTGACGAACAGCTTGGCACCATTTTGCAGAGATGCCAGGTCGTTGGTCTTGGCTGGCGCCTTGTCCAGCGCAACCCCGCCACCGGAAGCCATGGCAGAGCCTGCCACCAGACCCAGCGCTGCCACCATCGTGAGAATGAGTTTCTTCATTGTTATTTGCTCCTGCTCTCAGTGCGCAACGTAGGTAACGCGATCGGGCACGGGCTTGGTCTTGCCAATGCGACTCCACCAGGGCATCAACATGAAGAAGCCGAAGTAGAACAGCGTGCCCACTTGAGAAACCCGCTCACCCACAGGAGACGGAGGCTGTACGCCCAAGTAACCCAGGATCAGGAAGTTGATCACAAAGACACCGTAGAAATACTTGTGCCAATCGGGACGGTAGCGAATGGACTTCACTGGGCTGTAATCCAGCCATGGCAAGAAGAACAGAATGATCACAGCACCGCCCATGACCACCACACCCCAGAACTTGGCATCAATGGCCAACATGAGCAGGATGACCACCGCACCAGCACCTGCAATCGCGGCCTTGAAGATGCCAGGCAATTGAGCCTTCACTGCACCAAAAAGCGCACCCAGGGCCACGCAGGCGATCAGGGCGTACATCATCTCGCTGGTGATGGCACGCAGCATCGAGTAGAACGGCGTGAAGTACCAGACTGGTGCAATGTGCAGCGGCGTTACCAAAGGGTCGGCCGGGATGAAGTTGTTGTACTCCAGGAAGTAGCCACCGAACTCAGGGGCGAAGAAGATCACCGCCGAGAACACCAGCAAGAAGACCGCAACACCAAAGATATCGTGAACGGTGTAGTAAGGGTGGAACGGCACGCCGTCCAGGGGCTTGCCCTTGGCATCGCGGGGCGCATTGGGGCCCTTGATTTCGACGCCGTCGGGGTTGTTGGAGCCCACATCGTGCAGCGCCAACAAGTGCGCCACCACCAAGCCCAGCAGCACCAAAGGCACCGCAATCACGTGGAAGCTGAAGAAGCGGTTCAGGGTCGCATCGCCCACCACAAAATCACCACGGATGAGCAAGGCCAGATCGGGGCCAATGAACGGAATGGCAGCAAACAGGTTCACGATCACCTGAGCGCCCCAGTACGACATCTGGCCCCAAGGCAGCAGGTAGCCCATGAAGGCCTCGGCCATCAGGCACAGGAAGATGGCGCAGCCAAAGATCCAGACCAATTCACGTGGCTTGCGGTACGAGCCGTAGAGCAGGCCACGGAACATGTGCAGATACACCACGACAAAGAAGGCCGAAGCGCCAGTGGAGTGCATGTAGCGAATCAGCCAGCCCCAAGGCACGTCGCGCATGATGTATTCCACCGATGCGAAAGCCAGATTGGCATCAGGCTTGTAGTGCATCACCAGGAAGATACCAGTGACGATCTGGATGACCAGCACCAGCAATGCCAGCGAACCAAAGATGTACCAGAAGTTGAAGTTCTTCGGAGCGTAGTACTCCGACATGTGCACGCGGTACGCATCAAACGCCGTGGGAAACCGGTTCTCAAACCAGTTCGTCACCTTGGCCGTGGCCGATGCGTTAGGGGAAATTTCCTTGAATTCAGCCATGTTGTGCTACCTCAAGCCTTCTTGTCTTCACCGATCAGCAGGCGCGAATCGGACAGGAACATGTGTGGCGGAATTTCCAGGTTGTCAGGCGCTGGCTTGTTCTTGAACACGCGGCCGGCCACGTCAAACGTCGAGCCGTGGCAAGCACACAGAAAGCCGCCATTCCAGTCGTCTGGCAGCGAAGGCTGTGGGCCGGTTTGAAACTTGTCACCCGGCGAGCAACCCAGGTGGGTGCAGATGCCGACCCCGACGAAGATCTCGGGCTTGATGGAGCGGTGTTGGTTTTTGGCGTACTCGGGGGTGGGGTACGTCTTGCGGTCTGACTTGGGATCGGCCACCTGAGGCTCGGTCTTGGCCAACGAGGCGACCTGTTCAGGGGTGCGCTTGAGAATCCACACGGGCTTGCCGCGCCACTCTACGGTCAACTTTTCACCCGGCTGCAGGGCTGAAATGTCCACCTCTACAGCTGCGCCAGCTGCTTTGGCTCTTTCCGAAGGCTGAAAACTGCTGACGAAGGGCACGGCTACAGCCACTCCGCCCGCAGCACCAGCGCATCCGGACGCAATCAGCCACGTCCGCTTACTGGTGTCGACTGGTGTGTCACTCATGGGGATCCTCGGTATACATCGCTATGTTGGGGTCAGCGGCGGATTGTAGCGGAGTGAAAACTCGTAACAACAGGCTAACCTCTTGAAATCAGCCTTGACAACCCCATGCGCTGGGTAATACTGCGCCCCTGCCACCTAGATAATGCGGGGTTCAATCCGCCTCTGGGTACGTTCGTCAACCAATTTATAAAAATGGAAGAAACATGACCATCATCAAAGAGTTCAAAGAATTCGCAATCAAGGGTAATGTGGTCGATCTCGCCGTGGGCGTGATCATTGGGGGAGCCTTCGGGAAAATCGTGGATTCGGTGGTGGCCGATCTCATCATGCCGTTGGTGGGGCTGGTATTTGGCAAACTGGATTTTTCCAATTTGTTCCTCGTACTGGGTAATGTGCCCGCCGGCACGGCACTGACACTGGACGCGCTTCGCAAAGCGGGCGTTCCTGTGTTTGCTTATGGAAATTTTCTGACCGTGGCGGTGAATTTCATTATTCTGGCCTTCATCATTTTCATGATGATCAAACAAATCAACCGACTCAAGCGCGAAGCCCCCGCAGCAGCACCTGCAGCCCCAGCCCCCGAGCCAGAGGACATCGTGCTGCTGCGCGAAATTCGCGACAGCCTCAAGCAGCGCTGAGCCAGCCAAGGCTCGCGTTTTTTGCGCCTCAGACTCTGCCGCCAACGCCCTGCCCAGCAGGGCGTTTTACGTTGCGCCAAGCACCCGGGCCGGGGCTGTCCTTGCAGTCAAGCCAACTGCCGCGCCATGCGAACCGCCTCGATGAGGCTGGACGCATCGGCCACGCCCTGGCCCGCAATGTCGAAGGCTGTGCCGTGGTCCGGGCTAGTGCGCACCAGCGGCAAGCCCAAGGTCACGTTCACGCCCTTGTCCACGCCCAGGTACTTGACGGGAATCAAGCCCTGGTCGTGGTACATCGCCACCACCACATCAAACGCACCCGGATGCCCTGGCGCGTTACGGGCGCGCATGAACACCGTGTCTGGCGGCAGGGGGCCCTGCACATCCAAACCCTGAGCCTGCAGCCAGGCCACCGCCGGGGCAATGGTGTCGCACTCCTCTCGGCCAAACAAACCGCCCTCCCCCGCATGCGGATTGAGACCCGCCACCGCGATCCGAGGGCTGCGCCCCAAGGTGCGCTGCAGCGCGTGGTGCGCGATCTGCACGGTCTGCACCACGTTGTCATAAGTCACCGCAGCAATCGCGTCACGCAATGAGACATGGATGCTGACCAGCACCGTGCGCAGTTCGTCACTGGCCAACATCATGCGCACCGGCATGTCCGCCAGGGCCACGCCCCGGTGGGCTGCGGCTTCGGCCTGCAGCAGTTCGGTGTGGCCGGGGTACGCCAGGCCTGCAGCCGACAAGGCCTCTTTGTGCAGCGGCGCGGTGACCAACCCAGCCACATCCCCACGCAGTGCCGCGCGGGCCGCCCATTCCACACAATCGGCCGCAGCGCGCCCCGCCTCGGCACTGATGCGCCCCCAAGGTACCGCGCTGGCCAACCCTGACAGTGGCAAGACAGGCACGCAACGCGTCGGTGCATCCCAGGCATCGTGAATGCCGTCCAACACCGCTACAGGCACGCTGGGGATGCCGGGGCGTGCAATGCACGCAGCAGCCCGGCGCAAGGTGGCGACGTCGCCCACCACAAAACAGCCCCGCAGCAGGTCAGGCGCGTCACGAAAGGCCTTGGCCACGATCTCAGGGCCGATGCCTGCCGGGTCTCCTTGGGTGATGGCGATGGGCTTCATGCAGATCCTTATCAAAATCAAGCTCCAGCGCCTATCCAATAAGCGCTAGCAGCTATTATTTATATAGCAAACATTTGGAGCGGCTCACACAACCCAGCGAAGCGGCCCTGGCTAGGCGTTCCGTCGCAGGCAGTATGACAAGACGGGACAACGACGCGACGCCAGGGGGGTAGTGTTAGCCGCTCTCAAGCGGGGTTGTCAATCTCGATGAACTGGTGCGCGAGGCCCAGGCTTCGCGCCACTTCAGCGGCCAGGGCTGGGGCGCCATAGCGCTCGGTGGCATGGTGGCCTGCGGCCACAAACGCCACCCCGGTCTCGCGGGCCAAGTGCGCCTGCGGCTCTGAAATTTCACCCGTCACAAAAACGTCTGCCCCCGCAGCAATGGCCGCCTCGAAGTAGCTCTGCGCACCGCCCGTGCACCACGCCACCTTGGCGACGGGACGCTGCGCCCCCATGGCACCACCGGGCGCCACCAGCGTGACGGAGCGCCCCAACGCCTGCGCCACATGGTCGGCCACAGCCTGGGCACTGGGGTAACTGGCGCTGGCCAGACAGCCCAGCGCTTGCTCACCAAATTGCGATTCGCTCGTCCACCCCAGCAACCGCCCCAGCTGGGCGTTGTTGCCCCACAGGGGGTGTGCGTCGAGCGGCAGGTGGTAGGCAAACAGATTGATATCGTGCGCCAGCAGCCGCTGCAGGCGCTGCTTCATCCAACCGGTCACCCGCCCATCCTGCCCCCGCCAGAACAGGCCATGGTGCACAAAAATGGCGTCAGCACGGGCTTCAATGGCGGCGTCGATCAGCGCCAGGCTGGCCGTCACGCCGCTGACCACATGCGAGATCTCGGCCCGCCCTTCGACCTGCAGGCCGTTGGGGCCGTAGTCCTTGAAGCGCTCGGGTTGCAGCAGGCCGTCAAACGCCTGCAAGAGTTGTTGCCTGGATATGCTCATGCCCCGTATTGTCGCGCGGCGCTGGCCCCAGCTGCAGGGGCACCCAGGCTTGGCGGACTGGGTTGACAGACAATGGCGACTGCGCAGGGACGGCATCGTCCCCCTGGCACTTTTTCTGCCCGCGCATTTTTGCCACTCACCTCCAAGACCATGAAACGCATCTGGCTGCTGTTTTCTCAGGCCGTGACAGTTTTTGCTGCGGCCTACTTTGTTGTTGCCACCCTCCAACCCGACTGGATACGCCAAGGCGCCAAGCGATCTGGCGCGGGCATTGCGCTGCTGGAGGCCCCCTCAGCCTCCGCTGGCCAGCCCGCCCCAGGCAGCTTCAGCGGTGCTGCACGCAAGGCCTCACCGGCCGTGGTGAGCATCAACACCAGCAAGGCCGTGCGCCACCCCCGCAGCAACGACCCCTGGTTCCAGTTTTTCTTTGGCGATCAGGGCCAGCAACAGGCGCAAACAGGCCTGGGCAGCGGCGTCATCATCAGCCCCGAGGGCTACATCCTGACCAACAACCATGTGGTCGAGGGCGCCGATGAAATTGAAGTGACCCTCACAGACAGCCGCCGCTCGCGCGCCAGCGTGATCGGCACCGACCCCGACACCGACCTCGCGATCCTGAAGATCGAACTCGACAAGCTGCCCGTGATCACCCTGGGCAACTCAGATGGGCTGGCCGTGGGCGACCAGGTGCTGGCCATTGGCAACCCCTTTGGCGTGGGGCAAACCGTGACCAGCGGCATCGTCAGCGCCTTGGGCCGCAGCCAGTTGGGCATCAACACCTTTGAGAATTTCATCCAGACCGATGCCGCCATCAATCCCGGCAACTCGGGCGGCGCGCTGGTGGACGTGAACGGCAACCTGCTGGGCATCAACACCGCCATCTATTCCCGCTCCGGTGGCAGCATGGGCATCGGGTTTGCCATTCCCGTGTCCACTGCGCGGCTGGTGCTGGACGGCATCGTGAAAGACGGACAAGTGACCCGAGGCTGGATTGGCGTGGAGCCCAACGAACTCTCGCCCGAGCTGGCCGAGACCTTTGGCGTGAAAGCCACCGAGGGCGTGATCATCACCGGCGTGCTGCAAGACGGCCCGGCCGCGCAAGCTGGCATGCGCCCTGGCGATGTGATCGTGAAAGTGGACGACAAGCCCGTGGGCAATGTCTCTGAACTGCTGACGGCGGTGGCTGCACTCAAGCCAGGCACCGCCTCCACCTTCCAGGTGCAGCGCACCGACCGAAAGCTGGAGCTGAGCATCAACCCCGGGGTGCGCCCCCGTCCACAGCGCAACGTGCGGCGCTAAGCCCGGCACAGTAGCGATGGCTATCGCTATCGCTATCGCTATCGCTATCGCTATCAAATAAATAGCTGCTAGCGCTTACAGATAAAGCGCCAGCAGCTATTTTTATATCTGAATCACTTCAAGAAAAATGCCAAGGGGGCAAGTGCCGCCCCCCTGGTCACCCCACGCTGCAAAGTGGGGCGTGGGTTTCGTACGCTGCTCAGGAGGACGAAGAAGAGGATGCCGCCTGATCGTCCGCGCTCTCAGGCGCCTTGGTGTGCTTGAGAAACACCTGGGCGGCCCAGATGCCGACCTCGTAAAGAATGCACATGGGCACCGCCAGTGCCAGCTGCGACACCACATCGGGTGGTGTAACCACCGCCGCAACGACGAACGCCCCCACGACGAAGTAACCGCGAAAGCTCTTGAGCTTTTCCACACTCACCACACCCATGCGGGCCAGTACCACCACGGCAATGGGCACCTCAAACGCCAGGCCAAAAGCCAGAAACATCGACAGCACAAAGCTCAGATAAGCCTCAATGTCTGGTGCGGCCGTGATGCTTTTGGGCGCAAAGCTCTGGATGAATGCAAACACCTGCCCAAACACGAAGAAGTAGCAAAACGCGACGCCGATGAAGAACAGGAGCGTGCTGGAGACCACCAGTGGCAGCACCAGCTTCTTCTCGTGCGAATACAGGCCCGGCGCCACAAACGCCCACACCTGCCACAGCACAAAAGGCAAGGCGAGCAGGAAAGCCGCCATCAGCAAAATCTTGAGCGGCACCATGAAGGGGGAGATCACCGAAGTGGCAATCAGCGTAGCCCCCTTGGGCAAATGCGCCACCAAAGGCGCCGCCAGGAAGTCATACAGCGGCCCGGGGCCCGGGAAGAAGAACAGGAAAGCCGCGGCCACGGCAATCGCAATCATGGCTTTGACCAAGCGATCGCGCAGCTCCATGAGGTGCTGCACAAAGGGCTGTTCTGTGCCAGCAAGCTCGTCATCTTGGGATGGGGTGTTTGACATATTGGGTTTTCTGGGGCGTCAAAGCAGCCCGAAACGCGCGCAGCTGCGCAGCGTCAATGGATCTTTTTGGGACGGTAGCGCGCCACGCGTGCGGCACCCGACAAGGCTTTGGTGCGCACACCACTGCGGGCTTTGTACCACTGCGGTGTGGCTCCTTTTTTGACGCGCCAGTTCTTTCCCGGGTGCTTGTAGGCCGGCACCACAGCAGAAGCCGTGTCATACCCCTCGCCCGCCAGGCTGGTGGCTTGCGCCCAGTCCTTCTCGAACTCGCTGGCGCTGGTCTGGATGGATTGCTGCACGTCGCGCGCAGCGCCCTCCACCGTGTCCTTCATCTTGCGCAGCTCATCAAGCTCCATAGAGCGATTGACCTCCGACTTCACATCGGCCACATAGCGCTGCGCCTTGCCCAGCAAAGTGCCCACAGTGCGGGCGACACGGGGCAGCTTTTCGGGGCCGATGACGATCAACGCCACCGCGCCGATCAGCGCCATTTTGGACAGGCCAATATCGATCATGGAGTCAGCGTTCGCTCAGGCGATCAGCTCTTTTGCTTGGCTTCTACGTCGATGGTGGTCTTGTCGGCGGCCTGGCTGTTGGCCACCTGGCCTGGAGCAGGCGCTGCAGACGCAGCGGAACTATCGCTCGAACCGTCCTTCATGCCGTCCTTGAAGCCCTTGACGGCACCGCCCAGATCGGAGCCCATGTTCTTGAGTTTCTTGGTGCCGAAGACCATGACGACGATCAGCAGCACGATCAACCAGTGCCAGATGGAAAAGGAACCCATGGAATTTCTCCTAACGAATTGCAATCATTTTAGACGCGCGATGTTGCCCTAGCGTGAAGGGGTCGCGCCAAAACACTTCAGCCTTTGAGCCAAGGGCGCGGACCACCCATCACATGGATGTGCAGATGGTGGATTTCCTGCCCCCCTTCAAGCCCCGTGTTGGTGACGATGCGAAAACCGCCTTCTGGATAAGGGTTGCAGCCCTGCTCCAAGGCCAACTGGGGGGCCAGCGCCATCATGCGCCCCAGCAGGCCTGCGTGCTCGGCGGTAACCTGCGCCATCGAAGGGATATGCGCCTTGGGCACCATCAGAAAGTGCACCGGCGCCCAGGGGTGGATGTCATGAAAGGCGAAGATTTCTTCGTCTTCATAGACCTTGCGAGAGGGAATCTGGCCTGCAATGATTTTGCAAAAAAGGCAATTGGGATCGTGCATGGTGGGCGGTGAAAAAAGGGGGGCAGTGCCTGCGCAAGGCGCTGCTTCGCGGCGGGATGTGCAGCGCCGTCAGGCATTGTCTGCGATCTGAATGGTCGGGCGCAGGCCCACGGACTGGCGATGTTCAGCCAGCCACTGCTGCCCCTGCTCGCGCCCCAGAGCAAACAGCTTGCGCACAAAGGGCAGGTCCGCGCGGGTTTTGCTATCAGCCCCGAAGGGTGCCAGCACAGCGCCACCGTCAATCCGGTGCATGCGCACGCTCTTGTAGCGGCGGGCGTCCAACTTGCCCTCGGCCAGCAGGCGGCGCACAAACTCGATGGCGCGCAGCTCGGCCAGCAGGCTGGCATTGAAAGTGACTTCGTTCATGCGCTCCATGATTTCAGGCGCCGTATCGGGAAGCCCACGGTGCTCAATGGGGTTGATCTGCACCAGCAGGATGTCCGAAGTCTCGGTCTGGTAGATCAACGGATGCAATGCCGGGTTGCCCGAGTAGCCACCGTCCCAATAGTGCTCGCCATCGATCTCCACCGCCTTGAAAAGCAAGGGCAGACAGGCCGAAGCCATGACCGCATCGGCACTGAGCCGGGGGCCAGAGAAGATCTCGCCGCGCCCGGTACGCACATTGGTGGCGCACACAAACACCTTGGGGCTGTGCTGGGCTGCAGCACCCCGTGCTTTGCACAACAGGTCAAAGTCCACCTCGCGCTCCAGCAGCCGCCGCAGGGGATTGATGTCCAATGGATTGGTTTGGTATGGCGACAGCCATTGCGTCATCATGCCCAGCAAGGGGTTGGCCGCTGCCAGGGGCGCGCCCCACATCAGGCTGCCCAGGGTGCCTACGCCCTCCCAAAGGCGCATCAAAGTCTCGCGCGCCAGGGTGCAACCGGCGGCATGCGCCTCTACAGGGTCCTTGTGCTGGTGGGCTGCCTGCGCAAACCCATGGGCCACGGCCACGGCATTCATGGCACCGGCGCTGGTGCCGCTGATCCCATCGAGTACCCAATGGCCATCTTCGAGCAGTGCGTCCAGCACACCCCAAGTCAATGCGCCGTGCGAGCCGCCACCTTGCAAGGCAAGGTTCAGCCGCACCAAGGGTTTGGCGCCCTCAGGCATCCAGGGCCTGGCTCTTGTTCATGGCCACCATGCCGCGCACAATGCGGTACAGAAACCACAGCGAAATCAACCCCCAGGCAATCCAGCCAGGGAAAATGAACAATGCCCACAAGGGGGCCGTCAGCAGATACAACACCCCCGCCCAGATCACCGTGCGAATGCGCCACGAAAAATGACTGGCTTGCCATGTGCCCTCGGCATCGCTCTTCTTGACCAGATCGATCACCAACGCCACCAACAGCAGCACAGCGCCAGGCTGCGCCCCTGGCATCACCGCCCCCACCGCCACAATCAGGTGCAACAGGTAGCTGACCCAGCCAATGGCTTTGAGATCTTCGGCCTTCTGGTCATGGGGCTGTACGTCGGTGTAGTCATCGGCCATGGGGTCAACCTTTCTCGTCAGCAGCCCTTGCCGCCACTTTGCGCAGGGCTTTTTCCTCGATGCCGCTGGTGCCTTCACGGCGGACCAGCTCGGTGATTACATCGGCCGGGGCCAGGCCGTAGTGGGCCAGTGCGATCATGGAGTGAAACCAGAGGTCGGCCACTTCGTAAACGATCTTGGACTTGTCAGCGCCATGGTCCACGTCCTTAGCGGCCATCACCACTTCGGTGGCTTCTTCGCCAATTTTCTTGAGGAACGCATCCGGCCCCTTGTGCAGCAGACGCGAGACGTAGCTCTTTTCCGGGTCGCCACCGTGGGCGGGCTTGCGGCTTTCGATCACGGCGGCCAGGCGCGCCAGGGCGTCTTGCGAAGACAAGGCTGGGGATTCGTTGGAACTCATGGGCTTATTTGTAGATGGATTCGGGATCTTTCAAGACCGGATCGACCGGTTTCCAGGCCCCATCCTTGAGCACGCTGAAGAAGCAGCTGTGGCGGCCTGTGTGGCAGGCAATGCCAGGTTCGTGCCCCTGCTGGGTGACTTTGAGCAGCACCACGTCGTTGTCGCAGTCGAGACGAATCTCATGCACCGTTTGCACGTGGCCAGACTCTTCACCCTTGAACCACAGCTTTTTGCGCGAGCGGCTGAAGTACACGGCCCGGCCCAGCTCAGCGGTTTTGTCCAAAGCCTCGCGGTTCATCCAGGCAAACATCAGCACGTCGCCCGTGCCCTGCTCTTGCGCAATCACGGGCACCAGGCCCTGCGCGTCCCATTTCACTTCATTGAGCCAGTTCATGGGCGGATTGTCGGTGATTTGAATCGTGCCACTTGGCTGCAGACCAAAAATTTAAGCCATTTGAGCCGCTAGAGCTCATAAAACAAGCGCAAGAAGCTATAAATTTTATAGCAAAAATGTGTATTACAACCGAACAGGAATACCCCGCTCGGCCATGCGCTGCTTGGCCTGTCCTACGGTGTACTCGCCGTAATGAAAGATGCTAGCGGCCAGCACGGCATCGGCACCACCTTGCTGCACCCCTTCGGCCAGGTGGTCCAGATTGCCCACGCCGCCCGAAGCGATCACCGGCACGCTCACGGCGTCGCTGACGGCGCGGGTCAGGGCCAGGTCAAAACCCGACTTGGTGCCGTCGCGGTCCATGCTGGTCAGCAAGATTTCGCCGGCGCCCCGCTGGGCCATCTCTTTGGCCCAAGCCAAGGCATCGAGCCCAGTGTTCTTGCGGCCACCGTGGCTGTACACATCCCAACCTGGGCCCACGGGCTCCCCGTTGGCGCCCAAGCGCAAAGCATCTTCCTCAGACCGGCGCTTGGCATCGATGGCCACCACAATGCATTGCGCACCGTATTTGGCCGACACGGCGTTGATGACCTCAGGGTTGGCAATGGCCGCAGAGTTGAAGCTGGTCTTGTCCGCGCCCGCGTTGAGCAGGCGGCGAACGTCTTCCACCGTGCGCACCCCGCCACCCACCGTGAGCGGGATGAACACCTGGCTGGCCACTGCTTCGATGATGTGCAGGATCAAATCACGGCCATCGCTGGTGGCGGTGATGTCCAAAAAGGTCAGCTCATCCGCGCCCTGAGCGTTGTAGCGCGCCGCAATCTCCACCGGGTCGCCCGCATCGCGCAGTTCAACAAAATTGACGCCTTTGACCACACGGCCTCCGGTCACGTCAAGGCAGGGAATGATGCGTTTTGCAAGCATGGCGCGGGAAGATTAGAAAGGGAATCAAAAAAGAAATGGGCTGCCAGGGGGGCCATTGGGCGAAGGCACCGCCCCCCTGCGCAGCCGCGCAAGATACCACGGCGCACAGCCTGTGCAGACGCTTCAGCGCTGCAAACTCGCGGCCACGCCACTTTGCCAGCGCCACGCGTCTTCGCACATCTGATCCAACCCCAGTTGTGCAGACCAGCCCAACAGCTGCTGGGCCAAGGCCGGATCGGCCCAGCACTGGGCCACATCGCCAGGGCGGCGGTCCACGATGCGATAGGGTACGGGGCGGCCACTGGCACGCTCAAATGCACGCACCATGTCCAACACCGACACGGGCCGCCCCGTGCCCAGGTTCACCGTCAGCAAGCCTGGATGTTCGCGCAAGTAGCGCAGCGCTGCCACATGCCCATCAGCCAAGTCACACACGTGGATGTAGTCACGCACCCCGGTGCCATCGGGCGTGGGGTAGTCGCCGCCATACACACTCAGCGCCTCGCGCAGGCCCACGGCCACCTGGGCCACATAGGGCAGCAGGTTGTTGGGAATGTCTTGCGGATCTTCTCCGATCAACCCGCTGGCATGGGCGCCCACCGGGTTGAAATACCGCAGGCGCGCAATGCGCCATTGCCCGGGCTCGGCGGCGTCCACATCGGCCAGCACCTGCTCCATCATCAGCTTGCTCCAGCCATAGGGGTTGGTGGCAGACAGAGGAAAGCCCTCGCGGATGGGCACAGAAGCCGGGTCGCCATACACCGTGGCCGACGAGGAGAACACCAGCGTGCGCACATTCGCAGCCCGCATGGCGCCGAGCAAGGCCACGGTGCCCGCCACATTGTTGTCGTAGTAGCGCAGCGGCTCGCGCACGGACTCGCCCACAGACTTGAGCGCCGCAAAATGGATGACCGCCTCCACGGCATGCTCGGCAAACACGCGCCGCAGCAGAGCCGCATCGCGGATGTCACCCTCGATGAAAGGCACAGGCGCCCCCGTGATGCGCTCCACGCGCTCCAGCACCGAGGGTCGGCTGTTGCAAAGGTTGTCCAACACCAAAAATGGAATGCCTGCATTCGCCAAAGCGACACAGGTGTGTGAGCCAATAAAGCCTGCTCCGCCGGTTACAAGAATCACGCTGTTGCGCTCCTAAGGATGTGGATAGAACGGACGACCCCGCTCCGGGCCCGCCACTATACTGGCCGCGCCATAGACGCAGCAGAGGCCAAAGCGCCACTACATCGGGTGCGATCGATCAGCATTGTTAACAATTGCCCATGTCCAGCACTACACAATGGTGCCCAACCCATGAACATGAACCCATCCACGGGCATCTCTTCCTTGCAACACCCACCCCCTTCTGCACTTGAAAGCACCGTGGTGCTGCGCCCTTCCGGCACCCTGCTTCCTCGCGAGCGCGATGCGACGGCCTTTGCGTCGTGGCCCGCGTTTGTAGCTTCGGGCTTTGTCCCGTTGGGCTTTTACCTTGACGGCTGGACCGGGCCGGACGTGGCCACCCTGTGCGAATCCATACGGCACAGCCCATGGTGGGATCGCCCAATCTGGGTTTCGGAAAGCACTGAGCCCCAGCCGACGTGGGCAGATGCTACAGGCTCACTGAGCGAGGCCATTGCGGCAGGAGAGCGGGCCCTTGCGGCGCGCAGAAGCCTCAAGCTGGACCCCTCTGGACTGCATTTTGACGAGCGGGTGCTGTACTTCATGTACCTGCGCGACGGCGCAGAGCTGACGCCCTTGTGCGACCGCAACAGCGCACAGTTGTACCGCTACCCCCTGGTAGAGGCCTTGGCACACGAAGGGGACGACGTAGCGGCCTGCTTGGCCACACTGTCGCGGCGGCGCCTGCTGGAGCCTGCCGAACTAATCGACCGCACACGCCACTGCAGAGCCTGTGGCAGCGCCCACATCCACTACCTGGATGTGTGCCCCCATTGCTCCAGCATCCAGATCAACAAGGCCCCATCGCTGCACTGCTTCACCTGCGGCCACGTGGCGCCCGAGGATGATTTTCACGACGACGGCGGCTTGACCTGCCCAAAATGCAGCACAGCACTGCGTCACATTGGCGTGGACTACGACCGCCCCCTCACCCAATACGCTTGCGGCAGCTGCCACCATGTGTTTGTCGAGACCAGCGTGGTGGCACGGTGCCTGGACTGCCGCAACACCACCGAACCCAATGCGCTGGACGTGCGCGAGATCGCCTCGCTCAGGCTCAGCGCCCATGGGCGCGCCGCCCTCAGGGCGGGGCAAATCCGTGAGTCGTTCGCAGCCCTGGACACCGCCAACTATGTGGAGCCAGCGTACTTCCGCCGTCTGCTGGACTGGGCTTTGGCCACCCACGCCCGCCACAAGGAAATGCACTTCGCGCTCATGCTCGTGGAATTCCAGAACGCGGCCGAAGTGATAGAAAAGCAAGGGGCTGCGCGCGTCTTCCTCATGCTGGACGAGTTTGCACGCCGTCTGCACGAGTTGCTGCGCACCTCGGACCTGACCACGCGCACCCAGGAAGAACGTTTGTGGTTGATGTTGCCGTTCTCTCACCCCGAAGGCCTGACAGCGCGGCTGCAGAAAGTGCTGCAAGAGCAATCCAGCCAGCATGGGGAAGCGGCTCTGCGCGTGCGCATTCGCCACTTGCAGATCCCTCACGATCTGCAAAATCACGATACCGCTGTGCAACTCATGGGCCGCCTTCAGAACGCGGATTGACCCATGTGGGATCAGGTAGTTTTTGCCTTCGTCACGCTGTTTGCCAGTTCCACCCAGCAAAACTGGCTGGAATTGGCCTGGAAGTTCTTTCCCTTCGTCGTCCTCCTGGAGGCCCCCTTCTTTCTGCTGGTGACTGCCGGCATGGTGCGCTACGGCCTGCGCAGGCACAGGCCCGAACGGCAACGTGAACGCTACCCGCGTGTGTCTTGTGTAGTGACCTGCTATTCGGAAGGCGAAGACGTGCGCAAGACCATTCAGTCGCTGGCGCAGCAGTTGTACCCGGGACACATCGAGATCATTGCGGTCATTGACGGTGCCATTCAAAACCGCCCCACCTTGCTGGCCGCGCGCAATGCCCGCGGGCTTTTGGCAGGGCAGGCCAAGCGGGCACTGGTGGTGCTGCCCAAGTGGCAACGCGGGGGACGGGTGTCGTCCCTCAATGCAGGGCTTTCCATCGCCACGGGCGAGATCGTCATGGCGCTGGATGGCGACACGTCATTCGACAACGACATGGTGCGCAACGCAACGCGCCACTTTGACGACCCTGGCGTCGTGGGCGTGGCAGGCAACCTGCGTGTACGCAACGCCAAGAAAACGCTGGTGACCCGGCTGCAGGCGCTGGAATACATCCTGTCGATCGGTGCTGGCAAAACAGGCCTTTCCGAGTTCAACATCGTCAACAACATCTCGGGCGCTTTTGGCGTATTCCGCACCGGGTTCATCCGCAACCTGGGCGGGTGGGATGCGGGGTCGGCCGAAGACCTGGACATGACCACGCGGATCAAACAGTACTTTGGCAGACACCCCGGGCTGCGCATCGTGTTTGACCCACATGCCGTGGGGCACACCGATGCACCCGACACCTGGCGCATCTTTTTTCGCCAGCGCCTGCGGTGGGACGGGGACATGTTCTACCTGTTCATCCGCAAGTTCCGCTTCAACCTCAGGCCCAGGCTGCTGGGTTGGCGCAATTTTTTATTTGTGGCCATCAACGGGCTGGTCATGCAAGTGCTGATGCCTTTTCTGATCGTTGCCTACACCGGGGTGATGCTCTTCACACTGCCCATCGGGGCGGTGCTGGGCGTTCTGGCATTTATCTACTTGGTCTATCTGTGCGCCATTCTTTTTTATTTCATGCTCTACGTGATTGCCGTCTCTGAACGACCTGTAGAGGATCTGGACTACCTGCGCTTTCTGCCTTTGGTGCCGTTGTTCGCTTTTGTCAACCGCATCCACTGCGCCTTCTCCATCCTGCAGGAGCTTTTTCTGAACTCGCACCTCGACTCCTCAATGGCACCGTGGTGGGTGCTGCGCAAAACCAAGTTCTGACATGTTGAAACGCAAGGATTTTTGGGCCCGCACACCCTTTGTCGTGGCCTTTTGGCTGGGACTGCATGCCTCCACGGCATGGGCCAACGCAGTACCGTTGTCAGATCTTGAAACTTGGGCCCAATCCGCAGCCCCCGCCGTGCGCGTTGCGTTGGCAGAAAAAGACCTGGCAGCACATCGCACAGAAGCTGCCAAAGCCAGCCAAGGTGGTCGCCTGTTTGGTGGGGCCAACCTGGGCAATGCACGCGAGGCCGTGACCGACACCACCAGCCGCAGCTACCAGCGGGCACAGATGCAGGTCGGCGTGCGGTGGCCCCTGCTGGGCAGCCGTGAAGCCCAGCGGCGCAGCGTAAGCGAAGCGGAACAAGCGACCACGGCAAGGCACGTGCGCCTGCAGCAAACCCAAAACGAGGCCGTGCAAGCGGTACGCCGCGCCTACGTGCGCCACCTGCGCAGCGGGCAGCGCGTTGCGCTTGTCGAGGCCTTTATGGCGGGACAGTCAACCACACAGGGCCTGCTGCAGCGCCGCACTCAAGCCGGCTGGATGCTGGAGGCGGAACGCTTGGGGCTGATGGCCACCTTTGACGCAGCGGAGGCCACGCTCCGGGCTCAACGCGCAGCGCAAGAGGCAACGCTGCGTGAACTGTCGCGGCTGACCGGGCGCATGGTTCAAGCCGTTCAAGCGGCCCCCCTGACCTGGCCCGCTGCGTGCCACCACCCCGAGACTCTGCGGGCACAAGCCGATGAACACCCCACCGTGCTGCTGGCACGCCTCGAGCTTGAAGCCGCAGACCAGATTGCAAGCCACTTGCGCAAAGAAGGCATTGCGGCGGGTGTGTCTGTGGCCCAGGGCATTAGCAAGGACCTGGGTGGCTCCCCAGGGCACAACACCTCCGTGGGTATCGACATCTCCATGCCACTGGACTGGCGCGGGCAGCGTGACGCCACACTAGGACAAATACAAAGCGAGCGCCACCGCGCAGAAAGCCTATTGGAACTGCGTCGGGGAGAATTCCTGGAGGGCGTGGAACAAGCCCTGGACCGGTGGCACCTGAGTCAAGCCGAAGCGGCCGCACCGATGAAACAGCTGGGCGCCGCCACCGAAACCTTGCGTGTGGCCATGCTGCGGCATGAGCGCTTGGACGATGGTGACGGCTACGCGCGCCTGCTCACAGCCCGCTACGCTCTCATGCAGGTCGCCCTGCAAGTTGTCGACACACAGGAGCGCAGCGAGGTGGCAGAGCTAGCGCTGGCCGCGTGGTCTAGCAACGGGTGCAGCCATCCTGGCGTCAACCCCCAAGACAAGTTGGCGGCAGCGCTAGCGCCTACCTTGCTTGTGCTATCACCCCAGGTCGCCAATGCCCCAACAGACACGGCAACAACAGCACCACAACGCACGCTGCGAAGCACCGAAGGCACCGCCGATGCAAGGCTAGGCTGGTACGTGTGGGATGGGCATGCCATGCTCCAGCGTCCAGAGCAACTGCGGACACTCCCGCCCGAAAGCCGCCGCGTTCTACTGTCCTTCACCGCGAAACAGCTCGCAGGGCTGGAGCAGCCTGCGGGCCGTAGGCAACTCAGCCAATTCATCATCCAAGCCCAGCACAGGGGGCTGACCGTTGAGCTGCTGCTAGGCGAGCCCCTCTGGGTGCTTCCTTCACACAGGCAAAACCTTCTGGACCAGCTGGCGCGCATTCGCGACCTGCCTTTCCATGCCCTGCAACTGGACCTGGAGCGCAGCCAACTGCCCGATGCCGATCAGCCGCAATGGGGTGACCTGGTGGTAGAAACCCTGCGCGCTGCACACGCCGTGGTGCCCTGGCCCCTGGGTCTGACAACCCACTACCGTGAGCTGGAGTCTCCAGACTTTGCACAAAAGGTGCACGCGGCAGGTGCGACCGAACTGACCGCCATGGTCTACGTCAGCAACCCAGCCCGAGTGGTTGAAATTGTGAAGGGCCTGCCGCCGCTTCAAAGCCTGCAAAACCCTGGCGGGCTGCGCTGGTCCATCGCCCAAAGCATGGAGCGCACGTTGTCACCACAAGAGAGCAGCCATCCAGTCGGCAAAGCCACCGCCTTGCAACGCTGGAAGGAACTGGCACAGGCCTTGTCCTCAGAGCCAGGCTTTGGCGGCATCGTCGTGCAGTCGTGGGAAGAATTTAAAGAGGCACGCCCTTGAAAATACAGTTTGATGTTCCTCCCAGCTCTCCACAGGAGAGCAATGGTCTGTCCGTGCGCTACGCTGCCTCCAAACGCCAGGTGCCGCGTTGGCGCTGGTACCTTCTGCTGGCCATGGTGCTCACACCTCCCGCCTACCTTGTGGGGCGGTTTGCTGTGTCGTACTGGTGGGAAACCACGCCCGGATTGGTCATGACCGAACAAGTGGTCGTTCGGGCGCCTGTGGCCGGTCAAGTTGCACGCATTGCTGACGTTGGCGAACGGCTGCGGGCTGGCCAAGCTTTGATGGAGTTGGCACAGGAGTCATCGGCGTTACCAGACGTGACAACCCCCGCCAACCCCCAATCCCCTGTGCGGCCCATCGCTGATCCATTCGCGCCCAACCAACCGCTGGCCATCCGTTTGGCGATGCAGGAGGAAACCCAACGTCTCACGCTGCAGCAACTGGTGCTCCAACAGGAAAAACTGAAAGCCTTACAAGCCCTTCGTGCACAGGGTGCTGCGACGCGCAACGAAGTCGACAATGCCCAGGCCGTAGTGCTGCAAACACAAGCAGAAGCCAGCAGGGCCCGCGCTGCGGCCAGTGAGTCTCGAAGCCTGCTCGCGCAGGCACGTGTGGCAACACTCCCCACTACGCCAACCACCGCCACGTCCTCCAAATCCGACAAGACCCAACCCACCAAAACACCGACATTGAAAGCCCCCTTTGACGCAATCGTTGTGCGACAGCTGGTTCGTTCCGGGGAACATGTAGAAGCAGGTGCCGATGTGGCCGTGGTGCAGGGCACAGCCAAATCTCCCCTGGTACACGCCTACCTGCCCCCCGGACAAGCACGCTATGCCCAACCGGGCAGGCTGGCCACCCTGCACTTCATGGATGGCCGCAGCTTGCGCGCCGAGGTACTGGACGTGGTTGCAGAGGCAGAACGTACGCCTGCTGAGCGCGTCTCGCCCCTCACACCCCGCATGCCATCGATCGTGGTGCGCCTCAAACCGCAGGCCGATCTGCCACCCGGCTACCGCATCCACTACCTGCCATTGGATGTGCGGTTCGACTGGGTTTGGGGCGGGTGGTGGTAACGGCCCAAAGAAGTCTCCGCGTTTAGTTTCGGTTCAGCAAATATCGCTATCGCCCACACCGTTCATTCGCGCAGGTGGGTGACGAAGAAGCAAAAACCGAAAGCCCCAGGGACCGGTGTGTGGCTGTACACCCACATGGGCAACGTACTGATTGCAAACAATGGTCAGCGCCTCATGAACAAGGGCCGCGTTAACAAGGCAACTCGCCCGATAGCTCTAGCGCTTCTCTGCAACTATCTTGGGCACACCGAGAAAATTTCATCAGTGTGCACATACATTCATCATAGCCCTTGATCTACTGAGGGCTCTCTCAGTGCACACCTCACGCACTAAGATCAATACCTTTCGTTACACCCATTGAGCAGCCTGGGCGTGCGAATGCTCTCAGGCATTGCCAAGTGATGGTCGGTCCTGCACCATGCACAGCACTCAGCTACCACCACACACCATGATCTGGTCACTGCGCGGCTTCCTTCTTTTGACGTTGAGTCTGTCCTTTGTGTGGGCGACTGATGAGGCTTCGGCCAAGACCGGGCCCGCCATTGCACTGCACTATGGCCACAATGCGCCCCTGGAAGACTTGAAGGTGTTTGACATCGTCGTGGTGGAGCCAGACCACGGCTACGACCCCGTCGCCCAGCGCGCCAAGGGGAGCGAGCTTTACGCCTACACCTCGGTGGCCGAGGTTCAACCCAGCCGCAGCTATTTCAAAGACATCCCGGCAGATTGGCACTTGGCACGCAATGGCCACTGGAACTCTGTCGTCCTGGACCAGACGCCCACGCCATGGCCCTCATTCTTTGCCGACCGCGTGATCGCACCGCTGTGGCAGCGCGGATACCGCGGTTTCTTTCTGGACACGATGGACTCTTACCGTCTTGCCAGCCATTTTGACGAAGCCGCACAGCAAGCGGGCCTGGTCCGCGTCATCCAGACGCTGCACGAACGCTTTCCTGGCATCCGACTCATCATGAACCGGGGCTTTGACATCGTTCCCCGGGTCAAAAACAAGATCGAAATGGTGGCTGCCGAGTCCCTCTACCGCAGCTGGAACGCTGGAGCCAACCGATATGAAGAGGTGCCTGACGCGGACAGGCAGTGGCTGCTGACGCAACTGCGCACGATTCAGACCCGTGACGGCATTCCCGTGCTGGCGATCGACTACGTTCCACCGAACGATAGAGCGTTGGCACGCGAAACCGCCAAACGCATTCAAGCGGATGGGTTCACACCTTGGGTCAGTGACAGTCGCTTGGACACGGTGGGTATCGGTGCCCTCGAGTTGGTACCTCGGCGCATCCTGATCCTCTACAACGGGGCCGAAGCCCCTGCCGTCAACTACACCAGCGCCCACCGGTTCCTGCAGATGCCACTGAATCATATGGGGTATGTGGTGGACTATGCGGATGTGCGAAAGCCACTTCCGAAAGACATTTACCGAGACCGCTACGCGGGTGTCGTCACCGCATTCAACGGATACATGCCCAGCGCACTGCGGCGCGAATTCAGCACATGGCTTCAAACGCTCAAAAACCAGGGTATGCCATTGGCCATCGTCGGTGACTTTGGTCTCGCCCCTGACAAGTCTTGGACAGACACGTTTGGCATACAGGGCACCAGCCTCAGCATCTCCCCCCCTTTGCAAGCACAAAAGCAGCACCCCATGATGGGGTTGGAGGTGCCCCCGCCCCCTGTAGAAAAGGACTCCGCTCCAGCCCGTCTGTTGGGCCCCCAAGCCGCCCGGGCCATCCCACTGGTTGAAATGAAGGACCAAAAGGGCCAGCTTTTCGTTGCCGCCGCGCTCATGCCTTGGGGTGGTTTTGTGCTGGACCCTTACGTGTACAACGAATTGCCTGGCACCGAGCAAACCCGCTGGGTCGTAGACCCTTTTGAATTTCTGCAGAAAGCACTGAGGCTGCCATTTATGCCTGTACCCGACATCACCACCGAAAACGGACGCAGGCTGCTCTTGGCCCATATTGACGGCGATGGATTTCCTTCACGCGCTGAGATGCCCGGAGCGCCAGTGGCCGCGCAAGTGCTGCTCAAGGAAATACTGGAGAAATATCGCATTCCGCAAACCGTGTCTGTGATCGAAGGCGAGGTCGCACATCATGGATTGCACCCTGAGTTAAGCGGGCAACTAGAGGACATTGCTCGCAAGATGTTCAAGCTGCCGCATGTGGAGATTGCCAGCCACAGTTTTTCGCACCCGTACCTTTGGGACACTGATGTCAAGCACGGCATCTTTTCAGACAGCAATGAAGTCGAATACCACCTGAACATTCCCAACTACCAAGTGGACTTGACTCGTGAGACAGCAGGCTCGGCAGATTACATCCGTCAAAAT
The DNA here is from genome assembly GCF_003663825.1 of Acidovorax sp. 106. NCBI lineage: Bacteria > Pseudomonadati > Pseudomonadota > Betaproteobacteria > Burkholderiales > Comamonadaceae > Acidovorax > Acidovorax sp. 106. The sequence continues at coordinate 2,734,384 of NZ_RCCC01000001.1, read as the reverse complement.
CTTGCCCCCGCAGGTAAGCCAGTTAGCGTCTTTCAATGGACGGGGGACACCGCCCCCAACGAAGCTGCGTTAAAGGCCACCTACGACGCAGGGCTGCTCAACATCAACGGGGGGGACACCTTCATCTCCCGCGGCAACCCCTCGCTGACCGCCGTGCGGCCCCACGGAATCACCAAGGGCAACTACCTTCAGGTGTATGCCCCAATCGCCAACGAGAACATTTTCACCAATCTGTGGAGAGGGCCCTTTTATGGATATGAGAGGGTTTTGGAGACGTTTGAAATGACGGACACCCCCAGGCGTATAAAGCCTGTGGGCATTTACTACCACACGTATTCAGCCTCCAAAGTGGCTGGACTGCAGGCCTTGCGCAAGGTCTACAACTGGGCACTGAACCAGCCCCTGCACCCGGTATTCACGTCCGAGTTCATCCGCAAGGTTCAAGACTTTCACACCTACGCCATCGCAATAGAGGGCGAAGGCTGGCGCGTGCGCGGTGCAGGCCATCTGCGCACCTTGCGGTTTCCCATCGCAGCGGCAGCCATGGTGGCGCCCCTGTCAACCAGCGAAGGCGTTGCAGGTGTGAGTGAAGGCGTGGAAGGCAGCTATGTACATTTGACCGGAGCACAGGCTTGGGTCGCCAACCCCGCCTCAGCCTTGGTGCCGAGCGGACCCACCGCAGAAGCCCGCATTTGGCTGCACGATGCCAACGCACGCATTACCCAATGGGAACGCAAACAGCAGGGCCTGCGCACCGACTTCAGCCTACAAGGCCACGTGCCGCTTCAATTCACACTTTCGGGCATGGCGCCTACTTGCAAGGTAAGTGCCAACGGCCAAACCTTGGCTGCGGCCAAATCCTCTGAAAAAGAGCGCCCCGACCTGCGCACTTACCGCCTTCCTGATGCTGCCGCGCAAATCCAAATCCTCTGCGCCGGTCGCTGAGCGCCCCGTCCTGGCCAGCTACTGGCTCACCGCCTTGCTGGCGGTACTGGTCAGTGGCGCGCTGTGGCTGATGTACCCCCGCCAAGACTTGGAAAGGCGCCTGGTGTCGTCCAGCCGCGACTCCAGCCTGTCGCTGGCGTATCTGAAGAACCTGCTGCGCAGCGACCCCACCAACGTGCAGTTGCAGCAACTGATGGCCCAGCGCGTTGCCGTGGAAGAAGAGCGCAAGAAACGAGAGGAAGCTCTCGCCAATCGCAAGCCCACAGCCTGGACCCGTTGGAGCGATGCCATGGACGGCTTCCACGCCATACCCGAGGCAGACGCAGAAGCGCGCAACGAACGGCGCACCGAACTGGTAGCGCAATTGCACGAGCTGACGGCCGACGAGGTCCCCCCAGATGTACTCCCCGCGTTGGCGGAAAACGCCTTCCAACTGGGCGATCGGCTGCTGGGCATCCAGCTCTATCGCAGGCTGGGAGACGCGGCAGACTCGGCAGAAAAGGCCGTGCCACTTTACGTGCGAGCAGCCCGCGAAGCCCTGGCGGTATCCGCATACCCACAGGCCGCCAGCCTTTACATGAAGGCCAGGCACGCAACGACCAACCCAGAGCAGGCCAAGGCGCTGTACCTGAGTGCGGTGGCGGCCATGCAGGCCTCTGGCAAGCCTGCGGAGGCTCTGGCCTTGGCACAGCAAGAAGTGGCAGGTCTGGACTCCGACCCTGTAGTCCTGCGGACCTTGGTCGAATTGGCACGCGCAGCAGGCAAGCCCGCAGTGGCAGAGCAATACGTCAAGCGACTGCTCCACCTGGCTTTGCTGTTGCAGTGGCAAGCAGGTAGCACGGTGCTGGCCGATACCCCCTCGACGATGCATCCCGCGAGCCCAACGCTTGTGCCCGCGTCCCATGCCGAGGGTTTCGCCATGGACCGACAAAGCGACCTGCAGCCCCGCTACGAAGATCGTGCCTATTTGCTGGACGCACGCCTGCTCCGCCGCCCCACCGACACGGGCATGCAACGATGGGCCACCGCCGAAGGCCAAGGACAGACAGCAGCCAAGGCAGGACCTGGCCTGCCCTTTGACAACCAGATCTACAGCCTGGGCTACCAGGTTTTTCTGGAAAACCGCAACCTCGAAGATGCGTGGTTGGTCGCACGGTCTGCGGTGCAGCAGTCGCCTTCAGACTTGCAGTGGCGTGAAAGGCTTGCGCAGGTAGCAGAGTGGACACAGCGCAGTGACGTGGCACTGGAGAACTGGCTGGTCATTGCCCGAGCGACACAAAAAGACGCAGCGTGGCAAGCAGTCTTGCGACTCGCACCGGGCCTGTTTGACGATGCCGCTTTGATCGAAGGGCTGCGCTATGAATTGCGCCGTGCGCCACACAACACCAAACTGACGCAAGAACTGGTCATGGCCTATGAGCGGGTGGGCACCCCCCAGCCAGCCATTGACTTTTTGGCGCACCAGCCGCCCACACCTGCCAACCTGGAATTGCTGGCAGACCTCGCCACGCGATCGGGGCAAATGGATTTAGCGCTGAACACCTGGGCGCAGCTGCTGCGCGACCCCGCCCAACTGACCCCTGAGCGCGCCTTGCGCGCCGCAACCCTGGCTGTGGTGCGCGGAAAGCCCAGCCTGGCCATGGAATGGCTGGAAAACGCGCGCGCCACCCTGAAGCCAGACACCCCTGAAGCCACAGACTTTTGGCGCATGACAGGGCTGCTCGCAGAACGGCAACAGCGCGACGCCGTGGCCTTGGATGCCTACCGCCAACTGCTGACCAGGCCAGATGCGGCCATTGCGGACTACGACGCAGCCATCCGGCTGCTGCAAACTGACCACCCCCTGCAAGCCGCCGAAGTGGCCGTACAGGCCTGGGACCGCTTTGACAAAGCACGCCACCTGATCCTGGCCATGACCACTTATGTGGGGCGCAGTCAGTGGCGCGATGTGAAACGCCTTCTGGACAAACTGGCCCCCGCCAAAGAGGCCAGTCACCACGCCAGCGCACCCCTGTGGCGCGAGCCCCAATTCCTTCGCCTGGCGGGGATGTACTACCAAAATACGGGCAACATCCCTCGCGCAGGACAGATGCTGGAGGCCGGCCTTCGACTCGCCCCAGATTCGGCCGAAATGCGCCAGGCCCTTGTGTGGCTGCTCATCGACAGCAACGACAACGTGTCCTTGCGTAAGCTGCTGGCCACCCATGAACCCGATTGGAGCCAGGACAAAGAGATGCATGATGCCCTGGGTTCGGCCTACCAAGCACTGTCATTGCCCGCCGTGGCCCTGGCACGCTATTTCAAGCCCCAGATGCCAGAGCGCAAAGGCGACTTCCTGTGGCTGATGAATTACGCCGATGCGCTGGACCAGAACCAGGAGACAGACAAGGCATGGCGCATGCGCAAGCACTTGCTGTCTGCCGAGTGGACGCAGGCCCACCAAGGCCAGGCCATGACCCGGGCGCAAGCGCGTGAGCGCTGGCTGACCGAAGAGGGATTGGAGGCCACTCGCCGCCTCGCCCGTGCAAGGCTGCTGCTACAGCAAAAGCCCGGCGACCCGGCATTTGATACGCTGCGCGAATTGCTGCGGCTGGACCGTGATGCCCAGGGCAACCTGTCCAACGCGGCGGCAGAGACTGCCATAGGCTGGCTGCAAGATGCAGGCCAGTATGCAGCAGAGCGCGGACTTTTGTGGCAGCAGTACGCACGCAGCCAGAGCCTGCGCGCCAACCGACCGCTGTGGGCCGACATCACGGTCGCCCTGGCAGAACAAGACAAGGCCGCGACAGGGGCTTTGCTGGAGACCTTTGGCGAACGCCTGCCTCGCTACGACCGCATCAACGCAGCAGTGGCCATCCAGGACTTGCGCCAAGCCCAAACCGTGGCCTTTGAAACACAGCAAGACCAACCCGATGACAACCCCCTGCACCTGCAGCTGACAGAGAACCTGCTGGCTTTCAGCGACCATGCAGGACCACAGCTGGAGTTGCGAAAGCTGGGTGATCTGGACGAAACAGAAGCCACCGCGCAGTGGCACATGGCCCTGAGCCCCCGCCTGTCCATGGACCTGAGCCTCACCCGCATCGAGCGCACCGTGGGACTTTCGACCCAGCTCAGCCATCCATCGCAAGAGCACGGAGTGAAGGTGGACCTGCGCTGGCAGGACCACGACTCGACCACCACCTTGCAGCTGGCGCGGCGCGAAAGCCTGGCCAGCTACACGCCCGTGCAGATTGAGCAGGAATGGCGCATAGACAACCGCCTGACCCTGCGCATGGACCTGGGCTTGCAATTGCCTACGCAAGAAAGCACCGTCATGCGCATGGCCGGGATGAAAGACCGTGCCGGCATCAGCCTGCGCTACCAGGCATCACGCATCGACCAGTTCACCATGGAGCACTGGCGCGAGCGCTACAAGCTACAGACCGGGGGAGCGCTGGGCTCTGGCAGCCACTCGGCCTTAACGTACATGCACTCATACCGGGTCGAAGCCCCCAGCCTGGAGGTGGGCGCGTTCTGGTCCCAGCATTCGTATGACCGGCGTGACCCCGGCGAGCTGGCTGGCCAGGACCTGGCCTTTTTGCAGTACCTTCCGCCCGAAGTGCGCCGCGTGAGCGACACCTACTTCCTGCCGGAGAACTTCAGCTACTACGGCCTGCAAATCTCGACCAACACCCGCTTTGAGCGCGACTACACCCGTGCACTGCAGCCCTATGGCAGCGTGGCCAGGACTTGGCACAGCCGCCAAGGCCCTGGCTATAGCTTGCGCCTGGGGCTGTCTGGCAGCGTCTGGGGGGCCGATCACCTCAACCTGGGCTGGAGCCTGGGCAAAGGGGGCAATCTTACCCAAGGCCTGACCCGAGAGATCCAGCTGCGCTACCGCAAACATTTCTGAGCATTGAAGACTTCACCGAAAGGCAAACCCCATGACACACCCATCCCGCCCTGGCCACCTTCTTCGCCCACTGAAAGCGATGGCCGTTGCGCTGCTGTTGACCGCCCTGGTCGCCTGCTCCACGGTAGACCGCGGCAAGGCACCTGCCCTGCAGGCCAATGCCGACTGGACCGTGCTGCCTTTTGCCAACCACACAGAAACCCCCATGGCCGGCAGCCGCGCTGAAAGCGTTGCCGAAGCCTTGCTGCACGCCCGTGGCGTGGGGCGCATCAAGCGCTACACCAGCAGCGCCCAGGCCGAGGCATTGTTTGACGCGGCAGACACCAAACGCCAGGAACAAGCGCTGGCCTGGGCCAAAGAGCAAGGGGTGCGCTACGCATTGGGCGGCTCGGTGGACGAGTGGCGCTACAAGGTGGGCGTAGACGGTGAGCCTGCGGCAGGTCTTACCTTGCAGATCATCGACGTACAAAGCGGAGAGATCCTGTGGAGTGGAGCAGGCGGCAAGTCTGGCTGGAGCCGAGAAGCGCTGTCGGCCGTCGCCCAAAAACTGATCCGTGAACTATTGAACGCCGGTTTGTCCGGCGCACGTTAAACCGCCATAGCAACACCTCAGAGCCCGCATGCCACCCAACGCCCGCGCACCCGAAGCGCCCGCCACCGAAGACACCGCACCATCGCCCGCGCGCAAGCCCGGCTTTGCAGGCGCCCCCTTGGGCAAATTGACGGCCGTGGGAGACCGCCCGCTGCTGGTGGCCCTGGAGTCCCTGGCCGTGCCCTGCATTGCCGTGGCACTGGGCTGGGTGGTGAGCCCACAAGACCCCTTGGGGGTGCAAGCAGATTTCCACTGGTCGTGGCTAGCGCCGATCATTGTGGCGTTGCGCTACGGGCCGCTGGCGGGCCTGGGGGCGGCAGCCGTATTGCTGCTGGCGTGGATGGCTCTCAACCTGGGGCAGATGGAGCAGTTTCCCCAAATCTTTTTCCTGGGTGGGCTCATCACCGTGATGCTGGTGGGCGAGTTCTCCAGCCTGTGGAGGGCCCGCACCCGCCGTGCGGAGGTCGTTCAGCACTACCTGGACCAGCGACTGGAGCATTTGATTCGCCAGTACTACCTTCTGCGCCTGTCACACGACCGGCTGGAGCAGGAGCTGATTGGCCGCCCCATGTCCATGCGCGATGCCCTCAAGACGCTGCGCGGGCTGAGCGACGCCCACGAGGACGCGCAGGCGCTGTTGCGCCTGCTGGCACAGTACTGCCAGATCAGCTCTGCCGCGCTGCACCAAGTGCACGCCGATACGCTGGAGACCACCGCCGTTGCCAGCATCGGTTCGCCCGTCGCGCTGGATGCCAAAGACCCACTCTTGCTCCAAGCACTGGAAACCCGAACCCTGTGCCATGTGGTGCAAGCCACCGTTCGCCAAGAGTCCACACGCTATCTGGTGGCAGCCCCCCTGCTGGACATTGGTGGCGATGTGCACGCCATGCTGCTGATTGATGACTTGCCCTTTTTCTCGTTGCAAGACGAAAGCCTGCAAACCATCAACCTGCTGCTGGGTTACTACACCGATGGCCTTTCCACCCAGGCCCTGGCAGCCCCGCTGATCCAGGAAGTGCCCCAGTGCCCGCCAGAGTTTGCGTTTGAGCTGCAACGCCTTTGGCGCATGCACCAAAGCACGCAAGTCCCCAGCATGGTCGTCGCCCTGGAGTTCAACCAGGCGGCCATGGCAAAAGACTTACCCCAGCAGTTCTCGCGTCTCAAGCGCCTCATGGACGAAAGCTGGGCGATTGCCGGGGAGACACGGCACATCCTCGCGGTTCTGATGCCGCTGGGCGAGGCATCCACCGCCGAAGGGTTCATTGCACGGCTGGAGGAGTGGATCGACCGCAAGGACGGCACCACACTGGCACAAGCGGGCATCTACCCCCACCAATTGCCTCTGGCCGACTCCGGCGGGCCCTCAGCCCTGCTGAACAAACTCCAGCAGTTGGCCCATGCTTAATACCAAATGGGGGCTGTGGGCCGTCTTGATGGAGCTAACTGCCTGGGCAGGCCCTACGCTGCTCGACGGCCACTCCGACGCGGCGTTGCTCAGCTACCTGCTGGCCCATGCCGGTGCCTGCGCACTGCTGGCGCTGTTCACTCTGCCACTACTGACGGCCGAGCAGTCGCGCCCCCGCTTGCCCATGCTGGCGCTGATGGCCGTCTGCAGCTACGCCGTACCCATTGCAGGCTTTGTGGGTGTTTTGATTGGCACGCTGGTCTTGCGGTTTTACCGGGCCGCCCGCCCACAGGAGGATTTTGAATCCATCCATCTGCCAGAGTTTGACCTGCACCAGCGTATGAAGAGCGGGTTTCGCCAAACAGGTCTGCGGGCCGTTCTGGGCAACAGCGAGGTGCCTGTGCGCTCGCGCATGCGTGCCATGGTCGCGCTGCAGCACATGTCCGGGCGCATTTCATCGCCGCTGCTACGCAATGTGCTCAACGACTCCAGCGAAGACCTGCGACTGCTGGCCTACGGCATGCTCGACGCGCTGGAGCGCAACATCAGCCGCTCCATTGACCAGGAACTGAGCACCTTGCGCACAGCCCAAGCCGAAGAAGGCGCCAACCCGCTGGGGCCTACAGGGTTGCAAGCGGCGGAAAAGCTCTCTGCGCTGTACTGGGAGCTGGTCTACCAAAACCTGGCGCAAGGCGACATGCGCGAATACGCAATCCGCGAATCATTGCGCTATGGCGAACAGGTGCTGGCGCAGCAACCCCACCAGGCACAACACCACTTGCGGCGCGGATTGCTGCTGCATGCGCTGGGCCAATTGGAGGATGCCGAAGAGGCCTATGTCCAAGCCCAGCAATTGGGCCTGCCTGCCACCCGTGTGCTGCCGTACCTGGCAGAGCTGAGCTTTGCGCAGCGCGATTTTGAAAAGACACGGCAACTGATGCAGCAACTGGACGAATGGAGCGCCCTGCCCCGCCTGCGCCCGGTCATCGACTACTGGAGTGCGCGATGACCCACCCCAAGGCCACGGAAGCGGACATTGCACTACTGCTGGAGGGCACCTTTCCCTATGTGAGCGGAGGCGTCTCCAGCTGGATCAACCAGATCATCCGAGCGTTTCCGGAGTACCGGTTTGCCATCGTGTTTTTAGGTAGCCAGCGCTCGGACTACAGCAAGTTCAAGTACGAGCTTCCAGCCAACGTAGTGCACTTTGAAGAGCACTTTCTGTATGACAACCTCTCGGCCCAGCACCTGCCGCGCGCGCGCGAGGGAGACCCCGCCACCTTTGACGTGCTGCGGGGCATTGTGACCACCCTGCGCGAGGGCCAGGCAGGCACCGAGCAGACGCTGCACATGCTGCGTGCCGTGACCCGCGAGATGGCGCCAGGGGGCAAATTTCCGCTGGACGATTTTCTGTACAGCGAACGCTCTTGGGAGTTGATCCGGGACACCTACCGCGAGTACTGCACCGACCCATCGTTCGTGGACTACTTCTGGACCGTGCGCATCATGTTCCAGCCGCTGTGGACGTTGGCCCGCGTGGCAGAGCAGCTCATCCCAGTGCGGATGCTGCACAGCGCATCCACCGGCTACGCAGGCTTTTTGGGCGCGCTGCTGCACGACTCCCGCAGCATTCCACTGGCGCTGTCCGAGCATGGCATCTACACCAAAGAACGGCAGATTGACTTGCTCAAGAGCGAGTGGATTCGTGACAACCGCAACGTCTTTCAGCGCGATCCCACCGAACTCTCGTACTTTCGCCAGATGTGGATCCGGCTGTTTGAGTGGATGGGCCGCTATTGCTACGCTGCGGCCGACCCCATCATCGCCCTGTACGAAACCAACCGACTGCGCCAAGTGCAAGACGGGGCCGATGCTGCACGCACCTTCAACATCCCCAATGGCATCCAACTTGCGCGCTTTGCCCCCATGCGCGACAAGCGCCCGCCAGACGTACCACCTGTGCTGTGTCTCATTGGCCGGGTGGTGCCCATCAAGGACGTCAAAACCTTCATCCGTGCCATGCGCCGTGTGGTGAACCAGCTCCCCAACGCCGAGGGCTGGATTGCAGGCCCCACCGACGAGGACCAAGCCTATGCCCAGGAGTGCCAAAACCTGGTGCGCAGTCTGGGACTGGAAGAGCACGTGAAGTTCCTGGGCTTTCAAAAGGTCGAAGACCTCATGCCCAAAATCGGGCTGGTGGTGCTCTCCTCCATCAGCGAAGCGCTTCCATTGGTCATTCTGGAAGGCTATGCCGCCGGCGTGCCTACCGTGTCCACCGATGTGGGATCGTGCCGCCAACTCATCGAGGGGCTGGACGAACCCGATCGCGCCTTGGGCGCCAGCGGCAGCGTTGTCGGCATTGCCGACCCCCAAGCTTTGGCAGACGCCGCTATCGCGCTGCTGCGGGACCCGGCGGAATGGAACAGAGCCAGCCAAGCCGCCATTGCCCGCGTAGAGCGCTATTACACCGACAGCATGATGTTTGGCAGCTACCGCAACGTCTACCAAAAGGCACTGGGCGAGACAGCACTGAAGACGCCCCACAACCAGGAGGCTTGCTGACATGGCTGGCATTGGATTTGAACTGCGCAGGATGCTGCGCAAAAACACCCTGACGGGGCTGCTGCAAGCCTATGCCTATGCGGGGGTGATTGGCTCGGGGCCGTGGGTGTTTTCCATCATTGGCATCTTGCTGGTGGGGATCTTCAGCGCCAGCGTGGTGGTACCCAATTTTCTGGTGACCCAGTTCCAGACCTCGGTCACCTACTTGGTGGCGTGCAGTTTGATTTTGACGGGCTTCGTACAACTGGCCTTCACCCGCTTTGTGTCTGACCGGCTGTTTGAGAAGCACCGCGAATCGATACTTCCCAACCTGCACGGGCTGCTGCTGGGGGTGATTAGTGTGGCGGCCGCGCTGGGCAGCCTGTCATTGTTCGTCGTATTTCCAGGCGAGCGGCTGCTGTATCGCATGCTGATGCTGGCGGGCTTTTGCATCATGTGCGGCGTGTGGGTGCTGGCGATTTTGCTGTCTGGCATGAAGCGCTACCGGGCTATCACCATCTTGTTTGGCGGGGCCTATGCCCTCATCGTCATCTCGGCGCTGTTGATGCGGCCCTGGGGGCTGGAGGGCTTGCTTGGCGGCTTCGTGCTGGGCAACTTTGTGCTGCTGGCGGGCATGTGGGTGCTGGTGGTGCGCGAGTTCAGTCCCAAAGGAAGGCTCATTGCGTTTGACTTTGCAGAACGCAAGCTGCTGTATCCGTCTCTTGTGCTGGTGGGCTTGCTCTACAACGTGGCGATCTGGGCAGACAAGTTCATGTTCTGGTACTTCACGCCCACATCGGAGCCCATCATCGGCGGGCTGCGCGCCTCGCTCATCTATGACCTGCCGGTGTTCCTGTCGTACCTCTCCATCATCCCTGGCATGGCGGTGTTTTTGGTGCGCATAGAGACCGACTTCGTCGAGTTCTACGACAAGTTCTATGACGCGGTGCGCAGCGGCGGATCGCTGGAATACATCGAGTCCATGCGCGATGAAATGGTCTACGCCATACAGCAGGGGCTGGGGGAGATTGCCAAAATCCAGACCCTGGCCGTGCTGGTGACCTTTGTGGCCGGCCCCGCCGTGCTGGATGCGCTGGGCATCTCCAGCCTGTACCTGCCCCTGCTGCATGTGCAGGTCATAGGCGCAGGGCTGCAGGTGGGCTTGATGGCCATTTTGAATGTCTTCTTCTACCTGGACCAGCGCCGCATTGTGCTGCTGCTGTGTGCCGAGATGGTGGTGCTGAACATCGGTCTCACCGCTGTCACGCTGAACCTGGGCGCAGCGTTCTATGGCTACGGTTTTGCGGGGTCCATGCTCATCACGCTGTGCACGGGCATTGTGCTGCTCACGCGCCAGCTCAACCGCCTGGAATACGAGACCTTCATGCTGCAGTGACAGCCCGCGCAGAAGCTGTGTAGCCCGCGGCCCAGCTTCTCGCCCACAAGTGCTTTACAAAAATACGCACTGGGCTGTGACCCAATTGCAGTACCATTTTTTTACACCCCAAACCGCCCACAGCCGCCATGCACACCCCACTGAACGCCCTCTTTCGTACTGCATCCCTGTTATCTGCGGCAGCCCTGGCAACCGCCTGCGGCGGTGGTGGCGGAGGCAGTGACACCCCGGTGGCCAGCAATGTGCAGGTCACTGTGTCCACCCCTACCAGCAGCGGTGGCGTGTTTTCGGTACAGGCGCCCATCGCGGTGCAGGCACAAGTCACGGTCAACGGCACAGCGGCCATCGATGGCACGGCGGTTGCCTTGTCCCTGCCGGGTGGCAGCTTTGCACAGGTAGCACCACAAACGCGCGCTGGCTCAGCATCCAGCACCCTGACAGGCACCACCCCAGGGCCCCAGGCCCTGACAGCCAGCGCCACAGTGAACGGCACCACCGGCACAGGCACGCAGACCATTTACCTGCGCCCCGTACCTGCCGCGCTGGAGATTCTGGTGCCCGCCTACTTCCATCCGTCCACCAATACCGGCTGGTCGCAAATGGCGACCTCGGCCAGCGCGGTGCCATCGGTGTCCATCACCGCCATCCTGAACCCATCCAACGGCGTGTTCACCGCTGCAGACAGCCAAACCCTGCAAGCCGCCCGCAACCTGGTCAACGCCGGGGGCAAGGTGGTGGGCTACGTGTACACCCGCTATGGCACAGGCACACGCAGCCTGGCCGACATCAAGACCAACATCGACCGGTACTTCGACCTGTACGGCAGCACCGTGGTCAGTGGCATTTTTCTGGATGAAATGGCCTCGACGGCGGGCCAGGTTGAGTTCTACCGAGAGATCTACCAGTACATCAAAGCCCGCAACGCCAACCTGCGGGTGATTGGCAACCCAGGTGCCATTCCGGCTGCCTCTGCCTACACCGGGGTGGCAGATGCGCTGGTGAGCTTTGAAGGCACGGCCACCACGTTCCAGGGCTTTGACCCACGCACCAGCGCACCGTGGATGTACACCTTGGCCAACACGCGCAACGCAGCGTTGGTGCACAACGCCGACACCTGCGCTGCTATGAAGACCGCGGTGCAAACCGCAGCCACGGCCCGCTACAACCATGGGCTGGTATACGCCACCGACCTACAGTACAACCCCACCACCCAGGTGGGCAACCCCTGGGCCAGCCTACCCAGCTATTGGGGGGCACTGGTGGGCACCGTGCAAGCGGTCAATGCCGGGACTGCACTGCCCAGCTGCTGAGCCCCACGGCAACGGAAAGCCGCAGTAGCCCCCAAACGCACCAAGGGCCTGAACCGATATCGCATCCGGTTCAGGCCCTTGAGCATTCAGAAGTGGCCAAGCCCTGATGGCCTGGCGTCACGGGCCCTGCAGACCCGCAGCTTGCCGCAGATCAGCCTTCGCCCAGCTCGTCCGCACGCGCCTGCGCGGCGGCAAAGTCCAGGTCACCGCTGTAGATGGCGCGGCCACAAATGACGCCTTCCACCCCTTCGGACTCGACAGCGCACAGCTGCTCGATATCGGCCATGTTCGACAGGCCGCCCGAGGCGATCACGGGGATGCTCAGCGACTGGGCCAGCTTGACGGTGGCGTCGATGTTGATGCCCGAGAGCATGCCGTCGCGGCCGATGTCGGTGTAGATGATGGACTCAACGCCCCAGTCTTCGAACTTCTTGGCCAGGTCCACCACCTCATGGCCGGTGAGCTTGCTCCACCCATCGGTGGCCACCTTGCCGTCCTTGGCATCCAGGCCCACGATGATGTGGCCGCCAAAGGCGCTGCAAGCGTCCTTCAAAAAGCCGGGGTTCTTGACGGCTGCGGTGCCAATGATGACGTAGCGCAGGCCGCCATCGATGTATTTTTCGATGGTGTCCAGGTCACGAATACCGCCGCCCAGCTGCACGGGAATGTCGCTGCCCACCTCTTTGAGGATGGACTTGATGGCGCTGTAATTTTTCGGAACACCTGCAAAGGCGCCGTTCAAATCCACCAGGTGCAGGCGGCGCGCGCCCGCATCCACCCACTTGCGGGCCATGGCCGCAGGGTCTTCACCAAAGGTGGTGGATTGGTCCATATCGCCTTGCTTGAGGCGAACGCAGTGGCCGTCTTTGAGATCGATGGCGGGGATGAGCAGCATGATGGGTTCGGGAGGAAAAGGGCGAGGTGAAACTCGGCCCGAACGGGTTAAGGGATTCAGGGATTCCAGTGCAGAAAGTTGCGGTACAGGGCCAAGCCGTGTTCCGCGCTTTTCTCAGGGTGAAATTGCGCGGCAAAAATATTATCGCGCGCAATGGCTGCGGCGAATACTCCGCCGTAGTCTGCTTCTCCGGCACAGTGCGCCGCGCTGTGCGGGCGCGCATAAAAGCTGTGCACGAAGTAAAAGTAGCTGTTGTCCGGAATACCGGCCCACACCGGGTGCACAGCACCGCCGTGGGGCACTTGGCGTACTTGGTTCCAACCCATTTGCGGCACCTTGAAGCGGCTGCCATCGGGCTGGGTGCGGCCAGCCAGGTCGAACTTGATGACCTCGCCAGGGATCAAGCCCAGGCCCGGTGTATCGCCCTCGGCGCTGTGGTTGAGCAGCATTTGCATGCCCACGCACACGCCAAACAAGGGCTTGGACGCTGCGGCTTCCAGCACGGATTCCTGCAGGCCCGACTCACGCAGCTCGCGCATGCAGTCGGGCATGGCGCCCTGGCCTGGCAGCACCACGCGCTGTGCCGCGCGCACGGCGTCGGGGCTGGAGGTGACGACCACCGTCCAGCCACTGCCTTGCGCCGCCGCCTGCACGGCCTGCGAGACCGACCGCAGATTGCCCATGCCGTAGTCCACCACGGCGACTGTTTTTGCTTCTGTATTCATAGCTGTTAGCGCTTATTGGATGGGCGCTAGAGGCCTTTTTTTGGCTTAAAAATCAGAGACTGCCCTTGGTGGACGGAATGGTGCCTGCTGCACGCGGGTCGCGCGTGAGCGCGGAGCGCAGCGCACGGGCAAAGGCCTTGAACACCGTCTCGCACTGGTGGTGGGCGTTGATGCCCTTGAGGTTGTCGATGTGCAGCGTCACGCCCGCGTGGTTCACAAACCCTTGGAAGAATTCGTAGGTGAGCTGGGTGTCAAAGCCGCCAATGCTGCCCGCCGTGAAGGGGATGTGCAGGTGAAGGCCAGGGCGGCCTGAAAAGTCGACCACGACGCGGCTGAGCGCCTCGTCCAGCGGCACGTAGGCATGGCCATAGCGCGAAATGCCCTTCTTGTCGCCCACGGCCCGCGCAAAGGCTTGGCCCAGCGTGATACCTACGTCTTCCACCGTATGGTGGCCGTCGATGTGCAGGTCGCCTGCGCAGTCGATGTCCAGGTCGATCAGGCCGTGGCGGGCGATCTGTTCGAGCATGTGGTCAAAGAAACCAATGCCCGTGTGCAGCTTGCCCTGGCCCGTGCCGTCGAGGTTGATGCGCACAGTGATGCGCGTCTCGGCAGTGTTGCGGCTGACTTCGGCAATGCGGTCGGCTGCGGGATCGGTGGCGGTGGAAGTGACGAGTGCGGAGGAGGTCATAAGGAGGCTTGGAGTGCTGCCAGCATGGTGGCGTTGTCCTGGGCGTTGCCCACGGTCAAACGCAAACAGTTGTGCAGCAATGGGTGCATTGTAGAAACGTTCTTGATGAGGACCTTACGGGTTTTCATGCCCTCATACGTCTTGCCCGCTTCGGCCACGCGCACCAGCACCATATTGGCCTCGCTGTCCCACACCTTTTCGATGCCGGGCATGGCCCGCAGGGCATCGATAAGTACGGTGCGCTGCGCGCGCAGCTCGGCCGCCTGGGCGGCAAACACATCGGCATGCTCCAGCGCAAACAGGGCGGCTTCGCAGTTGAGCACGCTCACGTTGTAGGGCGGACGCACTTTGTCGATCTCGGCCACCAGTGCGGGCTGTCCCAGCATGTAGCCCAGGCGTACACCGGCCAGGCCGAACTTGCTGAGCGTGCGCATGAGCAGCACATGCGCGTTGCGCGCAGGCTCGGCCTGCATGCGGGTGAGCCAGGTGCGGCTGGCAAACGGCTGGTAGGCCTCGTCCATGGCCACGATGCCGCCTTGTGCGCCCACGGCGTCGATGATGCGCTGCACCGCGCCCTCGTCCCACAGCGTGGCGGTGGGGTTGTTGGGGTAGGCGATGTAGGTGATGGCGGGCTTGTGCTGCGCAATGGCGGCTAGCATGGCGGGCTCGTCCAGTTCAAAGTCTGGTGTGAGAGGCACGCCCACGAAGTCGAGCCCCTGCAACTGTGCGCTCATGGGGTACATCACAAACCCCGGCATGGGGGCCAGCATGGTGGCGCGGTGGCCGGTGCCGGGCTGTGCGCAGGCCAGCGCCAACAGGGTGATGAGTTCGTCCGAGCCATTGCCCAGCACCACGTCGTATCCCGCTGGCGCCCCTGCGTAGGCAGCCAGCGCGGCTTTCAGGTCGTTCTGCCGTGCACCGGGGTAGCGGTTGAGCGGCAGCGAGCCCAGGCGTTGACCTAACGCCGTCTGCAGCGCCTCGGGCAGGGCAAAGGGGTTCTCCATCGCGTCCATCTTGAGCATGCCGGTGGACGGCTGCACCACGTACGAGTGCATGGCGCGCACATCGGGACGGATGCGGCTCAGGGCATTAGCTAGTACGTTAGCGAGCGTGTCGAAGGGCGTGGCAGCGGAGGTCATTCGGCAGTATCCAGTTCGTTGGGCGACAAAACAAAGGGGTTGATGGCGCGCACGGCGTCCAGCATCTGGTCGTGCGGCAAGGCTTCGGTCAGCAGGTAGCGGCAGCCTTGCTGGTGGGCAGATGAGACGATGAGCGCATCCCAGTAGCCCAGGCCGTAGCGGTCTTGCAGGTCCCAAGCGCCATCCACGGTGTAGGCGTCCAGATGCGGCGGCAGCCACACGCGCAGGCGGCGCACCTGGGCACGCACCTGCTGCAGCACATGGGGGCCGGAAAAACGCTGGATGGCTTGGTTGTACAGCTCATTGAGCACCTGCGAGCTGATGCGCCCGCTGCGGGTTTGCCAGCAAAAAGTGAGCCATCCACGGGCACGCGCTTGGCGCTCGGGGTCGCGCTCGTCCACGCTGGCGAGCAGCACTTCGGTATCTACAAAGATGGGGGTGGTGCTCATCGCTGAAACAAGGTTTCGCGTGGCACATAGGGGCCTGCGGAAGCGCCCCACGACTCAAATGCCAGGGCCTCGCGCATGGCCTGCGCGTAAGCGTCTTCCTGGCGCATCTTCTCGGCCAGCCATTCACCCATCAGGCGCGAGACGCTGCTGCCGCGCTTGGCCGCCTCGACACGAACCCACTCGGCCACGGTGTCGTCCATCGTGATGGTGACGTTTTTCATGGATGCTAGTTTACACGAACTTCGTGGACCACGAAGTTCGTGTGGCCGCCTATCTCAGCGCGCCCGCCGCAAGGGAGGGGTGACGTCAGCCCCTGAAATTTGAGGAGAAATTGGCCTCTAGCGCACTATCAATAAGCGCAAGTAGCTACCAAAAATATAGCAAAACCAACGGAGTGGGTAACGGGACACCACCAGAGTCACCCCTTCAGCCTGCGCCACAGCCGCCAGCCCAACAGCGCCGCAATGATGGCGGCGTACACCGCCACTTCGGCAAAGTTATTTTTGCCAGCGCGCATCCAGAAGAAATGCAGCACCGCCAGCAATGCGGCGGCGTACACCGAGCGGTGCAGCGCCTGCCAGCGCTTGCCCCCCAGCGACCGAATGGCCCGCTGGAACGAGGTGGCCGCCAGCACCAGTAGCACCGCAAAGGCCAGCGTGCCCACCAAGATGAAAGGCCGCTTGGCGATGTCGGCCAGGATGTCGGGCACGTCCAGCCCCATGTCCAGCCAGCTGTAGCTGAGCACATGCAAAAAAGCGTAGAAGAACGCAAACAGGCCCAGCATGCGCCGCCACCGCGCCAGCGCGGGCACGGCAAACGACACGCGCAGGGGGGTCAGCGCCAGCACCAGGCACAGCGCCCGCAGGGCCCAGTCGCCGGTAGAGCGGATCAGCGCTTCGGCCGGGTTGGCGCCCAGCTGGTTGGTGGCTGCGGCCACGATAAGCCACACCGCAGGCAGCAGCGCTGCGCAAAACAACAGAGGCTTGGCCGCAGGGTGCAGCAGCGCCTTGCGCCAGTCGCCCGGCGTGCCGGAGGGGCGCTGCGGACTCGTCTCAGCCCGCACGTCAGTAGAACTTCTTGAGGTCCATGCCGGCATACAGCTGGCCCACCTGGGCCTCGTAGCCGTTGAACATCAGCGTCTTGCGTTTCTTGGCAAACAGGCCGTCTTCGCCAATGCGGCGCTCGGTGGCCTGGCTCCAGCGGGGGTGGTCCACATTCGGGTTCACGTTGGAATAAAAGCCGTACTCCTGCTGCGCGGCCTTGTTCCAGGCGGTGCCGGGTTCTTTCTCGACAAAGCGGATCTTGACGATGCTCTTGGCGCTCTTGAAGCCGTACTTCCACGGCACCACCAGGCGCACAGGGGCACCGTTCTGGTTGGGCAGCACCTCGCCATACATGCCAAACGCCAGCAGGGTCAGCGGGTGCATGGCTTCGTCCATGCGCAGGCCTTCCACATAGGGCCAGTCGAGCACGCGCGAACCCACGAACGGCATGGTGGCCTTGTCGGCCAGGGTCACAAACTCGACGTATTTGGCATTGCCCATGGGCTCCACACGCTTGATCAGCTCGGCCAGCGAGTAACCCACCCAGGGGATCACCATGGACCAGCCCTCCACGCAGCGCAGGCGGTAGATGCGCTCTTCCTGCGCGCTGAGCTTGATCAGGTCTTCAATGCCGTACTTGCCGGGCTTCTTGACCAAGCCCTCCACCTCGACCG
This sequence comes from Acidovorax sp. 106, assembly GCF_003663825.1. NCBI lineage: Bacteria > Pseudomonadati > Pseudomonadota > Betaproteobacteria > Burkholderiales > Comamonadaceae > Acidovorax > Acidovorax sp. 106. The sequence continues at coordinate 2,716,687 of NZ_RCCC01000001.1, read as the reverse complement.
TCCACGGCGTGGTTTTGAGTGTGTGTGCATTGCGCGCCGGGTCGGCCTTGTCGGTGCCAAACTCGTAGAAGTTGTTGTAGGTGCTCGCGTCCTTGTAGTCGGTGAGCTTCTCCATCGACACAGCCCCAGCGACGGCCGACTTGGCGCCAGGCAACGCCGCCAGCTTGCCGGGGCGCGGCACCTGCTGGGCCATGGCCTCGCGACTGGCCCAGGCAGCCATGGCGGCACCGGCAGCACCCCCTGCCATCAGCTTGAGCATCTGGCGCCGGTCTTCATAGATGGCTTTGGGGGTGATTTCGCTGGAAAACGGGTGCTGAAAACCCGTGTTGCGAGGCGGTGTCCGCATGGAAAGTCTCCGGTAAATGACCACTGAGGGCTGGTGTGCATGTGAGCACACCAGCGACTGTTAGTTCGCACAACAGACCAATCAGGTTACACCGGGGACGCAATAGTTGCAGATGAAGGGGAAAGCCCTGCAGTTCGCGCTCTGCATCGCGCCAAAGGGTCGTCAAATGCATTCGGGCTGAGTCCATCGAAGCGCCATGCGAGGCTTCGACGGGCTCAGCCCGAAAAGTTGGGGGAGGGACAGATCGAAAGCGACCGATCCCGAAGCATCACAACGTGCCGTAGCTGTGCAACCCACTCAGGAACATGTTCACGCCCAGAAAGGCGAAGGTGGTGACCACCAGCCCCACCAGCGCCCACCAGGCAGAGATGGCGCCGCGCAGGCCCTTCATCAGGCGCATGTGCAGCCAGGCCGCATAGTTCAGCCACACGATCAGCGCCCAGGTTTCCTTGGGGTCCCAGCTCCAGTAGCCCCCCCAGGCCTCGGCCGCCCACAGGGCGCCCAGCACGGTGGCAATGGTGAAGAAGGCAAAGCCCACCGCGATGGACTTGTACATGACATCGTCCAGCACCTCAAAGGTGGGCAGGCGCTCAGCAATGCGTTTGCGGCCGAACAAGATGCTCGCCACGATCAGCGCAGACACGCCGAAATACACCATCCAGTAGCTGCTACCGCCTTCGGTGGCGTTCTGGCGGAACACGATGGGTTCAAAGCACAGCACCACGCCCAGCAGCCACAGCGGCGCCAGCTTGTACCAGCGGGTCTCAGTAGCTTGCAGCTTGATCAGGTAAGCAAAGGCCACCATGGCGGCCAATGCAAACGTGCCGTAGCCAATGAAGTTGGCGGGCACGTGCAGCTTCATCCACCAGCTTTTGAGGGCGGGCACGAGGGGTTGGATTTCATGCGCCTCACGCACCACGGTGTACCAGAGCAAAAAACCCACCGCCGCGCTCACCACCAGCATGACGAAGGCGCCCAGTGAACGGGTTTCGTACTGCTCTTCGTAGTACAGGTAAAACGCCGCCGTCATCCAGCAGAACATCACGAACACTTCGTAGAGGTTGCTGACCGGGATGTGGCCGATGTCGGGGCCGATGAGGTAGCTCTCGTACCAGCGCACCAGCGTGCCGATGAGGGCCATGGCCACCGCCACCCAAGCGATGCGCGAGCCGATCATGCCCATCGTGCGGCCCTCGCCGCGCGAGAACATGCCCACCCAGTAAAACGCGGTGCTCATGAAGAACAGCATGCTCATCCACAAGATGGCGGACTGGCTGGAGAGGAAGTATTTGAGCCCAAACACCGTGTCCGCCCGCGCCAGGTTGCCCACGCCATCCTGCTGGTACAACCCAATCGCCATGAGCGCCACGGCCGCCACAGCCAGCATCAGCACCCGCAGGGGCCGCCAGAACCAGCCCAGCCACACGGCACAAGGCACGGCGCCGATGAGGATGCCCTTCTCATACCCATCCATGAAAGCGCCATAGCGCTGAAACGCATAGAGCCCGCCGATGGCCACCACCGCGGCAAACAACCAGTCAAACCAGTTGCGGCGGGAGAAGAAGCCTTCGTTCAGGGTGATGGTGGTGGTCGTAGCGGTGTTCATGCGTGGCCTGCTGGGGTCTGCGGTTGGGGCTGAGCCCCGATCAGTTTTTGAGCGAGCTGGACAAATTCCTTGTCCCCGTCCATCGTTTTGCGGTTGGTGGAGAGCGCCATCAAAGCATGGGAGCCGTCGCCTTGGGGGGATAACCACACCCAGACACGGCGTTCACGGATGTAGAGCATGGCAAAAACGCCCAAGATCAGCAAGGCGCAGCCCAGATAGACGATGTTCTTGCCGGGGGCACGCGCCACCTGGAACACGCTGGCCTGCACCTGGGTGAAGTCTTTGAGTTCAAACGCAATCGGCGCGGGGTACATCACCGCGTCGCTGAGCGACAGCACCGCCTGCGTCATGAAGCCCCGTGTGCGGTCGTCTTGTTGCAACGGTTTCAGCCCGGCGTTCTCGCGGGTCAGTTGCGCTAGCTCAAACAAGGTGCCGTTAAGGATGCGGATCAACACCTCGCCCGCACGCGATCGCTCCGCCTCAGGGACGTTGGCTTCCATGAAGTCGGAAATGGCCTGCAACCCACCCGCAGGCTTACCCTCAGCCGCTGGCAGTGCACCGGCAAACACGGCCAGGGCGCGCGATGCGGATTGCGAGAGCTGCTCAGCCAGCTCGGGCCGCGAGGGCTCGATGGCCTGGGCCACGTAGCGGCGCACGGCTTTTTCACGCGCAGCCGGGTCGGCCAGCGCCGCCCGCATGCGCACAAAGCCGTCCATGCTGCCTTGGTCGTCTGCGGGCACGCGCAGGTAGCGGAAGGGCTCGGAGGGGGTCTCACGCACGCCCAGCAAGAAGACCGGCGTGCCATCGCCCGTGTCCACGGGCAGCATGTAGTTGTGGAACTCCCGGGCCTGTCCGGCCGCATCGCGCAGCTTGTAGCTCACGCTGGGGCCTACATTGCGCAGCTCTTTCTTGGTCACGGTCTTGTTGGCCGCGCCCAGGCGCGATTCGACCGATTCGCGCAAATCCACCTTGCGCACATCGGCGCCCGAGAGGTTCTCGGCCCCACCGGCAAAGTTCTCGACGTTGATGGTGCGCAGCGCCGTGAACTCCAGCGTCAGGGTGTCGCTGCCCGCGGCACCGCCGTTGTTGGTGAGCTGGGTGGAGCTGCCCACAACGCCCTCCACATCAAACGCCTTGGCGCCCGCCACCATGGGCACGGCGCGCAGCTTCAGGCGCGAGCCGCCGTCGTCAAAGCTCGACTGGTAGATCTCGATGCCTTTGTAGCTGGCGGGGTGGTTCACCTCCACCCGGGCCGGAATCTTCTCGCCCGTGGCCTTGTCGTGGATGATGATTTCGCTGGCAAACAGCTTGGGCATGCCGGTGGAGTAATGCTCGACGATGAACTTCTTGAGCTCCACCGCAAAAGGCAGCTCTTGCAGCAGCACGCCGTCCGACTGGTTCAGGATGGCGGTGCTCGATTGCGTGCCCTCGGCCACCAGCAAGTTGCCCCGGAAGGTGGGGTTGCGCTCAGACAAGCGGTGTTCTGGCTTCACCTCGGCAATCAAGCCACCGCCTGCGTATGGCGTCTTGCCGCCCAGCAGCATCTGGGCGCGCACGATCAGGTCGCCGTCGAGCAAGCCGCCCACACACACCAGCACGATGGCGCTGTGCGCCGCGATGTAGCCAATCTTGTTGGCTGCCCCCGCCTTGGCCGCCACCATCCAGCCCGTGCCTGGGCCGGCAGCGGTGTCGCGCTGCTGCAGGCGCACCTTCCAGCCGCCGCTGGCCAACATGCCGCCAATGCGCCGCGCTTCGGCTTCGGCGGTCTGCGCGAGGGGGCTTTCGGCCTTGTGGTGGAAGGCGCGCAGGCTCTGCTCGCGGATATTTTCTTTATAGGCTTTGATGTCGCTCAAAAACTTGGGGGTGTTTCGGGCGATGCACAGCGAGGTGCTGACCACCAAAAAGGCCAGGATCAGCAAAAACCACCACGCGCTGTACACCGCATTGAGCTGCACGGCGCCAAACAACTCGGCCCAGAACGGCCCGAACTGGTTGACGTAGTTCACCGCAGGCTCGTGCTGCTTGAGCACGGTGCCAATGACCGAGGCAATGCAGATCACCGTCAACAGCGCAATGGCAAACCGCATGGAAGACAGCAGCTCAACCCCTGCGCGCAGGGCCCGTGAGCCAGACTGGACGCGAACGCCTTGGGTGGTTTCAGACATGGAGATAAAGGAGCGAGAAGCGGGGGGTGAGGCGAAAGAAAAAGGGCGGGGCCATCAGTGTGATGGACCCGCCCTTTTTGGGGTTGTTATTGGCGGTAGGTTCCGTGCTGCTTGGTCAAACAGGCCACGGTTTGTTGACCAAGATCAATCAGCGCAGGCCAGCGATGTAATCTGCCACAGCCTTGATTTCCTTGTCGTTGAGCTTGGCTGCCACCTGGGTCATCTGGGTGCTGTTGGCGCGGGTGCCGTCACGGAAGGTGTTCAGCTGGGCCACGGTGTAGTCAGCGTGCTGGCCCGACAGGCGGGGGTACTGGGCAGGAATGCCAGCACCGTTGGGGCTGTGGCAGCCTGCGCAGGCTGCGATGTTGCGGTCTGCAATGCCACCGCGGTAGATGCGCTCACCCAGTGCCACCAAGTCTTTGTCCTTGGCGAAACCGGCCTTGGCGGGCTTGGAGGCCACCCAGTAGGCAACGTTCTTCATGTCCTCGTCCGACAGCATGGCGGCAAAGCCCTTCATGACCGCGTTGTTGCGCTTGCCGGACTTGAATTCCTGCAGTTGCTTGACCAGGTACTCAGGGTGCTGCTGCGACAACTTGGGGTTGGCAGCAATGGCCGAGTTACCGTCAGCACCGTGGCATGCCGCGCACACCGCAGTGAAGCTGGCCTCGCCCTTGACGAGATCCGGCTTGGCCGCTTTGGGTGCATCACCCGCTGCAAAGGCCGTGAAAACAGGTGCTGCGAGTACGGCAGCCGTCAGCAAAGAGGCGAGCAACTTCATATCGAGGGTGTGTTGTTTGTGTGCGCAAAAGCGTCACGATTCTACAATGAGGCTCCTGAGCATCCCAACTTTCCATGACTACCCCACCTTCCACGCCAGTTGACGGCGCCCCTGTGCTTGTGCCAGACGCTAAAACGGCCATGGGCTGGATGCACACCGCACGTTTTCTGACCACCGCGGCCCAGTTGCACCACCTGCCGCCCATCGACGTGCCCGAAATCGCCTTCGTGGGCCGCTCCAACGCAGGCAAGTCCACGTGCATCAACACCCTCACCCAGCAAAAGCAGCTGGCCTTTGCCTCCAAAAAGCCTGGGCGCACCCAGCACATCAACCTGTTCTCGCTGGGCAAGCAGGGCGTGATGGACGCCGTGCTGGCCGACCTGCCCGGCTACGGCTATGCCGCTGTGTCGCGCTCGGACAAGGTGCGCTGGCAGCAGGTGATGGTCAATTACCTCGTCAGCCGCCCTGGCCTGACCGGCATCGTGCTGCTGTGCGACCCCCGCCTGGGCCTGACCGAGCTGGACGAAGCCCTGCTCGAAGCGGTGCGCCCTCGCGTGGAAGAGGGCCTGAAGTTCCTCATCGTGCTGACCAAGGCCGACAAGCTCACCCGCTCTGAGCAGGCCAAGGTGCTGTCCATTACGCGACTGCAAGCGGGCGGCGGCGAGGTGAAGATGTTCTCGGCCCTCAAGAAGCAAGGCGTGGACGATGTGGCGCGGCTGCTGTGGCAATGGGCGCACCCGGTGCGCGCAGAAGGCACGCCAGCCGCCGCCGCCGATGGCGCCCCGGATGCTGCATCCACCGCCCCCGACAGCGACGACGAGGAATCACAGCAAAAATAGCCTCCAGCGCTTTATAAGAAAGCGCGAGAAGCTATTAAAACCATAGCAACTCGCCATGATCCAAACCCGCACCGCCCTCCTGCCCCACGGCGTTTCATTGCAGTGCCGCGAAAGCGGCATGCCCGGCAGGCCGGTGCTGGTGTTTTTGCATGGTTTCCCCGAGGGGGCGTTCATCTGGGACGAGTTGCTGCTGCACTTTGCCCGGCCCGAGAACGGCGGCTACCACTGCATCGCCCCCTATTTGCGGGGCTTTGGCGAATCCAGCAGCCCGCAGGCCACGGAGGCCTATCGTGCCAAGCACCTGGTGCAAGACCTGATCGCGCTGATCTCCACCACCTGTCCCACCGGCACGGTGGAGTGCTTGGTGGCCCACGACTGGGGCGGCGCCGTGGCCTGGAACCTGGCGAACCAGCAGCCCCAATGGCTCAAGCGCCTGGCCATCATCAACTCACCCCACCCCGGGGCCTTTTTGCGCGAACTGCAAAGCAACCCAGCCCAACAGGCCGCCAGCCAGTACATGCACTTTTTGTGCAGGCCCGACGCACAAGCACTGCTGGCAGAAAACGACTTTGAGCGCCTCTTCGCCTTTTTCGACACGCCCGAGGGCAAGGCGCCCGCCTGGCTGACCGCCCCCGTGCGCGAGCAGTACCGCGCCCTGTGGCGCCAGGGCCTGACAGGCGCCTGCAACTACTACCGCGCCAGCCCCCTGCGCCCGCCGCGCGAGGGCGACCGCGCCGCGCTGGACGTGGAACTGCCCGAGTCGATGCTGCGCGTGGACGTGCCCACGCTGGTGCTGTGGGCCATGGACGACCCCGCCTTGCTGCCTGGCCTGCTGCACGGCCTGCCCGACTGGGTGCACCGGCTGCACCTGCGCCAGATCGAGCAGGCATCGCACTGGGTGGTGCATGAGCACCCCGAGCGCATCGCCCAAGAGCTGGGGCACTTCTTGCAGCTGAACTGGTAGCTATTTTTGCATCTACCGCCACGCTCAGTAACCAACGACTGCGACGGCAGCTACAGCGTGGCGCCTCCTCACTCGTACACCGACGCCTGCGCTTCAGGCCGCGTCTTGAAGCGCTTGTGCACCCAGTAGTACTGGCCGGGCATGGTGTTGATGTAGCGCTCCAGCTCGCGGTTCATGCGGGCAGTGTCGGCTTCTACATCGTCGGTGGGGTAGTGCTCCCAGGCGGGGGTCAGCTCGGCCACATAGCCCTCGGGGGTCAGGCGCGTGTACATGCCGATCACCTTGGCACGGCCCAGGCGCGCAAAGCGCGAGAGCGACGGCACGGTGGCCGTCTGCACACCGTAAAAGGGCACAAAGATCGACTCGCCCGCGCCAAAGTCCATGTCGGGCAACAGGTACAGCAGGCCGCCCTTGCGCAGGTTGGCAATGATGGGTTTGACCCCATCGGCCCGGTTGAGCATGCGCACATCGCCAAAGCGCTGGCGCCCCTGCATGAACCAGGCGTCAATGGCAGGGTCTGGGTGGGTCGAGAAGATCGAGGTGAATGCGCGCCGCGTGCGCAGCGGCAGCACCAAACCGCCCGCGTCCATGCCGTAAAAATGGGGGGCGAAGATGATGGTGGGCACGTCCCCTTCCAGCTCGTGCACAGCACCTTTGAGCTTGACGCGCCGCTCCACCACCGACTGCGGGGCCGACCACAGCCAGCTGCGGTCCAGCCAGGTCTGGCAAAACACGATGAAGCTCTCACGCGCCCACTGCTTGCGCTGGGCTTCAGACGCGTCAGGAAAGCACAGCTCTAGGTTGCGCAGGGTGATCTTGCGCCGGGGCGCCGCCAGCACAAACAGCACCCGCCCCAGCAGCGCGCCCATGCCGCGCAGCAGCGGCAGCGGCAGGTGCGCCAGCACCCCCATGAACCACACCCCCAGCCGACTCATCATGCGGACACCTCGGGCTGCGGCGCATCGGCACGGGGTTGCTTGTAGCGGCCATAGCCCCACAGGTACTGGCCGGGGCACTGCCGAATCACATGTTCCATGGCGCTGTTGATCTGCCCTACGGCGGTGTTGAGGTCACTGTCGAGCGCCTGCGGCAAAGGCTCGGCATACATCACAAAGCCACGCCCGGCGCTCTCGCGCTCGCAGCGCACCAGCAGCACGGTGGCCCCGGTCTGCAGTGCCAGGCGGGCGGCCAAGGTCATGGTGTAGGCCTCTTTGCCAAACACGGGCGACCACACGCCCAGCCCCTCGGGCGGCACCTGGTCGGGCAGCAGGCCCACAGCCTCGCCACGGCGCAAGGCCTTGATCATCTGCCGCACCCCCGACAGCGTGGTGGGCACGGCCTGCATGCCAGGGCGGTTGCGGGCGGTCTCCTGCACCTTGGCCAGCCAGGCCTGGCGCGCAGGGCGGTACAGCACGGTGATGGGGCCCTGCTGCGCGCTCCAGCGGTTGGCAATGGCTTGGGCCGACATTTCAAAACACCCCAGGTGGGGGGTGAGAAAAATCACGCCACGCCCGGCGGCCCACGCCTGCTCCACACAGGGCTCGCCCTCAATGCGCACGGGCACGGGCGCGCCCAGCCACAGCCGGGGCAGCTCGGCCACCATGCGCCCGGCGTGGCCCACGGCGGCGCGCACCTGCGCAAACGAATACCCCGCCCGCGCGGCATTGGCCAAAAAGCGCTTGCGATACACCCCAGAGGCAGCAAAAGCCACCCAGCCCAAAACGCACCCAATGCCGTGGAGCAACCACAGCGGGAACGCGGAAAAGAAACGGAAGACGACTGGCATTAAAATATGTGGGTCGCTGAGTTAAATGAGCAACTTGCAGGGCGACGTTAAAAAAATCTGCTAAAGCGTTCGCCAAAGCTCCCTAGGCTGCGGGCGACGCCCAAAATGCCGGAACACAGGAGTTTATTCAAATGGCGAACGACTTTCTTTTTACCTCGGAATCCGTCTCTGAAGGCCACCCCGACAAGGTGGCAGACCAGATCTCTGACGCGATCCTGGACGCAATCTTCGAACAAGACCCCAAGAGCCGTGTGGCCGCAGAAACGCTGACCAACACCGGCCTCGTCGTGCTGGCTGGCGAGATCACCACCAACGCCCACGTCGACTACATCCAGGTCGCACGCGACACCATCAAGCGCATTGGCTACGACAACACCGAGTACGGCATCGACTACAAGGGCTGCGCCGTACTGGTGGCCTACGACAAGCAATCCAACGACATCGCCCAGGGCGTGGACCATGCGTCTGACGACCACCTGAACATTGGCGCGGGCGACCAGGGCCTGATGTTTGGCTACGCCTGCGACGAAACGCCGGAGCTGATGCCCGCCCCCATCTACTACGCCCACCGCGTGGTCGAACGCCAGGCCCAGCTGCGCAAGGACGGCCGCCTGCCCTTCCTGCGCCCCGACGCCAAGAGCCAGATCACGATGCGCTACGTGGACGGCAAGCCCCACAGCATCGACACCGTGGTGCTCTCCACCCAGCACAGCCCCGACCAGTCGGAGACCGCCACCAAGATGAAGGCCAGCTTCTACGAGGCCTGCATCGAAGAAATCATCAAGCCCGTGCTGCCCAAGGAATGGCTGCAGGACACCAAGTACCTGATCAACCCCACCGGCCGCTTCGTCATCGGCGGCCCGCAAGGCGACTGTGGCCTCACGGGCCGCAAGATCATCGTGGACACCTACGGCGGTGCCTGCCCCCACGGCGGCGGCGCGTTCAGCGGCAAGGACCCTAGCAAGGTGGACCGCTCTGCCGCCTACGCGGCCCGCTACGTGGCCAAGAACATCGTGGCAGCAGGCCTGGCGCGCCAGTGCCAGATCCAGGTGGCCTACGCGATTGGCGTGGCCCGCCCGATGAACATCACCGTGTACACCGAAGGCACCGGCGTGATCCCTGACTCGGAAATCGCCAAGCTGGTGGAAGCGCACTTTGACCTGCGCCCCAAGGGCATCATCCAGATGCTGGACCTGCTGCGCCCCATCTACAGCAAGACCGCCGCCTACGGCCACTTCGGCCGCGAAGAACCCGAGTTCACTTGGGAAAAGACAGACAAGGCAGCGGCGCTGCGCGCTGCTGCGGGCCTGTAAAGGGCCCGAGCGAAGCGAGCTTGGCTGGCTTTCGGCGCAGGCTCATATCGGCAACGCCGATGTGAAGGGCCGCAAGGCCCGTGCCGTAGCCAACGTACGGACAAGGCAGCGGCACTGCGTGCTGCTGCGGGGCTGTAAGCCCTCTGCGCATCGCGCGGCTTTCCGTACATGGACGAAGCTCATATCGCGCAGCGATGTGAGCGCAGGCCAAAAGACCGATAAAGCTGCTGCCCTGCGGGCGGCAGCCGGGCTGTAAAAATTGCACCTCCCTCCAGGGCCCTTCGGGGCCCTTTTTCATGCCTGGCCCCGAAGGCGGGGCATTCGCCCCACTGGCACCTTGCACATGCGCCCTTGAGCACACCTCCTACACACCACAGCTCAGCATGCTGACAGCGCCACCGCCGACCTGCATCTATCGTTGAGGCACCGGGCAGCCCACGGCCAGCCCTATTCCCACACCCCCCACGGAGGACGTTCCCATGCTCAAGTACGCGATCATCTTTGCCCTGATTTCCCTGGTGGCGGCAGCACTGGGCTTCACGGGCGTAGCGGCCGGAGCCGCAGGCATTGCCAAAATCCTGTTTGTGCTGTTCCTGGTGCTCGCGGTGGTGTTTGTGGTGCTCGCCATCAAGGGCGCCAGCGCTGTGCGCAGTGCGCTGAAGTGAGGGCGCGCAATGACCATTTTTGAAGCCTTGCGCCAAAGCCATGAACTGCAGCGCACGTTGGCAGCCAAGATGCTGCAAACCAGCGGAGACACCCCCGACCGCCACAGCCTCTTTGCCACGCTGAAAGACGAATTGGCCGTGCATGCGCTGGCCGAAGAACGGCACTTCTACATTCCGCTCATGCAACTCGACCCAGGCGTGGACCTCTCGCGCCACGCGATTGCCGAGCACCACGCGATCGATGAACTGGTCGAGGCGCTGCAAGCCACCGATGCCTCCAGCCCCGGCTGGCTGCCCCTGGCGCGCAAGCTGGCAGACAAGGTGACGCACCACCTGCACGAAGAAGAGCAGCGCTTCTTTCAGATGGCTGGCAAGCTGCTGACCGATGCGCAAAAAACCACGCTGGCTGGGGACTATGTCAGCGAGTACGCGGCGGCCAAGGCGAACCTGGCCTCTTCGGCTGCGGCGTGACCGCCCCAGCCGCTGCGCCCATCACGCGGCCGCGCCAGGCTCCTTCGCCTGCACCACGCAGTTACGGCCCTGCGACTTGGCCACATACAGCGCCTCGTCCGCACGCTTGATGAGGGCGTGGCTGTCTTCCTTGTGGTCCCAGGTGGCCACGCCAAAGCTGGCGCTGACATGGCCCACGGCGTCAAACGGCGTGCCTGCGATGCGTGCGCGCACCGCTTCGGCGATGGCCATGGCGGCGTCCAGCGGGGTTTCCTTGAGCAAGATGATGAATTCTTCGCCGCCAAAGCGGGCCGCGCAATCGGACGAGCGCAGCAGCTCGCGCACGCGCAGCGCCGTGCTCTTGAGCACCACGTCGCCCGAGTCGTGCCCGAAGGTGTCGTTGATGCGCTTAAAGAAGTCGATGTCGAACATCACCACCGACAGGCTGCTGTTCTTGACGCGAATGGCCGCCATCTCGGTCTCCAGCCGCTCAAAGAAACGGCGGCGGTTGACCAAGTCGGTCAGGAAGTCCTTGGTGGCCAAGTCTTCGAGCTTGAGGTTAAGCCGCGCCATGGGCTCGATCACCAGCGACGACAGCGACAGGTTGAGCCCCACGAACAACAGCACAAAGCTGCCGAACAAGGCCCCCATCACGGTGTAGAACGTTTGCCGCGCCTTCTCCAGCGGATAGAACATGGGCACCTTCACCACCTGCACGCCCACCGTCTCGTTCATGGCCCAACCAAAGCCGTTCTTCTCGCCATAGATCTTGAGCATGGTGGGCGGAGCCACAGCCGGGGTGCTGTGGCAGGCCATGCACTGCGGCTGCTTGATGGTGATGGGGCGGGCCACATACAGCGCGCGGTGCATGCCCTCGCCCACCTCGCCGCTGACTTCCTGCTTCAGATCCACCTTGCCATCGCGAAAGTCCTGGATCACGCGCTCTTCCCACTCGTTGGCGCGGTCACGCGCGTTGGTGGGGTTGAGCACGGCCTCTTTGTACTCGTAGCCAGGGAAGCGGTTTTGCAGGCGCTTGAGGGTCTCGGTGGCCGCATAGGCAGGCACCGTCTGGGGCAGGAATTTCTCTTCCAGCTTCTCGTCCAGGTGCGGCTTGACCAGCTCGGTCGTGTAGTCGCGGATCGCCATGGCCGAGTGCATCATCAGCTGCGAGTTGTGGCGCACCTCATCAATCGCGGCCTTTTGCAAAAAACCATGCACATAAAAGCCTGCGCCCGCCGCCGCCAGCAGCAGCACCACCGCCAGCACCAGATTGAATTTGAGTCGTATCGACATCCACACTCCCGCGTCTCGGCAGGGGTGCCGACACATGCATCATGAGAAAAATAGTGCGCGCCGCTCAGCAGCAGCCCCGCGCGTTGGGTGCAGTGACCTTACCCGCCCTGTGTGTCAGGCCACCGAGGTTGCGGTTGTGCCAGATTCAACCTCACCCGTCCAACAAAATTCCGCCAAGCTGCAACAACTGCTTACAAACCACGGCTACTGGTCGACAAACTGCCCCGAAACCCTGGCTTGATACGGTACAACTGCGCGGGCCGGTGCGCAGCCCCGGTTTGCAGCGCACCCGGCACGGGCTCCAGCATGGCCAATTCTTCCATCTTGCGGCGAAAACTCACCTTGTTGGCGGGCTCGCCCAGCACCGCCTCATACACCGCCTGCAACTGCGGCAGCGTGAACGGCTCGGCACACAGGTGCACGGGCATGGACGAATACTGGCTTTTGCTGCGCACGCGGGCCACAGCGGCATCGACCATGGCGCGGTGGTCAAACGGCAGCGCAGGCAGCTCGGCCACCGGGACCAAGGTGAACGGCGTGCTTGCCAACACCTCAGGCGGCACCAAGGAGCAATACGCCACGGCCAACGACCAGCCCCGAGGGTCGCGCACCGGGCCAGAGAAGGTGGCCAGTTGCTCCAAGTACGGGCTCTGCAGCCCCGCCTTGTCGCGCAGCACCCGGGCCGCGCTAGCCTGGGCATCGGCATCCTCTTGCGCATGGATGTAGCCCCCCGGCAGAGCCAACGCCCCCGCAAACGGCGCGCGCTCGCGGCGCAGCAGGGCCACTTGCAACGCCCCTTGCTGCAGGGTCAGCAGCACCACATCGACGGTACAGATCACAGCGGGCATGGTGGATTCGGTCATGCGCTGAGTTTGTCACAAGCATGAACAAACCAACACGGGATGACGCAAAGCGTTTCTGAGATAGAAGTCCCCCTCAAACCCAGAGAAACAAGTGCTTTCAACTTACTTAGTTTATTTTTTGTACTAACAAGACTACACTGTACCTACCAACCCAGGAGAAGACCATGCCCCGCAACATCCAGCTGCTGGTGATTGACCCACAAAACGACTTTTGCGACCTGCCTGCCGCATGGCAGCCCGTGGATGCGCTCACCGGCCAGCGCACCGCCCCCGCCCTGCCCGTGCCGGGCGCCCATGCCGACATGCAGCGGCTGGCCCGGTTCATTCGCCAGCAAGGCAGCCAGCTCGACGCCATTACCGTCACGCTCGATTCGCACCAGCACTTTGACATCGCCCACCCCGGCTTCTGGCAGACCGGCGCAGGGGCTGATGTGGAGCCCTTCACCCCCATCACCGCCGCCCAGGTGCGGGCGGGCGACTTCACACCGCGCAGCCCCGCCGCGCTGCCCCGCACCCTGCAGTACCTGGACGCGCTGGAGGCGCAAGGCCGCTACACCCTGATGGTGTGGCCCGTGCACTGCGAGGTAGGCAGCTGGGGCCACGGCGTGCATACCGATGTGCTGGCCGCCTGCGGCGACTGGCAACTAGAGCGCCAGCGCGCCGTGCACAACGTGTTCAAAGGCACCAACCCCTGGACCGAGCACTACAGCGCCATTGAGGCCGAGGTGCCCGATGCTGCGGACGAGAGCACCGCGCTGAACACCGCCCTGCTGCGGCAGCTGGGCCAGGCCGATGTGCTGCTGATTGCGGGCGAGGCCAGCAGCCACTGCGTGCGCTCGACCACTGAGCACATCGCGCAGCACCTGCCCGGTCTGATGCCGGGCTGGCAGGCGAGCCGCATCGTGCTGTTGACCGACGGCATGAGCCCCGTGGCCGGCTTTGAGGCGCAGCACCAGGCGTTTCTGGAGGGCATGCGCGCTGCGGGCGCACAGCTTGCCACCATGAATCAAATCAGCTGCTTGCGCTCATAAACAAAGCGCAAGCAGCTATCAATCAATGAGCATCACCATGCAACCCATCATCAACAGCCTGCTCGACACCGACCTCTACAAGTTCACCATGTGGCAGGCGCTGCTACACCGCCACCCGCAAACGCAGAGCGAATACCGCTTTGTGTGCCGCAACACCCCGGCCTACCCGTTGGCCGAACTGCTGCCCGAGGTGAACGCCGCGCTGGACCACCTGTGCACACTGCGCTTTACGCAGGGCGAACTGGCCTACGTGGGCGGCCTGCGCTACATCAAGAGCGACTTCGTGGACTTCCTGCGGCTGTTTCAGTTTCAGCGCAACTTCATCAGCGCCTGGGCTGAGGGCGATCAGCTGCACATCGTGGCGCGCGGCCCGCAGGTGCATGTGATGGGGTTTGAGATCTTTGTGCTGGCCATCGTCAACGAGCTGTACTTCCGCCGCTTTGACGCAGCCCAAGCACTGGCCCAAGGCCGCACGCGCCTGGCCGCCAAAGTGCAGCAACTGCAGGCCCTGGCGCAGCAGGCCACGCTGCGCCACCCGTTCGAGCTGTTCGACTTTGGCCTGCGCCGCCGCTACAGCGGCGCGTGGCAGCAGGAGGTAGTGCAGACCTTTGCGCAGCAAACGCCGCAGTGGTTCAAGGGCACCAGCAACGTGCTGCTGGCACGCGACCTGGGCCTGGTGCCCATCGGCACCATGGCGCATGAATACCTGCAGACCTACCAGGCGCTGGGCGTGCGGCTGCGCGACTTTCAAAAGGCCGCGCTCGAAGACTGGGTGCAGGAATACCGTGGCGACCTGGGCATTGCACTGACCGACACCGTGGGCATGGACGCCTTTCTGGCTGACTTTGACCTGTACTTCGCCAAGCTGTTCGACGGCCTGCGGCACGACTCGGGCGACCCGGTGGCCTGGGGCGAAAAAGCCCTGGCGCACTACGCCAAGCTGCGCATCGACGCGCACACCAAGCGGCTGGTGTTCTCTGACGGACTGGACCTGGAGCGCGCCCTGATGCTGTACCGCCACTTTGGCGACCGCACGCAGCTGGGCTTTGGCATTGGCACCAACCTCACCAACGACATGGGTGCAGACCACAAGCCGCTGAACATCGTGATGAAGCTCACGCACGCCAACGGGCAGCCCGTGGCCAAGCTGTCAGACACGCCCGGCAAAACGCTGTGTGACGATGAAACCTACTTGGCTTATTTGCGCCAAGTGTTCCAAGTGAAGGACTGACCATGCTGCGCATCACCCTCGCCCAACTCAACCTCACCGTCGGCGACATCGAAGGTAACGTGGCCCGCATGGTGCAGGCGGCACAGCAAGCGGCCCGCGAGCAAGCCGACCTCATTGTGTTCAGCGAACTCTCGCTGTGCGGCTACTACCCCGGCGACCAACTGGAGGAAACCAGTTTTCAGCAGCGGATTGAAGCAGGCCTGGCCACGCTGCAGCAGGCCTCTGCCGCCCTACCGCAATTGCACTGGGTGGTGGGCGCGCCCACACCCGCGCAAGGCCCGGGCAAAAAGCTGCACAACAGCCTGCTTGTGCTGCAGGGCGGCGCCGTGCGCCTGCAGTACGCCAAGCAACTGCTGCCCACCTACAACATCTTTGACGAGCGCCGCCACTTCGAGCCCGGCCCCGACGTGGCCAAGGTGCTGCGCATCGGCAGCGCGCAAGTCGGCTTGCTGATCTGTGAAGACGGCTGGAACGACCACGGTGCCGACTACGCCACCAACCCGTTCGAGCGCATGGCCGACGCCGCGCCCGACCTGGTGGTGAGCATCAACGCCAGCCCCAGCCACATTGGCAAGCGTGAGCAGCGCCACCAGATCTTTGCCGACGCCGCGCGCCGACACGGCCTGCCCATCCTGTACGTGAACCAGATCGGTGGGCACGACCAGCTGGTGTACGACGGCGCTTCGTTTGCTGCCGAGCCCGATGCGGGCGTGGTGTTTGAAGCCGCGCGCTTTGTGGAGGATGTACGCACCCTGCAGTTTGACAACGGTCACTTCCGCACCGCCGATGGCGCAGCCCCCGCAAACGTGCCCGCCGAGGGCCTGCCCACCATGGACTTCTACCGCCAGCAAATCGTGCTGGGCTTGCGCGACTACGCGCGGCGCTGCGGCTTCAAGCAAGCGGTGGTGGGCAGCTCGGGCGGCATCGACAGCGCGCTGACGCTGGCGCTCGCCGTGGAGGCGCTGGGTGCCGACAACGTCGTGGGCGTGACCATGCCCTCGCGCTACTCCAGCAGCGGCTCGGTCGATGATTCGGTAGCGCTGTGCCAGAACCTGGGCGTGCGGCTCTTCACGCACCCGATTGCCGAGTTGGTGGCAGGCTACGCGCAGCAGTTTGAGGACAGCTTTGGCCAGCCGCTGGCGGGCTTGCCACTCGAAAATTTGCAGGCGCGCATTCGCGGCACGGTGTTGATGGAGTACTCCAACGCCTTCGGCCACCTGCTGCTCACCACGGGCAATAAGAGCGAAATCTCGGTCGGCTACTGCACGCTGTACGGCGACACCAACGGCGGCCTGGGCCTGATTGGCGATCTCTATAAGACCGAAGTGTTTGCCCTGTCGCGCCACGTCAACGCACACGCCGGGCGCGAGCTGATTCCTCAGGCCATCATCGACAAGGAGCCGTCTGCAGAACTGGCCCCCGGCCAGCGCGATGTAGACAGCCTGCCGCCCTACCCGGTGCTGGACGAAGTGCTCAAGCTGCTCATCGAAGGCGACCGGCTTTCTACGGCGGAGCACGCAGCGGCAGAAGCCTTCGTGGCCCAGTTGCAGCTGGGCGATGCAGGCCGCGCACTGGTGCAGCGCGTGCGCCAGATGGTGGCGCGCAACGAGTACAAGCGCCGCCAGGCCCCGCCCATCGTGCGCGTGCGGGCCCGGGCCTTTGGCAGCGGGCGGCAGATGCCAATAGCGGCGCGGTATGTGTGATGGTGTGATGGAGCCCCTCACCATGCATGCCCTCCCCCACCCGTTCGGGCTGAGCTTGTCGAAGCCAGGGCACATGGCCATGACGGCCTTCGAAAAGCTCAGGCTGAACGGTTCGTTGGAGGGGTTCCCCCACCGCTCTGACCGCGCCTGCCATGGCGCTGCGCCGCGCTTCGACAGGCTCAGCGTGAACGGGTGGGGGTGTACACACACCGAGGCGTTGCAAAGTTGCCAGCCCCCGCCGCTTAAAATCACTACAAAAACAATAGCTGCTTGCGCTTATCTATCAAGCGCAAGAGCCCTATTTTGATCAAAAGCACTGGAGACCCATGCACGACACCGCCCTCCTCATCGGCCGCTTTGAACCCGTGCACAGCGGCCACCTGGCTCTGTTGCAAGAGGCCCTGCGGCAGGCGCCCCAGGTCATCGTGGTGGTGGGATCGGCCTGGCAGGCCCGCTCGCCCAAGAACCCCTTCACCTGGCAAGAACGCCAGGCCATGCTGCTGGGCACATTGCCTGAGGCGGACCGCGCACGCGTGCAAGTGCTGCCGGTGCGCGACTACTACAACGAAGCCGTGTGGGTCCAGGCCGTGCGCGCCGGTGTAGCCGAGCGCACGCAGCCCGGTGCGCACATCGCGCTGGTGGGCCATTTCAAAGACGCCACCAGCAGCTACCTGCGCGCCTTCCCGGGCTGGTCCCTCATCGACCTGCCCCGCCAGGGCAGCATGGACGCCACCACCATCCGCGACGCCTACTTTGGCGCCACCGCAGACACCGTGGGCGAAGCACTGTCGCCACTGGATGCAGACATCCCGGCCAGCACGCTGGCGCAGTTGCAGGCCCTGGCCCAGACCCCACACTACACGGCGCTGCAGCAAGAGTGGCGCATGTTGCGCGGCTACCGCGAAGCCTGGTCCAAAGCGCCTTACCCGCCCGTGTTCGTCACCGTGGACGCCGTGCTGCGTTGCCAAAACCACGTGCTGCTGATCCGCCGCGCCCACGCCCCCGGCAAAGGGCAGCTGGCAGTACCCGGCGGCTTCATCGAACAGCGCGAAACCGTGTGGCAGTCGTGCCTGCGCGAGCTGGTGGAAGAGACCCACTGCCACCTGCCCGAGGCCACCATGCAGGCCGCCTTGCAATCGGTGGCCGTATTCGACCACCCCGACCGCAGCCAGCGCGGGCGCACGCTGACGCATGCGCACTACTTTGACCTGGGGGATGCGCCGTTTCCGGTGGTGCAGGCCGATGACGATGCCGCGCTGGTGCAGTGGACACGTATCGACCAGCTGGCGGGCATGGAGGAGGAGTTCTTTGAAGACCACTTCCACATGCTGGACCACTTTTTGGGACTGACAGGCGCATTGATGTCCAGCGAAAAGCTCAGCAGTACGAAACGGGCTTAGCGGCTAAAACGGACGCGGCCCCAGACCGGTGCCCCCGTGCAAGGGCCGCCCCGCCGCACCAGGGGCGTCCCCCTCCGCATTGCGCAGCAATGTCAGAGAGGGGGAAGGCGCGAAGCGACTTAGAGCCTGTTTACGATCTCGCAGGGGATCGCGTTGGCGCGCAATCGGGATGAGTGGATGCGTCGGATGCGCCGCATGGGCTCATGCCCATGCGAGCAGCTGGGGCGTCCAATCACCCGATTTCGCTCCAACCCTTCGGGCAGTGGCCTTTGCGGGCGGTCTGCGGCGTGGCGGCGCTTGTGGATAGCCGGGCTATCCACTGCGCACCGCGCCTTGCATCCCATCCCGCAAAGACCGCTGCGCGACCCCTGGGAGATCGTAAACAGGCTCTCAGGGGTGCTCACTCACCCCACGCGGAACTTGCCCACCGTTTGCGACAAGGCCACGGCCTGGTGGCTGAGAGACTGGGCGGCAGCCAGCGCTTCCTCTACCAAAGCCGCGTTCTGCTGGGTGTTCTGGTCCATCTGGGCGACGGCCTGATTCACCTGAGCGATGCCAGCGCTTTGCTCGCTGCTGGCGGCACTGATCTGGCCCACCATCGCCGTCACACTCTGAACGCCAGTCACCACCTCGCCCATGGTGGTGCCGGCGCGCTCCACCAGCTCCGTGCCCAATCCCACCTTGGCCACCGAGTCGTCGATGAGGGCCTTGATCTCTTTGGCCGCGGCTGCGCTGCGCTGGGCCAGGCCCCGCACCTCGCTGGCCACCACAGCAAAGCCACGGCCTTGCTCGCCTGCACGGGCGGCTTCCACGGCAGCGTTCAGCGCCAGGATGTTGGTCTGGAAGGCGATGCCATCGATCACGCTGATGATGTCCACGATCTTGCGCGAGGACTGGTTGATGGAACTCATGGTGCCCACCACTTCATGCACCACCTCGCCCCCGCGCACCGCCATGTCTGAGGCGGCACGCGCCAGCTCGTCGGCACGGCGCGCATTGGCGGCGTTTTGCTGCACGGTCGAAGTCAGCTGCTCCATGGACGCGGCGGTCTCCTGCAGCGCGCTGGCCTGCGATTCGGTGCGGGCTGACAGGTCGCCATTGCCTGAGGCGATTTCGGACGATGCCGTGGTGATGGAGTCGGTGCTGTCGCGCACCTGGCGCACCAGGTGGGCCAGGTTGTCGCGCATAGCGCGAATGGCATGCAGGATGCTGGTGGTGTCGCCCGGCAGCGTCTGCACATCCACTGCCAGGTTGCCCTCGGCGATCTGCGTGACCACGTCGGCGGCGTACTGCGGCTCGCCACCCAATTGGTGCACCAGGGTGCGCAGCATTTGCCAGGCCATCAGGGCGATCACCAGCATCAGCACCGCGCCAATCGACAGCAAGATGGCCGTGTTGCGCCAGAAGGCATTTTCGATGTCGTCCACATAGTCGCCAAAGCCGATGATCCAGTCCCAGGGCTCGAACTTGATGATGGCGTAGAGCTTGTCGACCGGCTCCTTGGCGCCAGGGCGGGTGCCAGGCGCCGTGACGGTTCCGATGGTGACACCCTGCAGTGCCGCGCGGTAACGCACACCGGCTTCCTTCCCCCCCTTTTCATCGACGATGCCGATGCGCTTGGGGTTGGGGTGGACGTAGTTCACATCGTTGCTGTAGCCACGCACAAAAAAGTACTTGTCCTTGTCCACAAAGCTACCAATGATGCGGGCCGCTTCCTTGATAGCGTCTTCGCGCGACAAGGCCCCACTTTTTTCCTTGTCATGGGCCTTTTGCGCGGCCGCATGGGCCAGCACCACCAGGTTGGACAGCTGCGCGGTGCGCTCTTTCATCATCGACTGGTACAGCGTGGTGAGCGCCACGGCCGACAACACCACCAGGCCCAGCAGGGTGGCGGCGCACAGCCACAGGATTCGGGTTTTCAGCTTCATGCTTGCGTGATCTCAAAGGAGGTGAAAAGGTAACCAGACGATACACCGAGATGTCACGCTGTTGTGATATGCAAGCACTTACCTCCACACCCTGTGGCATAAACGCAGCGCCCACACGCAAAAGTGGGTGAATGGCTACTCGGCCGTCGGTGCGCAGCCGTGAAGGCGGGCCGTGAACTGCTCCACCGGCAAAGGCCGGGCATACAGGTAGCCCTGGTACTGCGCAATGCCCTGCGCCACCACCCAGTCCAGTTGCTCCTGTGTCTCCACCCCTTCGGCCACGGCCGTGAGCTTCATCAGCTGGCACAGCGACACGATCAACTCGGCCAGCGAGCGGTTGGCGTCCGAGCCCTGGATGAAGGTCTTGTCGATCTTGAGGGTGTGGATGGGAAAGCGCTGCAGGTAGGCCAGGTTGGAGTAACCCGTGCCAAAGTCATCGAGCGCAATCGACAGCCCCAACGCGGCCATGGACTGCAGCACCGCCAGCTGCCGTGGGTCGTGCCCCAGGAGCATGGATTCGGTGATCTCCACCTCCAGCCGCGTGGGGTCTGCGCCCGCTTGCTGCAGCGCCCGGGTCAGGTCGGCCAGCAGCTCGGGGTGCATGAACTGGCGGGCCGACAGGTTGACCGACACCACCATGTCAAACCCCTGCGCCGCCCACGCCACCTGCTGCTGCGCAGCGCGGGCAAACACCCACAGCCCCAGTTGCCGGATGAGCCCGGTGGTTTCGCACAGGGGGATGAACTGATCGGGCGACACCAGCCCCAGGCGCGGGTGGTTCCAACGCACCAGTGCTTCGACCCCCATGATGGCGTTGCTGCCCGCTGCCACGCGCGGCTGGTAGTACACCTCGAACTCCTGGCGCGCCAGGGCCTGGCGCAGCTCCGCCTCCAGCTCGGTGCGGCTGCGCACGGTTTGCGCCATGTGCTCGTCATAAAACGCCATGGTGTCGCGTCCCCGCTCCTTGGCGGCGTACATGGCCAGGTCGGCATTGCGCAGCAGGATCTCGATGGTGTCGCCATCGCGCGGGTAAAGTGCCACGCCCACGCTGGGGGTCACGCGGGCGTCCACGTCACCAATGCGCACCGGCGTGGCCACAGCAGCTGCAATGCGGTCGTGCAGCGCCGCCAGGTCTTTGCGGATGTCGGGCGACATCACCAGCACCAAAAACTCATCGCCACCCCAGCGCGCCACCATGTCGGTGCTGCGCTTGGCGTGGCGCAGGCGCTGAGCCATGGTCACCAGCAACTGGTCACCCGCCGCGTGCCCCAGGGTGTCGTTCACGTCCTTGAAATGGTCCAGGTCAATGAACAGCAGCGCTACCTCTTGCCCCTGTGCCTGGGCCTCGGACACCGCCCAGGCAAAGCGCTGCATGAAGTGCGTGCGGTTGGGCAGCCCGGTGAGGGCGTCGTGCAGCGCCTGGAAGTTGGCCCGTTCTTCGGTGCGCTTGATGGCGCTGATGTCCGCTTCGCTCACCAGCACGGCGTGTTGCCCTGTCACTGCGTCGCGGCACTGGCGGGCCGATAGCTCGTGCCAGCGCTGCCCAGTGGGCGTGGGCACCGACAAGGTCAAGGTGCCTACCCCTCGGCTGGCCAGGCTGGCCGCCAGCGCGGCATAGGCCGCCGGGTCGCCCACGCGGTCCTCCAGGCGTTCGTCGGGCTGGAACACGGCGGCGCGCGCCGCCGGGTTGCGGTACAACGCGTGGCCGTCTTGCCCGTACAACGTGATCATCACCGCAGTGTGCAGCAGCGCCTCGACCGAGCGCAGGGATTCGGGCGCCACGCTGCCCACGGGCTCGGCCTCGCACAGCATGCACATGCGCCCATCGGGCAGCCAGTGGCCGCTGAAGCGCACATTGAGCGACACCGGCACCCCGTCTGGGTACACCGTCCACTGCTCGTTGAAGCTTGCATCCGAGGCGGCAAAGTCGCTCTGGTACTGGGCCAGCCGCTGGGCCACAGAGCCCGACATGTCGCGCCCCATGTCCCGCACACACAGCGCTTGCAACGATGCAGCCTGCCACACCGACAGCGCGGCGGTGTTGGCCCAATGCACCCGCTTGTGGTCGATGTCGAACACCCACACGGGGCGCGACAGCCACTCCAGCGCGGCGTAGCGCAGGGCCCGCTCAGCCAGCGCCAGAGCGTCCGGCACATTCAGCGCGTCGGCGGACGACGATGGGGGATTGCCGGAAGGCCTAGAGGAAGCCACGGGGCATAGCCTCACACCCGCCAGCGCAGCGGCTGGACAAAGACAAGGGCGCCCGACGAATTGGGCATTTGAGCGGGAACAAGCATGAGAAGCAGCGCGTTCGGTACGCAAAAAGGGCTGAGAGAAAGCCTGAGGCCAAGGGCCTGCTCAAAAAGCCGTCAAAGGCTTTTACATATTCTCACAACCCGCGCTTTTTTCCATGCACTTTTTGACCGAAGGCAAAGGAAGACTCCCTGCAGCCTTTGGACAGCGTGACCAGCGCAGCGGTGCACACGCGCCCTTCACGGCCAACACCGGTCCGGCCGACCTCCGCAGAATTTCTATTAAAAACAGGCGCTAGCGCTTTAAGGCAAAGCGCTAGCAGCTATATTTTCAATAGCAAAATCAAACCAAAGCCCGCTCCAGCATGGCATGCAGCAGCACATTGCACCCCGCCTCAATGTGCTCCGGCTTGGCGTCCTCTATCTCGTTGTGGCTGATCCCGTCCTTGCAGGGGATGAAGATCATCCCGGACGGTGCCAGCTTGGCCATGTACACCGCGTCGTGCCCCGCACCCGAGACCGCTGGCATGTGGCTGTACCCCAGCTTGGCCGCCGCACGGCCCACGGCATCCACGCATTCGGCATGAAACTGCTGCGCCGGGTAGCTAGAGACGAGGTCAATATGCACCTGTACGCCATGCTCTTGGGCCACCTGGTCGGCCAAGGCTTTGACCTCGGCCACCATGGCATCCACCAGCGCGTCGGTGCTGTTGCGCAGGTCGATGCTGAACTTGACCCGGCCCGGTATCACGTTGCGGCTGTTGGGGAAGACCTGCACCATGCCCACGGTGCCGCGCCCATGGGGCGGGTGGCGGTGGGCAGCGGCCACCACGTCTTGCATGATGCGGGTGGCGGCCAGCATCGCGTCCTTGCGCAGCGCCATGGGCGTGGGGCCTGCGTGGGCTTCCATGCCGGTCACCGTGCAGTCAAACCAGCGGATGCCGAGCACGCCCTCCACGACGCCAATGGTCTTGTCGTTGTCTTCCAGCACCGGGCCTTGCTCGATGTGGGTTTCAAAGTAGGCCCCAATGGGGTGGTCGCCGGGTTCTTGCTCGCCGATGTAGCCGATGCGCTCGAGTTCGCCTTTGACTGTTTTGCCTTCGGTGTCGGTGGCAGCGTAGGCATGTTCCAGCGTGAAGGCTTTGGCAAATACGCCCGAGCCCATCATCACGGGCACAAAGCGGCTGCCTTCTTCGTTGGTCCAGAACGCGACCTCGATGGGGGCTTCGGTCTCAATGCCGTGGTCGTTGAGCGTGCGCACCACCTCAATGCCCGCCAGCACGCCGTAGTTGCCGTCGAACTTGCCGCCGGTGGGCTGGGTGTCGATGTGGCTGCCGGTCATGATGGGCGGCAAATTGTTGTTGCGGCCAGGGCGGCGCATGAAGCCGTTGCCGATCTTGTCGATGGTGACGGTCATGCCCGCCTCGCGCGCCCAGCGGGTGACGAGGTCGCGGCCTTGTTTATCGAGGTCGGTGAGGGTCAGGCGGCACACGCCGCCTTTGGGCGTGGCGCCGATCTGCGCCAGCTCCATGAGCGAATCCCACAGGCGCTGGCCGTTGATGCGTAGGTTTTCGATGTTGGGTTTGACTTTCGTGTCCATGGTGTTCTCCAGGGGATGTCTGAAATGCTGATTCACTCACCACCCGTTCGGGCTGAGCCTGTCGAAGCCTGGGCAGTGACGGCCTTCGACAGGCTCAGGCTGAACGGATTGGGGAAGCTCCAAATCGGATGGATGCCTGCGGCAGCGCCCGGATCAACCGCGCGCCACTGCCGCGGGCGCCAGGTCCTGCGCGCGCCTTTGCACGGCCTGGA
This sequence comes from Acidovorax sp. 106, assembly GCF_003663825.1. NCBI lineage: Bacteria > Pseudomonadati > Pseudomonadota > Betaproteobacteria > Burkholderiales > Comamonadaceae > Acidovorax > Acidovorax sp. 106. The sequence goes on along the minus strand of NZ_RCCC01000001.1, from coordinate 2,692,262 downwards.
AGTTGGCGCCAAACGCCGGGCGCTTGATGTAGCGGCCTTTGCCCTGCTCCGCCCGCAGGTCGCCATTGGCAAACACCACCCGGCCCTGGCTGATGGTGTGGCTGGGGATGCCGCGCACGGTGCGGCCTTCAAAGATGTTGAAGTCACCCTTGCTGAACTGGGTTTGGGCCGAGAAGGTCTTGGTGCCTTGGGGGTCCCACAGCACCAGGTCGGCATCGGCGCCTTCGCCAATGAAGCCCTTGCGCGGGTAGATGTTGAACAGCTTGGCCGCATTGGCCGAGGTGATGGCCACGAACTCGCTGGGCGTGAGGCGCCCCGTGTTCACGCCACCGTCCCACAGCGCAGCCATGCGCTCTTCCACGCCGCCCGTGCCGTTGGGTATCTTGGCGAAGTTCTCCTTGCCCATGGCCTTTTGCGCGGCACAAAAGGTGCAGTGGTCCGTGGCTGTGGTGTGCAGCTGGCCCGACTGCAGGCCGCGCCACAGCGCCTCCTGGTGGCCCTTGGGGCGGAAGGGTGGGCTCATCACATAGGCAGCGGCCTTGGCAAAGTCGGGGTCGCGGTACACGCTGTCGTCCACCAGCAGATGGCCCGCCAGCACCTCGCCATACACCCGCTGGCCGCGCGCACGGGCGCGGGCAATGGCGTCGGCCGATTCCATGCAGCTCACATGCACCACGTAGATGGGCACGCCCAGCACGTCGGCAATCGCGATAGCGCGGTTGGCGGCCTCGGCCTCGACCATGGGCGGGCGCGAGAGCGGGTGGCCCTCGGGGCCGGTGATGCCCATCTTGGCGACCTCTTGCTGCAGCAGGTACACCAGCTCGCCGTTTTCGGCATGCACCGTGGGCATGGCCCCGAGTTCGAGTGCGCGCTTGAAGCTGTTCACCAGGGTTTCGTCGTCGCACATGATGGCGTTCTTGTAGGCCATGAAGTGCTTGAAGCTGTTCACGCCTTCTTCCTGCACCAGCGTGCCCATGTCGGTGCGCACCTGCTCACTCCACCAGGTGATGGCGACGTGGAAGGAATAGTCGGCCGCCGACTTTTCGGCCCAGCCGCGCCACTTGCGGTAGGCGTCCATCAACGGCTCTTGCGGGTCGGGGATCACGAAGTCGATGATGCTGGTGGTGCCGCCCGCCAGCGCGGCGGCCGTGCCAGTGAAGAAGTCGTCCATGGTGACGGTACCCATGAACGGCAGCTGCATGTGCGTGTGCGGGTCGATGCCACCGGGCAGCACGTACTGCCCACCGGCGTCCAGCGTCTGCGTGCCAGCAGGGGCCTGCGCCGCAGCTCCCTCCCCAACCGCCACCACACGGCCCTCTATGCACAGCACATCGGCCTTTTGTTCGCGGTCTGCATTGACCACGGTGCCACCGCGGATCAGTAGGGCTTCGGTCATGGAGGTCTCCTTCTAAGTGGGCAGTAAAGCAGTCAATGCAAGCAGTTCAATGAAACGGCTCATTGCTTCTTGGCTGTGACGTAGTAATAGGTGCCTGCCACGGCCAGGCTGAAGAACCAGCCAAAGTCAAACAGCGACAGGAGCAACGGGGCCACCGAAGCCTTGTCGATCACGCCCGACACGGCGAGGTAGCCTGGCAAGCAGGGCAACACCGCCAAGGCAAATGCCACCAGCGCGTGGAGGTTCCAGCCGTTGGAGTATTCGTAGTCACCGCCACGGCGGTACAGGTCGTCCACCTTCAACTCGGTCTTTCGCACCAAGTAGTAGTCCACCAACAAGATGCCCGCAATGGCGCCCAGCAGCGTGCCGTAGCCGCCCAGCCAAGTGAACAGGTAGCCGCCCGATGTGGCCAGCAGCTTCCAGGGCATGAACAGCAAGCCGATGAGAGCGGCGATCATGCCGCCCATGCGAAAGCTGATCTTCGACGGCGCGCACTGGCTGAAGTCATACGAAGGCGACACCAGGTTGGCCGCCACATTGGTCGTAAGGTTGGCCAACAAAATCACCAGCAAGCCAATACCGGCGGCCACGCTGCCCATCTGCGTGAGCAGGCCATCGGGGAACAGCTGCGCCTTGCCGTACAGGATGGCCGAGGCGGAGAAGCCAATCACGCCCACCATGGAGAACAGCGCCATGGGAATGGGCAGGCCAATCGCCTGGCCCAGAGTCTGCTCACGCTGCGACTTGGCAAAGCGTGTGAAGTCCGGAATGTTGAGCGCCAGCGTGGCCCAAAAGCCCACCAGCCCGGTGAGCGCGGCCCAGGTCTTGGGCCCACCCTCGACCACCTTGGCAGGCAGGTTAAAGAGCTGACCTGATGGCACCTTCATCATCAGCACCACCACCAACAGCACCGAGGCGCCAATCATCAACGGCGCGGCAATCACTTCGAGCATGCGGATGGATTCAGGCCCCTTCCAGATGAACCAGATGTGCACCGCCCAAAAAGCCAAGAAGCACATGAACTGCGAGGTGCTGATGGTCTGCCCATCGGCAGGGCCTGCGAGGTTCATGCCCAGAATGTTGAGAAACCCGTGCAGCGCCAGCGCCCCAAAGTAGCAGTTGATGGAAAACCAACCACACGCCACCAGGCCGCGCAACACAGCAGGCAAGTTGGCGCCCTTCACACCAAACGAAGCCCGCGCCAGCACCGGAAACGGCACGCCATATTTGGGGCCCACGCGGCCAATCAACACCATGGGCACCAACACGATGCAGTTGGCCACGAACACCAGCCATACGGCCATTTGCCAGGTAAAGCCCTGGTCCAGCATGGAGCTGGCCATGGTGTAAGTGGGCACACAAACCACCATACCCACCCACAGGGCGGCAAAGTCCTTCCAGCCCCAGTGGCGCTGCGCGGGGGTGGTGGGTAGCAAATCTTCGTTGGCCAGCGGATTGCCCGCTGCACTGGGCACATGCCCTGCCATGGGGGCCGCGATGCCTGAACTGTTTGTCATGCCGGAACTCCTGTCAAAGACCTCAGAGGGTTTGCACAAAACCCGCGCTGCACACCGGCAGCCCACGGGGGAAAACGAAACCGATACCGCAGTGCCCCACGCAAGAACTACACCAGAGACAAAGGCACTGGCAAGGCACTGGCAAGGCGGCTGGCGTGGCGCGCAGCCAGCGCAGCCGGGCTGCGCCCCCTGCGCTGGCGAAGCATGCGCCGCTGGATAGACGCAAGCTCAGGTTACGCTGCCACGCGCATCGGGTTGTTCGCGTGCGTGGTCCAGTTGGCGTATTCGCCGGTCACCTTTTTGCCGGTGCGCACGTCCACCTCACCGGGCTCCAACGCCCGCATGGTGATGCATTCGGGCACCGGGCAAATCGACACGCACAGGTTGCAGCCCACGCACTCTGCCTCGTTGATCTCGAACTTGCGCACGCCGCCTTCTTTGGTAAAGGTGATGGCTTGGTGCGAGGTGTCTTCACACACCACATGGCAGCGGCCACACTGGATGCATGCGTCCTGGTTGATGACGGCTTTTTCAATGTGGTTGAGGTTGAGGTTCTTCCAGTCCTTCACGGTAGGCACGGCCTGGCCCTTGAAGTCGTCCAGCGTGGCGTATCCATGGTCGTCCATGAAGTTCGACAGCCCGTCGCACATGTCCTGCACGATCTTGAAGCCATACACCATGGCGGCGGTGCACACCTGCACCGTGCCGCAGCCCAGGGCAATGTATTCAGCCGCATCGCGCCAGGTGGTAATGCCGCCAATGCCGCTGATGGGCAGGCCGGCCGTCTGCGCATCGCGCGCAATCTCCGCCACCATGTTGAGCGCAATGGGCTTGACGGCGGGGCCGCAATAGCCGCCGTGCGAGCCCCAGCCGTCAGTGCTCGGGCTCATCACCATGCGGTCCAGGTCCACACCCATGATGGAGTTGATGGTGTTGATGAGCGACACCGCATCCGCCCCGCCCGCCTTAGCCGCACGCGCTGGCTGGCGCACGTCGGTGATGTTGGGGGTGAGCTTCACGATGACCGGCAGCTTGCTGTAGTGCTTGCACCAGGCGGTGACCATCTGAATGTATTCAGGCACCTGGCCCACCGCCGCACCCATGCCGCGCTCGCTCATTCCGTGAGGGCAGCCGAAGTTGAGTTCGATGCCGTCGGCGCCGGTGTCTTCGACGAGGGGAAGAATGCTCTTCCAGCTCTCTTCCACGCAGGGCACCATCAGCGAGACGATCATCGCGCGGTCGGGCCAGTTGCGCTTGACGCGCTTGATCTCTTCGAGGTTGGTGTGCAGCGGCCGGTCGGTGATCAGCTCGATGTTGTTCAGGCCAATCACACGCCGGTCTTGCGACATGAGTGTGGAGTAGCGCGGGCCGTTGACGTTGACCACCGAGGGGTCTTCGCCCAGCGTCTTCCACACCACGCCGCCCCAGCCAGCCTCGAAGGCGCGGGTGACGTTGATCTCTTTGTCGGTGGGTGGTGCGGAGGCCAGCCAGAAGGGATTGGGGCTTTGGATGCCCAGAAAATTGCTGCGAATGTCTGCCATGGGGTGCTCCCGTGTGTTGTGCGGTGTTGCGGGGTGGTGCTGCCGCTGCGGGTCAGGCCGCCATGGCGACGGGAGCCGTCAGCGCGGCGTGGATGGAGACAGCGGCGACCTTGCCGTGCTCGACCGCTTCGACCGTGAGGTCGCGGCCGCCCACGCGGCAGTCTCCACCGGCCCAAACACGCTGCAGGCTGGTCTGGCCTTCGGCATCGGTGACGATGCGCCCGCCTTCCAGCGCAATGCTCTTGCCCACAGGCTCAGCCACAAAGGTCTGGCCGATGGCCTTGAGCACCATGTCGGCATCCAGCGTGAACGTCTCGCCGGTTTCCACCAGCTTGCCGCCGCTCAGCGCCGTGGCGGCAAAACGCACGCCCTTCACTGCTCCGCCCTCGCTCAGCACCTCCTTGGGTGCAGCCCAGTGGCGGATGGTCACGCCGTTCGTCTGCGCCCATTGCTGCTCCACCGCCGATGCCGACATGGCGTCAGCGCCGCGGCGGTAGACAATGGTCACTTCTTGCGCACCCAGCTTGCGCGACTGCACGGCGGCGTCCACCGCTGTCATGCCGCCGCCAATCACCACCACGCGGCGGCCCACGGGCAGGGTGGAAAGATCGGTGCTCTGGCGCAGCTCGGCGATGAAGTCCACCGCGTTTCTCAAGCCAGTGGCCGCGGGCTCGGCCACGCCCAACGCATTCACACCTTGCAGGCCCAGGCCCAAAAACACGGCGTCGTACGCGCCCAGCAGGCTGTCGAGCGTGATGTCACGGCCCAGTTGCTGGCCGGTGCGCACCTCGATGCCGCCGATGGACAGCAGCCACTCCACTTCCTTCTGTGCAAAGTTGTGGGTGGTCTTGTAGCTGGCGAGGCCATATTCATTGAGACCGCCGAGCTTGGGGCGCGCCTCGAACAGCACCACGTCATGGCCGCGCACGGCCAGGCCATGCGCACAGGCCAGGCCTGCAGGGCCTGCACCCACCACGGCCACGCGCTTGCCGGTGGCGGCTGCGCGCTGGAACAGGGGTGCACCCGGCTGGGCAAAGAAAGCATCCGTAGCGTAGCGCTGCAGCGAGCCGATCTCCACCGGCTTGTCTTCGTTGGCGTTGCGCACGCAAGCCTGCTCGCACAGCACCTCGGTGGGACATACGCGGGCACACATCCCCCCCAGAGGGTTGGCCTCAAGGATGGCGCGGGCGGCGCCCCGGTTGTTGTCCTGCGCAATGCGGTGGATGAAAGAGGGGATGTCGATACCCGTGGGGCAGGCCGTGGCGCAAGGTGCGTCGTGGCAGTAGTAGCAGCGCTCGGCCTCGATCAGCGCCTGGGGGCGGGTGAGCGGCGGGTGCGCGTCGCTGAAGTTTGCGGCGTAGTCGGCCAGGTTCAGGCGAGCGGCATGAATGCCGCAGGCACGGCTTGCGGGTGTGTCCATCAGAGAGCCTCCGGAAGGTGGAGTGTGGGAGAGGGGTGGGGTGAGGGCAAAGCTGGCGCAGGGCGCCGCCGCTGCGTAACAGCCTGGCGCCAAAGCATGCCAGTGCTTGCAATTTCCGGAGGTTTCATCGTGGTCCTCGGTAGAGTGGCCGATGCCCGGCGTTTGAATCGCTCGGTGCTCGGCCAGTGGTTCAATTTACTCATCGGTAAAAATTTACCAATTGGTAAAATCCTTAGAGCAAAGCCTGTGCCAGCTTCTAGCGACCGCGCTTGTTCCACAATGGTGCAATGACAGCCGCACGCCCTCTTAAACCATCCCCAGCACACCAACGCACCGCCGCAGCCCAGCCCCCTGCCAACCCGTCAACCACAGAGCCCACCGCGCGAGCCCCTAAGCCATCACGCTTACTGAAAGAGCGCGGCATCCTCCAGCAAGCCCAGAGCCATTTCGCCCAGTTTGGGTTTGAGGGCGCATCCCTTGAGAACATTGCTGCTGCAGCGGGCTTGAGCCGACACAACCTGCTGTATTACTTTCCCAGCAAGGAGGCTCTGTACCAGCGCGTGCTGGACGACGTGCTGAACCAATGGCTGGCGGGTATGGACGACCTGTCGCACAGCAACGAGCCAGAGGCCGCCCTGCGCCAATACATCCAGGCCAAACTGCGCTACTCACGCGAACACCCCGATGGCGCCAAGGTATTCACCAAAGAGGTGATTGCCGGTGCACCACGTTACGGCAAAGCCATTGCCGAGCGCGTTGGCCCCCGCCTCAAAGCCGAAGTGCGCACCTTCGAGCGCTGGGCCAAAGAAGGTCGCATCGCCAAGGTCAACTTCACCCACCTGATGTTCATCATCTGGTCAGTCACCCAGGCCTACGCCGACCAGGAGGCACAGTTTGCACTGCTGCTGGGAAAACCTGCACTGACGGAGAAGGACTATGAGAAGGCGGAGGCGTTGATCTGCCAATTGGTCTTGTCAGGACTACGCATCCAGACCCGACCCTGCACGTAGGAGCGGCCTCCTGCTCAGGCGCACACGCCTGCTCAGCGGTGACTTGGGAACTGTTAACCAAAGCCCCGCATGGCTTAGACTCGCTCCGACCCGTTTGCCTGCCTGTGACTGCCTGTGTAGCGCTGTCGGCAAACCCTGGCATTCTTCCTCAAAAATTCTTATGGCTACATCGCGCAAAGCAACCTACCTATTTGCCATTGCCCTTGTTTTGGCAGTGCTGGGCATTTACCTGCCCGGCATTCGCAATGATTTGCTGTTTGATGACTTGCGATTGAGCGATGGCACCATCTTTGGCGAATACGGCAGCCTGCTCCAATTCAAACAGCGGATGCTGTCGTACGGAAGCTTCGTTTGGCTGCAAAGTTTGTTCGGCGAAGGGTGGTGGAAACAGCGGTTTCTGAATATCGCTTTGCACCTGGGTACGGTCGCTTGCATATATGCGCTACTGAAAGCACTGCTGACCCAAGCCAAATTTCCGCAAGAGTTTGAGGATCAACCGCACTTTGAGGCATCCCGCACAGCCGCATTGCAGGTGGGTGTGGCACTGTTCGCACTGAACCCGGTCGCAGTCTACGCAGTAGGGTACTTGGTTCAGCGCTCTATCGTTATGGCGACATTGTTTGCGGTGCTGGCCTGCTGGCTCTTCGTTCGCGGCCTGCAAACGGGGCGCGCTGGCTGGTACGCAGGGGCTTTGGGTAGCTATGTGCTGGCCGTGCTGTCCAAAGAGTATGCCGTCATGACAGCTGCCATGGCCATGCCGCTGTACATCTACATCCGCCGCCCCGGCTGGAGGGCTATTGCTATTGTCGCCGGAGGCACTTTGCTGGTGTTGGCACTCGCTGCCGCTGCGTTTTTTGGCATTTATGGGGCAGTGCTGGGCAAGGTGTTTGACCCACGCTCTGCAGCATTGGTGCAGCAGCTGGAGGCCATGCGCCCCGGGATCACAGCCCAGATCTACCCCTTGAGTCTGTTGAACGAAGCGGCATTGTTTTTTGCATATGGCCTGCTGTGGTTTGTCCCCAACGTGCAGTGGATGTCAGTCGATCTGCGTCCGGCGTTTCCGCTGGGGTTTGCTTCGTGGGGACATTTGGCTGGTACCTTGGGCTACGTCTGCTTGCTTGGGGTAGCGATTTGGATGGTGGTACGCCGCAAAGATGCCCTGGGTTTGGCGGGTCTGATCCTGCTGTTCCCGCTGCTTTGGTTTGCAACCGAATTTGCCACGGTTTGGGTGCAAGACCCGTTTGTGCTGTACCGCAGTTATTTGTGGGCTGTGGCCGTCCCTGGCCTTGTTGCCATTGTGCTGACCGGCTTTAAGCCCAAGACGATTTACGCCGTGGGAGTCTTGATTGCGTTGATCTTTGGCGGATTGGCATTGGAGCGCAACCTCTCCCTCAGGGATGAAGGCACTGCCTGGGCTGATGCAGCCGAGAAGATCGACACCAAAGCCCCAGCCAATGCCGTTGGACGCAGCCGCCCATTCTTGAACCTGGGCGCCTATCACCTTGAAAAAGGATCCCTCGCATTGGCTGAGCGTGCCTTTCTGACGGCCGATGCCCTGGGGGACTTGGGCGGGAATGCTCGCTTCAATATTGGGGTCACGCTGCAACAGCAAAAGAAGCATGCAGAAGCGCTACAGGCGTTTGCCGCTGCACAGGCCAAGGGCTTCAGTGGGCAATCGCTGCACTACCACCGGGGCGAGTCGGCCTTCGCTCTAGGCCAATTCCCATTGGCGTTCGAGAGCTTTGGAGCAGCCCTGAAAGACGCGACCCAAGGAAACAACACCGATAAGAAAATGCAAGTATTGCTGTTGCAACGGCATGCTGATGCAGGCATTGCCGCCCAGCAATATGACGCAGCCATCAGCGACTTTGAAACCCTGCTGCAAATGAGCCCCAAACATCCCCGGCTCTTGCTGGGTATGGGCATGGCAATGGTTGGCAAGGGCGACACGCAAAAAGCAGTGCCACTGTTTGACGACCTAATCGCCTCTGCACCCAGTGCCCCTGCTTACTACGGAAGAGGCGTTGCGTTTTACCGTGCGGGCAAACTGAATGATGGCCTGAAAGATCTCGATGAGGCGATCAAGCTGGAGCCACGCAACGCGCAGTATCGGCAAGTGCGTGAGCAACTGACTTCTGCAATCAAGCCTGCCGGCAAGTCGAAGCCCTAAGCGACGCAAGCCGTTCCAGTATGGCCCTGCGTGTTCTTCATATCGGCAAATTCTTCCCTCCCTACATGGGGGGTATGGAAGTCTTTTTGTCCGACCTGATTGAAGCCCAGCGAGCACAGGGCATTGAGGCGTTTGCCCTGGTGCATGGCACGCCACGGCAAGACGACCCGCACTGGCTGGTGCGTGTGCCCGTACAGTTCAATTTGGTGTATGCCCCCATCGCCCTCGGTTTCAGATCTGCGCTTGGCAACGCCATCAGAGCGTTTCAGCCCGATGTGCTGCACCTGCACCTGCCTAACAACTCCGCACTGTGGGCATTGACACTGCCCGCTGCGCGCAAAACACCTTGCGTGGTGCATTGGCATTCGGACGTGGTGATGTCAGACATCAAATGGTCCGTTGCACTCGCCTATTTTTTATACCGCCCTTTCGAATACGCCGTACTCGACAGAGCACACATGGTGTTTGCGACGTCCCCCCCCTATCTTGAAGCGAGCCCACCTCTTCGGGATTGGAAGGAGAAGTGTCGGGTGGTTCCGCTCGGCGTCAAACTCCAAGAGCCCCTGCCATCCCCTAGATTGCGTGCAGAGCTGCAGTGGCGTAGCACCGCGCGATTGAAACTTCTATCTATAGGCCGACTGACCTACTACAAGGGCTTTGAGACACTGGTGCGCGCAGTGCAAGGCATGGTCGGCGTCGAACTGCTTATTGCCGGGGGTGGGGAGTTGCACGAGTCGCTTGAAGCACTCATCACAAGCACGACCCCAATGGGGTCAGTCCCTGCCGTCAGGTTATTGGGCAGCGTACGCGACGACGAAAAGCACGCTTTATTGGCGGGGTGCGATGTTTTCTGCCTTGCATCACGCGAGCGCACTGAGGCATTTGGGATCGTCTTGCTGGAGGCCATGATGCACATGCGCCCTTGCATCGTCACGGATCTTCCCGGCTCAGGCATGCCATGGGTCATTGCGAAAGCCCATGCGGGACTTCATGTTCCCATTGAAGATGTGGACAGCTGGCGCAGCACCATTGCACGACTACAACACGACTCCAAGATGCGCATGCAGTTCGGCGAAAACGGACACCAAGCGCTTTTGAAGTACTTCGACATCACTCAGTGCGAACGCGTGATTTCGCAACATTACAAGCATGTCACCCAAAGCAGCCGACTGACTCCTCGCGCCAATTCACGCTTGCTTGTTGTCATTTCTACGCGCAACCATGCCGCCAGTATTGAACACCTGATGCGCAGAGTGCGAGCGCTGGTGGAGGCGGATTTGCTGATCGTTGACAACCGAAGCACTGATGCCACTTGCCACATTGCAGAAACGGAAGGGGCCAAAGTTCTAAGCCCGCTGCTGACTATGACGAGCTGGGGCAGCCTGCAAACCGGCCTACGCTATGGCTTGGCCCAAGGATACTCAACGGTCATCACTATTGATGCGGAAAGCCGTTATGAGGTGGAAGAAATTAAAACACTTCTGAATCACCGGTATGAGGGAGACCTCGTCGTAGGCTCTTTCCCGGCGCGCATCAGTTGGATTCGACGACTCGCTTGGCAGTGGTTTCGCTGGATTACAGGATTTGCGCTACGGGATTTTGTATCCGGCTTCAGGCTCTATAACCTTCGCTCACTGGAGGCCGCCACCTCGACAGAGGCCACTTTGCTCGACTATCAGGACATCGGAACGCTATTGCTCCTCCGGCGCCGTGGTCTTCGCATTGCAGAAGTAGCGCTGTCCATGCAGACCTTGAAGGTGGACAAATCGAAGATTTTTCAATCTTGGGCGAACGCCGTTCGATACATAGCCGTATCGTCTCTGCTATCCATTGCGCACTGGCGCTCCAAGTCTTAATTGTTGACTCGGCGGTAGGACATTGCGAGAACTGCATGCGCAGTTCGATGGCATCCCGTCAATTAGACGGGCACCGTCCGCGCGGCGCCTTGCCACCGTTGTGCGAGAACGCGGCCTCGTTCGCGCAACGGCTTTTCAATGAGTTGATAAGACATTTCGGCAGCGACAAAGATCAACACTATCGTTCCGAATATCTGGTAGTCCATTATTTTCTGAGGTGCCCAATGGGTTCCCAGAAGCGAATCCGCACTGAGAAGCAAAAAAGCGACCGGAATATGGCACAAGTAAATCGCATACGAGCGCTTACCCAGATAGCCAAAGACATTTCCTGCCCAGGTGCGGAATTCAAAAGCCTTGAGTTGCAGCACTGAAATTGCAACGATCAAGCAACAAAAAATATCCAATACCCCCACCATGCACCATACGCCGCGCATGTGAACAGGTATGACCATGATCGCAAGAAGCAGCAAAATTTGAACGGTAAATAGCACTTGCGACCTATTTCCCAATCTTCCCCTTACATTCAAATAGTGGCTTGTGAACGTCCAAAGATAGATAAAGTAACCCAGTATCAAAGCGTCATATCTCACCATGAATATTATTTTTGACTGATCGACGGGACGAGGAAGCAGAAGTTGGACAACTGCTGCCACCAGAAAAACGGCAAACACCTTTTTTCTTGGCAAGAAGACCAGCAGGAGTGGAAAGATAATATAAAACTGCTCCTCTATCGAAAGCGACCAATAAATTGACAGCTGCGGAATCACATCAAAAATCAGATATATATTCTCCACAGAGAGAATGGATGCCCAAAAATGCCATATGACTTTTGAAACATCTCCAAATTTACCAACCCCCTGAAAATACCAACTAAAGAAGAGAACGACAGCCGCCCAGAAAAAAGCCTGCGGAAATATTCTGAAAAATCGTTTTACAAAGAAAACCTTAAGCCCATCGGCGTTGGCGCTCCATCCATCGCCAACGAGCAACAAGGCATGCAGTTGCTTGGAGATGACAAAACCGGATATGACGAAAAACAGATCCACGCCACCCCAAAACTGGGCCACATTTTGAATGACATACGCATACCAATCATTATTTTCATGGGTAAAAAAACCCAGATGCGCCACCAATGTCATGACAATGGCCACGGCCCTAAGGTTGTCAACCTCTTTAATATGGTGATTCGAACTCATTAATTACCTGCTATCTCAAATGCTTTTTCATTGATTGAATGAACTGCTTTTCGCTGAACAATACCGCTCGCCGTCGGCACAGTTCCGAGAGCGTAGGCCCCACAGAAATTTCCATTTCTTCCACCGCGTCGATCAGCGCTTCGATGCTGGGCGGCGGATTCAATAGCAGTCCAGTCTCTGCCGGAACGACTGTTTCCAACAACCCCCCTTCGGCCACACCGATCACGGGTTTGCCTGCAGCCATGGCCTCCACGGGAGACATGCCAAAGTCCTCGTCCACCGGCAGGTAAATCACGCAGCGAGCGTTGCCCACCCAGCGCCGCAGCGCGTCATCGGCCTGCCAGCCGGTGAACCGGATGTTGGGCGCCACTCCGGCGATCGCTTTCAATCGCTCCAGCTCCGGCCCGCCAGAGAGCACAACCAGGGAGCGCTCGGGCATCTGAAGGAAAGCCCGCACAATCACATCCACCCGCTTGTTGGGCACCAGTCGTGCGGTAGAGAGGTAATAGCCCTCATCGGCCAAAAACCGAAAGTGCTGTGTGGCCACGGGGGGGTAGACCACCTCGGCATCCAACCCTATATACCGCTGGAGCCGTGCGCGAACGTTCTCCGAGTTCACAAAAATGCGATCCATTCGGCCGATGGCCGCTTCGTACTGCTTGCGAAACCACCGCACGAAGATTGCGTAGAACGGCCGAAGCCACCACGGAAAACCCGCCAGCGTGCTGTCGTACAGGTCGTAGGCGAATCGGGGGATGGTGTGGCAATAGTAAAAGCGCCGGCCAGACCGCTGCTGGTAGACCGCCAGCGGGGCATAGAAACCGCTGTAGAGCACGGTGTGGGCATCGTGCAACCGTCCGGCCCGAAACCGGAAGCACCACATGCTTTCCCAAATACGGGGAAGGCACACAGACCAGCCACCCCGCAACTCCTGCACTTGGGCAGAGGAGGCATCCAGCAAGGGTTGGGCGTCCGGGTAGGACCGGCTGACCAGGGTCTGAAAGTCCGGAAAGGCCTCAGCCAGCGTGAGCGTGACCCGCTCCGCGCCTCCGGCCACCTGGATGAAGTCGTAGAGAAGGTAGTTTTTCATGCCAGCAACATCTCCAGACGGGCCAGCATGGTCTGTGCGCGCGCACTCCAGTCGTGGGCTTGCACGAAGTCTTTCACGAAGCTCGCAGGGCGAACCTGCGCCTGCTCCCGGGCCTGAACGATGGCATCAGCGAATGTCCGTGCATCGTTGCCATAGCAGGCCAGGTCACCCATCCCATGGCGCATCGCGCCCAAATCCGTGCTGGCCACACCCAATCCCGCTGCGATGTACTCATAAAACTTCAAGGGACGCTCGACATAGCGCATGCGTCCATCGGCCTCGCAAAAAGGAATCAGGCCCACTTCATGGCTTTGGAGAACCGCTGGCAGTTCCGCACGGCCAACGCTACCGCGCCATTGGAGGTTGGGCGGCCATCCGTGCTGCGGGGGCGTACCAGGGGCGTACACCGCAAAGGTCCAATCGGGAAGCAAGCGCGCGGTCTGGGCGAGCAAGCCGGTGTCCAGCCAAGCCGTGAGCCCGCCGACATAGACCGCGCTGCGCGGCTGTCGCGCCACCGGGCTTTGCGTGGCTGGCATCAAAAGACGGGCCTCTACCCCATTGGGAATGTGCACCACCTCACCCTGGGGGTTCAGCGCACGGGCATATTCCATTAGGGGTTCAGAGACGGCCCACACTTCATTGAAATCGGGGCCACCCACCATGGACCCGAGCGCGTTGATGAGCACCGGGTGCAGATCGCGAGCGAACCCCTGCGGCCAATCGTTGAGGCGGCAGATCTTGGCGCGGGCCGTGATCTGGTGCAGCAGCAACATGTTGGGTGCGACATCGGCGATGCATGCATCGAACGGCCCGTCGCGCAATGGCGACGGGCAGCGTCGGCCATACGCCGCCAATTGCCAAGGCCAACGCAGAAAAAGCCGATGCGCGGGAAACATCGATTGAAGGCTCCACTCGGTGAGACCTTGCGAAATGCCCACTGCTCGCTGCAGCATCCCATGTCCCCATGCTCTCGACAGCCGGGCATGGCGCTGGCGGCCCACCACGTCCAGCGGAGAGGAGAGCGTGGGCACATAGTCGACCGACCAGCCCGCCGCCGCCAACGCGTGCGCCAGATGCTGAGAACCCACCTTGGTGCCGCCGTCGATGAATGACTGGGTTCCGAGAACAATCGCACGCATGGCGTCAATGCACCGGGCAGGCACGGTCGGCCAGCAAGCCGCGCACCTCGTCACGAAGCCATTGGCGAGTGGCCGCCGCATTGAACCGCTGGCTGGCCAAGTCCGAAGCGCGCTTCATGGCATCGATGTCCTGGGGTGTGAGGCGCGAGAGATGCGCGGCCAGGTCTGCTGCCTCGAAACTGCCGCTGACCACGCCGCAACCAAGCTCGGTCACCAGCGCTTGCATCTCAGGCGACGGACCGATGGCGATGGCCAGGCGCGCCTGCATGAATTCGAAGAACTTGTTGGGCAGTGCATGCAGGTAATTGAAATTGGTAGGGGGCAACAGGAAGAGGCCGATGTCATAGCCATTGGTGTGCGCGGCGATGTCGCGCATGGCCACAGGTGGAATGAACCGGATGCGCGAATGCGGGGCCGCCCGATGCTTCAACGCGGCGAGGTAATCTGGATCTTGCGCCATCAGCATCAGGTCGAGGCTGAAGCGATCGTCCAGATGGTCCATAAGGTCGATCATCACCTCGATCTTGCGCGAGGCGATGGCTGCACCGTGGTGAATCAGCCGAATGCGGTCGGCATGCGTTGGCTGTACCGACAAGCTCTGTCGCTCAGGGCAATTTGGCATGACGGATACCGGGACGCCGTAGCACCGCTGGTACTCGCGTGCGATGCCTGTGCACACGGTGCTCATGCGAGCTACACGCGGCAGCGCATCACGGCAGGTGGCGTCGAAGAAAGGCCCCAGCAACGTGCGCCACGTCCAAATGTCTTCGAACTCTCGCGGGGCATACTCATGCGCGTCTAGCCACACGGGGGCACTGCCCGCCAGCCTCAGTGCCATCGGCAAGGCCATCACATCGTTGGCCAATACCAAGTCGAAACCCGCTGGCACCTGCGCTGCGGCCTTCTCCAGCGCACGAATCTGAGGGTGCTGCCAGTAATAGGTGCTGTAGCGGCGAAAAGCCAACCGCAATGCATTGCGTAAAACGACAATGCGACTCGCTTGCGGCTGCTCTACGGAGGTGAAATGAAACACACCAGACGGGTGCTCCCCGAAGCCCATCACATGAACCTCATGCTCCGCGCTCAACGCCTCGTACTGGCGCATCACACGGGGGTCAGATGCGATAGGCGAAAGCGATAACAACAGCAGACGGGCCACAACAGTTCACCTCGCGAAGTGCTGAGCATGCCAGCGCGTGAAATTGATCCAGCGCCACACCTGCCAACTGAACGGACGCTGGCCCGCAACGACTTGATCGAAAGCCTTCAGCACTTCATTCTGACGGAAGAACGGCAAATTCAGCGGATACCGCAGCCACTCTCGCACCTGCGGCGCCACCTGCAAAAGCCATGCTTGCTCGGGCGTGGCAAAGCCGATCTTGTCCCGACGATCCAGCACATCCTGCGGCACTAAGCCACGCATCGCTCGGCGCAGCAGATGCTTGGTTTCGCCTTGGGGTGACACCAAATATTCCTCCGGCAGCGTCAGTAAAAAGTCGGCCAGTTCCGTCGTCAAAAACGGTACACGACTCTCTACTGAAAACCGCATGGAATTGCGGTCACCGTGGCGAAGCAGGCCTGGCAATCCAACGCCGTGCAACGAGCGGGCCAACTCTGCCACCAGCCGGCGACCAGGGGCCGTCTGAGGTGGCAATTCGCGTGGAAAACGCAGCGCCACGCCTGCATCGGCCAATACATGTCCATCCAACCAAGGCGGACAGGCCTTCGCACCGTTCAAGCTGCGCAGCGTTTGGTAGGCGGAATCGCTGGTGTATTCCGCTACTGCAGCCTTGAATCCGTCCAGCGACGCCCTACCAGGCCAACGCCCCCAATCCCGCAAGAATGCAGCCGCACCCAGCCACTGCCCTTCGTCCAGGAGACTGCGTACGCGCGGCCCAGGATAGCCGACATAACCGCCGCACAGTTCATCCGCGCCTTGTCCATCGAGCGTCACGGTCACACCGTGCTCCCGTGCCAGCTGAAACACCCGGTATTGGGCATAAATGCTGGTGCTACCGAAGGGCTCACCCTGCGTCGCGATCATGTCGTCCAGGTCGGCTGCAAGCTCCTGCGGCGTGATGCTCAGCTTGTGCGACACCGCACCAACGTGCGCAGTCATACGGTCGACCCATTGCTCTTCCGAAACCGAGTCCCCGGCCGCAATGAAACTAAACGTGTGTATGGGCGCTTCGGGCTCGAGATGCCGCATGCAACCCACTATGGCGGAGGAATCGAGCCCCCCCGATAACGCGGCCCCTAGGGGTACATCGCTGCGAAGATGAAGCCGCACGCTGTCCAACAGATGGCCGCGAAGCGCCTGTGCCGCGTCGTCGATCGTCAGCCGCTGAGTTGGTGCAATCTTTGGTGCCCACCAGCGTTCAAGCACTAAGCTCTTGGAGCCCGGGTCGTAGGTGAAACGGTGTCCAGGTGGCAGCGCACGCACTTCGGCAAAGAAGGTGCGCTCGCCTGTGTCATAGGAACCATGCGCCAGATAGTCATAGGCGACCTGCCAGTCAAGTGCTGGCGTGAACGACCGCAATGCCTGGACCGCAGGAATCTCAGAGGCGAAACAAAAATTCCGATCATCCTTGTGGTAGTAGAGCGGCTTGATGCCAAAGGCATCGCGGGCCCCATGCAGCAAGTTCGTTTCGCGGTCGAAAATGACGAAGGCGAACATGCCGACAAACCGGGCAAGTGCAGCGCCCCCCCATTGGGCCCAAGCCTGCAGCAGCACTTCCGTGTCGGAGGCTGAGTGGAAATGACGGCCAAGAGATTGAAGTTCTGAACGAAGCTCGCGATAGTTGTAAATCTCTCCGTTGAAGACCAGCAAGAATCGCCCGTCCCGGCTCGCCATGGGCTGGTGTGCTGCATCTGTCAGGTCGATGACACTGAGACGGGTGTGCCCAAGGTGCATTTGGCCATCGGGTAACCACACGCTCGACAACCCATGATCGTCGGGGCCCCGGCGCCCCAACTTCGAAAGGCCCAGCTCGAGCCTCTCCTCAGCATTGTCGAGACGGCCAGCGCCATACAAACCAAGAATGCCGCACATGCTTATTTCGCCTTCAACGCTTCTTCGTACTTGGCCACGGTCAATGAAGCGACATGAACGGGGTCATGCCACCTGCGGGCATATTCAAAGCAGGCTTCTGCGTATCCGGCTAACTTTGCGGGCGAATCCAATAACCCTTCAAGAACCTCTTCAATGGTGTTCGGATCTGCCTGAATGACGGCTTGCAAAAGCTCTTCGCGCATCGGTCCAGGCACCGCATGTGCATCCCGTGCATCTATCCGCACAACGACAGGCTTTCCCAGCATCATCGTTTCGACTGCGAATGCTCCATACCAGCCTATCAATAACTGGTCCACGACGACATCCGCGGCCCCATAGATTTCAAGCGCCTCGGCATGTGATTTACCCTCGACCAAAACAAGTTCGATGGCGTCGTGATGTCGCCTGTTAATTTGTTCCACCGCGTTCAGAAGAAACGCAGTGCCCTTGATTTCGCGATTGGTCGGGGCATGCGCGACACGCAGGCGGCGTCTGGCCTTATTCCTCAGTGGCCTCGCCTTCTCCACAATGGGCACGGCATATGGAAGGAATCCAGAACGCTGGTTTGGCAAAAAGGGGAGCAAGTCGGGATTCAACGCCCAGAGGTGCTGAGCATGGCGTTCCATCTTGATGATTCCAGCCTCGCGGCTCCTGTCGAGGGCTGGTCCGCAATCCCGGACGACGCAATGCTCACAGGCGCTAAAGCCACCTTTGGCCAGCGTGGGCAATTTCTGACGGGCATCGCACCCGTTATAGGTCGCAAACAAGGCCGCTGTGTCAGGGTAGAAAGGCAGTTCAAGGTGCTGCAGATTGATCCCGCGCATCGTGAACAATGACGAGCCCCAGTTGAAGTGAAATACGTCATAGCGCGCCCTCAGAGACAGGAACGCCTTGAGCAGGAGATACCACCTTCCCAATGCCGTACGGGAACCGCTGAGGTCGACGATCGAGTCGGCAGGGTAGTCCAGATAGGACGTCTGAGTCACCAAAGTATCGCTGTGCACGCCCAATGCCCGCTCGCCCCTGGAAAGGGCCCAGGCATTGTTGCCAATAGAGGTGGGAAGATGAAGAACCCTCATTGCGAGGCTTCTAGCACCTTTTGAATGCCCTCTTTAAATGGGGTCAGCGGAAGGGTGTAGTGAGAGCGGAAAAGGGACGTGTCCCCGATCAGATCCCCTGGCCGCTCACGATCGTTCACGGCCACCTGCGGCGAGGTACCAGCCACTTCGCCAATGATTTCCACCATCTGCCGGATCGAAAGCACTTCATCGCCTGCAAAGTTCATGACCGGCACACCGCGAATCCCAGCAACCATTTCGATGGCCCGCACAGTGTCATCGATATAGATGGGATTGGTTCTCAACCCTTCAGGCTGGGCCTCCGCTGCGGAGGGCTGGCGATCAACGGTCACGGTTTCACCCCGTTTCACGCGCGCTATGAGATTGGGGATGAGCTTGTCTGCTTGGCCGGGCCCGTACACGCCGAAAATCCTAAGGCACGTTAGGTCCATTCCACCGGCGGCCAGGCGCAAACCTTCCTCGCCCATTATTTTCGATAGCGAATACCAGTTCCCACGTTCCAGCGTGGAATGCTCTTTGAATGCATCAAAAGATGCTTGGTAGACGTTTCCCGTCGATGCGTAAATAAACTTGGAAACGTTCGATACCTGAGCAGCGATAGCAACATGGACCGCACTGACGCAATTGACCGCCAGAAGATGGGGGGCCCGCTGAGGCAACTGCCGATAGAACGGCGACTGAGCCAGATACACCACAACGTCAACCTGTGCCAAATCCAACTCGGGCAACAGTCCTGTGGTTGGGTCGATGCCTCCTGCCAGCGAGGAGCTAACCTTGTCGACAGAGTGCCCCTGTTTGACCAAATGCTCGCAAAGAAACCGACCTATATAACCACCAGACCCGACGACACAATATCTCATTTAGACACTCCAAGCTCTGTATATGCCTTGCCCAAGCGTTTGGCAAAAGCATCCATAGAATAATGCTTTTCAATAAAATTGCGACCCTGCAGGCCCCGATTGAGACGTTCCGACCGACTTGCATTCACCCATGATCGGAGCACCTCTTTGATGTTCTCCGGATTGGCATTAATAATGGGAGAGTTTTTTGCATCAATAAGATAGCGCTCCGGTTCGCGAATGAAACACACGACCGGCTTGCTCATGGCCATTGCCTCAAGAGCAAAAAACCCATGAAAACCCACCATAACTTGATCCACAATAATATCAGCCGTTTGGTAGATCTTGAGGGCCTGCTGATTTGGAACCCTCTCAACCAGCACGAGCTCCACAGCCAATCCTTCGGCAGATAATTCAGAAACAGCCGCCTCTATGAATCTCGTGCCCTTGAACATCCGATGGTTGGGAGCGTGGACAATCCGCACCAATGGTGGATTCAATTCAGAAACAGTCTGGATATTTTTATATTTTTCATCGACAATATCCAGCGGCCAGAAATATAGTGTGTTTACGCTTCCGGGAGTGTACTCAATCATGTCCCCCATCGAGAAAATTGCCACGCATTTATCTCGCGCATAGTCATATCGAGGTCGAAACAAGCCCTCATCACAGATACATGCTGAATTTTGAGCGGTGCAATCCGTGCAGCAGTTCGGGTCTCCCAGCGAACGGGTGATGCGCTGGGTGCGGCAATCTCCACCATAGGTCCACGCAAACACATCTACTGCCAACAATTTATAGGTGAAGAGCTCCAATTTGTTGAAGGATCGCATCTTTGCGTTCGGCAAGATACCCCCATCCAAATAAATATGAACACGATCAGCGATCAAACAAATGATCCAAAAAGCAATGTATCTATATTGCGTGTTAAAAACTCGCCCAAGAGGAAGCCTTTGAAGATCGAAATCGAATTTATTGGTGATGAAATAGGTATGAGCAACTACCGAATAAGACTTGGCACCTGTCAACCTCTCCGCGCTGGAGTTGATTGCCATATTTAGGATGGGTGCACCAGTCCAAATACTGACAGGCGCTTGCCCTCGCACCCACTTCAATGACATCCTCAGTGCCGCAATCAAGGGCAGCAAAAGAATAGAAACCGAATTGAGGAGAGAAATCATTCCTCCACGAAAAATATACATCGGCCAACCTAAAGATCCTGAATCGACACGAGCATCATGGCGATATAGCCACCTCTGCGGTCAATGAATAACTATTGCCCGGATTTATGCGGCGATTTCTTTAATCAATCCAACGAGGCGCTCGGCGATCAATCTATTGGAATGATGCTGCAAATACCATTCTCGAGATTCATTCTCAACGCTATTGCGATAGGGAATATCACTCGCGAGTTGTTGTAGACGAGCGGCAACATCAACATGCGACTCCACGCTGATGAGCGGAGGAATGACATCGAAGCAAGCCCTGTGCGGCTCCGGGTCAATATGACACAGGGTCGCCTTTCCACACATCAACGATTTAGCGGCCAAGCTCCCGAAAGCACCTACACCGATTTGATCCACCACGACGTGAGACAGACTGATCATTTCAATCATGTGCTGATTGGGTAGGACTGGTATCCACACCACGGCATCTTCAATACCCAATTTTTTGATAAGCCGTCGGCTATGCTCTATCGTCAAACCCCATTCAGTAAGGACCAAAACAGTTTTGACACTGGTTGTTTTTCTAAATCTTGCAAAGCCTGCGATGATTTTGTCATTTCCCTTTTCCCAACTGGGATCGCGATGCCTATCCCAATGGTGTCGGGCGGGATGAAAGACGATAAATTC
The DNA here is from genome assembly GCF_003663825.1 of Acidovorax sp. 106. NCBI lineage: Bacteria > Pseudomonadati > Pseudomonadota > Betaproteobacteria > Burkholderiales > Comamonadaceae > Acidovorax > Acidovorax sp. 106. Next base: position 2,671,104 of record NZ_RCCC01000001.1, on the reverse strand, counting down.
CTGTTCATTAAGGCGCTCGGTACAACTAGGCGGAAGCTGCACCTTCTGAACCTCCTCATTGATCGGATGAGGTATAAATCGATAGTCTTTTAGCTGCAACTTCTTTGCAGCCTTGACGTTGTCGCAGTTGGTGATAATTACTTTATCTGCGGCTTTATAAACGGCTTTGCAGATTCGCCCCAGAGCATCATCGACAAACGGAATTTTCCTGATCGTTCCATGCTCAAAGGCAATGTATTTTTTATCGCATATCAGTGGATAAATTCCATCTATGGAATATCCGATAACCGCATCATATTTCTTAAAAACCCGTTCCCACAAAGCCTGATAAAAAAAATAAGGGACTGCCTCTGAACGCCTCAGGTCACATTTGGTACGTCTTTTGATCTGATCCAAAGTAACGCGTATTTTTGCGAACCGATCCCCTCCATTTTTTTTCAAGGCAGATTCAGCATAAAAATGCAAGCGACACATGACATGCAGAATCGGAACCGAAACCCTAGTCAGCAGGTTGACCAAGGATTTTTGTTTGTATCCGAAAAGCTTCGTCCAAGCATCATTCAAAAGAAGCTCAAGCGTTCCCCCAAATGCGTGGCTGTGCGCTGTCCCGATGATTCGCGATAGACGCCCCATCTTCTGCTCTGGAGCCGCAGCATCTCCAGCCAGTTCAGCCAGGATTTGACCTAAGGCACCCGAATGAAACCAATTTGGCCTTTGAAATCCTTGCAAATCCAGATTGGCCCAATCCGGATTGAAGTGATCGATTCCCTCAAAATCAAATACCGCATCCTCCCATTCTGGGGCGCCCATGATATGGTAATAATCCGCGCAAATTACATCTGATTCAACGCCGTGCCTAAGAAGCAATTTCGCGTTCAGATAAGCATTATTAGCAATATTACCAATATGCAATACTTTATAAGGCCTCTCTGAGGAAGAAATTCTTTTATTCATTTTTTATAAATTGTCTGATCATGGACTCCAGACTGATCAGCGACCAGATCTGCAAGCGGTGATTCATTTCTCCACTGCCGTGCTGCCGAACGATCTCACTCACATAGTCACGATCCAAGTATTGATGAGTCAACGCATTTGGGCTGAGCAAAGTACGCTTGACATAATCAATACTTTCACCTTTAAACCAGCTTGCATCTGGAGCAGAGAACCCCTGCTTTTCACGATCCGTGATAACAGGTGGCAGCAATCGCTGCATAACCTGGCGCAAAAGCAATTTCCCATCTTTGGTTTTCTGAAAATATTTGGCGGTCTTCGCCCCGGGTTCATTCTCATTCAGCTTGACCACTTCACCCAAATTTCCAAGCTTCATGCGTGCTGGCAATTGCATGGAAAAATCCACGAGATCATTGTCTAGGAATGGAACTCGCGTTTCGATGCCGTGGGCCATGCTCAATTTGTCTTCGACTACCAGCAAGCCATGGAGAAACGTCCTAGCTTCAAAGTAAAGGGAGTGATTGATATAGTCTTCCGGACGGCCAATGTTCTGAGGTTGCTGATGAAAGACAGACTTGAACAAGTCTCGCGAATCAATGTGCTGAACCTCCGCCCACACTGGAGCCAGTGCGGAGGACATTCGCCCTTGAGGAACTAAACGCTGCCAGAAAGCGTGGTACTTATCTATGTAGTGATCAAAATCATTGTTGACCACCGCTCTATAATATCGCCACGGATATCCACCGAAGAGCTCATCACCACCGGCACCGGACAGCACAACTTTGACAAATTTGCTGGCCAGTTGAGCTGCATAATAATTCGGATAACTTTGCCCTACGCGCGGCTCTTCGATATGCCACGCCAACTTGGGCATGACTCGCTCCATATCTCCCGCCTTGAGCACCATTTCATAATGCTCAGTTTTGAAGAGATAAGACATGTATTCAGCCGTCGGGCGTTCATCAAACCCCAGTTCAATCCCTGAAGCCGAGTTCAAATCGAAGCCGCAGGTGAATGTTTTCATGTATGGAATTTGCTGAGCGGCGACTGCTGTGATGGACCCGCTATCCATCCCACCACTCAAATAAGATCCAATGTCTACGTCACTGACCAGTTGCCGAGAGACAGCCTGCACGAACAGGCGATCCAGTTCTTCCGCATACTCCTCCAATTTTCGCGGGGATTCAGGCTCAACGAATTGATAGTCCCAATAACGGGTGAAACTGGCATCAACAGATCCAGTACCGCTGCTTTTGACCATTGCATACGTGCCAGCAGGGAAAAGACTGATTCCGCTAAATATAGTTCGATCTGCAAGGAAATTTTGAAAACTCAGATATTCAAACAGCCCGATTGAATCGACTTTAGGATCAACAACTCCGTGTGCAAAAATTGCCTTGATTTCAGAGCCAAAAACAAATGATTTTCCAGAGCTGTGATAATAAAGCGGCTTGACCCCATAGCGATCGCGTGCGAGTGTCAAAGTCTTTTCAAAATTGTCCCAAATTGCCAATGCGAACATGCCGTTGAGGCGATTGAAACATTTCACGCCCCATTCAACAAATGCGTAAAGCAGGACTTCCGTATCACTATGGGTATGGAAATGGCGGCCCAAGCTCTCCAGTTCCATACGGATTTCTTTGAAATTGTAAATTTCCCCGTTATAAGCAATAACGTATCGGCCATCTTCAGTGGCTTTGGGTTGGTGCCCCCCGGGCGAGAGGTCGATAATGGCAAGACGTCGATGGCCTAAGGCCAATGCCTCATGAACGTAGCTTCCTTCGCCATCCGGTCCCCGGTGCGCAATCGCATCGGTCATGCGTTTGATCACCACCGCCGAGGCTGGGTTTTGGTCCGTGTTGTAATAACCCGCGATGCCGCACACGTGGGATACCTCAGAGGCCGACGCAAGCGCGACGAGCAGCCACCTCTGCTTTATGTGACGCACGCCAATCAATCAGCTTACGCAAGCCTTCATCGAGATCGATCTCTGCATTGAATTGAATTTCTTCGCGCGCCTTGTCAGGACTTCCAATGCGGTTGCGCACCAGAGTGGCCTGACTGCGAGGTGCATAGGTGATTTCTTTGGTAGAGCCGGTTATACGCAGAAGCTTTTCTGCCAGTTCCTTCAACGACGTCCGCTTGCCGGTACCGACGTTGTAGAACGCGTCAGTCGCGCTGGCCTTCATCGCACAGACGTTAGCCAACGCACAGTCTTCTACGGCAACAAAGTCGAACGCCTCAGAACCATCGCCCATGATGGTAGGGCTATTGCCGCTGTCGATTGCATCGAGCATTTTCATGATCACGGCAATATAGGCACCATGATAATCTTGACGGGGGCCGTACACATTCATATATCGCAGCCCGACATAATCAAGACCGTAGCGATGATGGTAGGCTCGCAAAAAAGCTTCGCCTGCAATTTTGGTGGCTCCATAGAAATTTTTATTATTGAATGGATGCTCTTCTGTCATGGGCTCCTCCACCGCATCGCCATAAACAGAAGCTGAAGAGGAATACACCAAGCGCTTCACCCCATTCCTCACGCACGCATCCATTACATTGAAAGTTCCCCGAACATTGGTGTCGAATGCGGTCCTGGGATATTCATGGCATTGAAGGAGCCAAAGCGCCGCCAGATGAAAAACTCCGTCGACGCCTTTAAGAGCGGCATCCAATATGTCTGTCTGCAGAATATCGCCGCCAGCTTCAAAAATTTTTACCCGTGGATCTTTGAGCGACTCCGTTAAATTCTCCATTCGACCGCGTACGAAGTTATCGTAGATCACCACTTCGGCTACTTCTTCTTTCAGTAGCCGGTCAACGGTATGGGATCCGATCAAGCCGCCACCACCGATGATGACGAAGCGTTTATTTTTAATGTCCATGATCATTCTTTCTAGCAATTGATTGGGCCTGCTAACAGGCTTTGATAAGAGGTGACTCCTGACGACGAAATCAGGGAGAAGGATTTTCGATATAAAACTGCTGGATGGCTTGGGCTACAAAGGACTGATCCGAGTCGCTGAGATAAGGGCCCATGGGAAGACTCAGAACCTTATTGGCTAGCTGATCGCCAATAGGAAGCTGCTTTCTGCCATCTTCCACTGCGGGCTGCTTATTCAGGGGCAACGGATAGTGCACCGTGGTGGGTATCTCCAATTTTTTCAGCGCTTGCTGAAGATCATCGCGATGATTTGACCGGATCGTGTATTGGGCCCAGGCGCTCAGGTTGCCTTTTTCGATGGATGGGCAAGCTATCTGAGGTATCGGTAGCAATTTGCGTGCATATTGATCCGCGATCATTTGGCGTTTAGCAATCTCTTCATCGAAAATCACCAGTTTTCCCAGAAGAACTGCAGCTTGCAATGTATCGAGGCGGCTATTCACACCGACCCGAACGTGGTGATAGCGGCGATCCTGTCCGTGACGCGAAATCTGACGGATGACCCGAGCCAATTCCTCGTCACTTGTGAAAATGGCTCCGCCGTCCCCGTAGCAGCCTAACGGTTTGCTAGGGAAAAAGCTGGCGCAAGCCAAAGTAGTGAGGTTGCAACTCTTGCGCCCTTTATAGGTAGCACCAAAACTCTGGGCAGCATCCTCAATGACAGGAATTCGATATTTGGCGGCTATTTCATTGATGCGATCAAAGTCAGCGCATTGCCCATACAGGCTGACCGGAATGATGGCCTTCGTGCGGGGTGTGATTGCGGCCTCGAGCAATGAGGGGTCCAGATTGTATGTACCCGGCGACACATCTACATACACAGGCTTCGCACCAAGCAGCGCGACTGTCTCGGCAGTGGCGATATACGTGAATCCGGGGGTAATTACCTCGCCTCCAGGCCCAATGCCCAGAGCCATCTGGGCAATTTGAAGCGCATCGGTGCCATTGGCCACCGTAATGCAATACTTGGCTCCGGTGTAGGTTGCCAAGTGCTCTTCCAGTTCATGTACTTCCGGGCCCAGGATGTACTGGCCATGATCCAGTACTTTCTGGATGCGCGCGTCGATGTCAGACTTGAGCCGCCTGTATTGCGCTCTTAGATCGGTGAATTCCATTACAACTCCATGCGATGGTGGGGATCAAGCTCGCTGCAGCTCACCATCAGTCAAACGATATAGATGACCGGTGTGCGGACAATGTGCTTGCGCATCTCCGGTCAAAGGAAGATCGAGACGCTCCCCGTGTTCGCTCATCCAGCCGATTTGCCGCGCAGGCACGCCTGCAACCAGTGCATAGGCTTTGACGTTACGGGTGATTACCGCACCAGCAGCGACGAATGCATGCGCACCAATGGTGGTTCCGCACACCACAGTTGCATTGGCACCGAGCGTGGCCCCCTTACAAACCTGGGTTCGCCTGTACTCGTTTTTACGCACGACGCTGCTGCGAGGGTTGTACACATTGGTGAAAACAACGCTGGGCCCGCAGAAAACATCGTCTTCCAGCGTGACCGTATCGTAGACGCTGACATTGTTCTGAACCTTGACGTTGTTGCCGATCACCACGTCATTGCCGACATAGACGTTCTGCCCGAAAGAGCAAGAAAGGCCGATCCGCGCGCCCGCAGAGATATGCACCCAGTGCCAGATGCGGGTTCCCGCGCCAATTTGCGCCCCTGCATCGACGATTGACGTTGGGTGCGCGGTATAGGATGTTTCGCTCATGCTGCCAAAAAATGAAGCTAGTTGCCGTGATAGGCAGCCAGACAGTCTTCGATGCTTCCCTGCATGCGGATCTGGCCCTCGTTGAGCCATATCCCTGTATTGCAGAACGTTTTCAAGATCGAGTCGTTGTGTGAAGCAAGTACCAGTATCTTGACCTTGCTCATCATGTTTTCCAGCCGAATACGTGCCTTATCAATGAATTGCGCGTCGCCCACACCAATCATCTCGTCCATCAGCAAAATATCCGGCGCCACGGCCGTCGACACGGCGAAGGCGAGACGGAGCATCATTCCGGACGAGTACGTGCGCACAGGCAGATGCAGGTAGTCACCCAGCTCCGTGAACTCCTCTATATCGGGGACCAAGTCCTTGGCTTCTTTGCTTCCTATTCCCATCACGACGCAACGTGTGGCAATGAACTCGTAGCCACTGGCATCGGGATCCATGCCCAACATCAGGTCAATCAGGGAGGAGATGTGGCCATCCGCCCTCATCACTCCCGAGGTGGGTTCATACACGCTGGACAGCACCCGGAGCATGGTGGACTTGCCAGCTCCATTGCGGCCGATCAGGCCCATCCGATCCCCATCCTTGAGAGACAGCGTGATGTCTCGCAGTGCACGCACTGCGATAGCGCCATGCCCGATGTCTTCGATCCGTCCCCGGTGCCCTTGGGCCTTCCCGAGCAGGGTGTTCAGCAATCCGCGTGAGCGTGATGAAAACAGCGGGAAGTCGACATTGACTCGCTCCAGTTCGATGCTTGCCATGATCAGAGCCAGTACACAAGCCTGCGACGGCTCTGCATAAACACGGTGAAAAATGCCAAGAGCAATGCGAGAAAAGTGGCACCGGCCATCAGGTAACTGTAGGGGTTGACGGATTCGCCCAAAACGGGGGCCCTCACCAAGTCAAGAAATGCAGCCAAAGGATTGACGTGCACGATCAATTGGGCCCGCTCGCTGAGTTGCGATGCCTGCCACATGACCGGTGTGAGAAACATCGCAATCTGCATCAGGCTGGTGACAATCATAGGTATGTCGCGAAAACGCGCGCACAGGGCACCCAGGATGCAGGAAACGAGTACCGCGCATAACACCGTGAATGCGAGCCCGAACAAAAATGGGATTGGCTTCACATCATCAAGGCGGCCAAACGCCAGAAGAACGATCAAGGCAATCGGGATGTTGTGCCCCATCATCAACAGGTTGCGCCAGATGACTCGCAAGCCGAATGCAGTCTTGGGATAAGGTGTTTGCTTCAAGAATGCGCTGGAGCCGATAAACGTTTGGCAACTGTCGGAAATGCACTGGGAGATAAACAGAAACAGAACATGGCTCACACAGAAGAACGGCAGATAAGTCTGCACATCAATCTTAAAAACCTGCGCCCCGATCAAGCCGAACGCGCCGATAAAAATCGCCGTGTTGATCGATATCCACACGGGTCCCAGAAACGAGCGGCGGTACTGCTTAAGGATATCCTCCAACCCCAAGTGCAGCCAGAAGCGCCAAAGCTTGAGCGCGCCCTGAACATCCCCCAATAGCAATTGGTACTGAGAAAGCGGCTTCAGACCAGAAGCTTGCATGCTATCAATGCCCCTTCTTGAGCACGAAAGGATGCACTCGCTCATCGGTATCGGATGCAATCGAAGCCCCGCGAATCACGTCCACCGTTTCGATGCAGTGCCTTGCATCTGCCAAGCCATAACCCCGGCCCGCTAATATCTCGCGGTAGCTGGTGGTGTGCAGATCGGTGAAGCCTTCCGAAAACTCGAGTTGCTCACCGCTCACATCGATGTTGCGGTATGTGGGCTTCTTCCCCTTAACCCCCTCCGGAAGATCGTTGGCATCGATGGACAGAAACCAACGTACCCGGGCACGCTCATATTCAAGGTACCCGGCCGCCTTGGTTTCCTCGCTCAGGTGAATGCGATTGTCCTGAAGCTTGCCGAAGATGAAGTGCAACATGTCGAAGAAATGCACACCGATATTCGTGGCCACGCCGAACGATTTGCGCGGATCGCCCTTCCAGCTCTCGAGGTACCACTTGCCGCGCGATGTGATGTAGGTCAGTTCGACATCGAACTTAGTGTCCTTCGGTGCTGCAGCCACTTTGTCGCGCAGCTTCAGAATCGCGTCATGGTGGCGCAACTGAAGAATGTTGAACACACGCCGACCGGTCTCCTGCT